>JAABVD010000048.1:12394-12852 GCA_014529615.1 Opitutia bacterium
CCGTAATCCATGAAGGCTGACTTTCGCCAAGAACGGCAGGAGAAGGCGCCACCGGCGCCTTCTCCTGCCCAGAGCTAATTTGAAAAAATCGGTTACCGGTTAAGGTAATGAGAGAGAAGGCATTCAATCGAGGTCATACACCTCGACAAGGGCAACTCCGGTCGTTCCATCCTTTCCTTCAACCTTGGCAGTATATCCGCCGGGACCGAGAGTGAGAACAACCGCCGAACTCAGGCTGCCTGCCGTCAGATTTGGACTGCCTCCCCATGCGTCGATAACCATTTGTCCCTGACTGTCTTCCCAGTCATCGTTTTCCATTATCTCGATAGGAGAAGCGAGCGGAGTGCGAGCAGCGCCATCGCCTTCGGCAGTTTGGATGACGGTGAGAACCGGATCGGCCAGGGAATTGGGAACACCCCTATTTGCCAGTTCCGGACCAACCGCTTGGACCAGTACCA
>JAABVD010000367.1 GCA_014529615.1 Opitutia bacterium
AAAACAACCGATTCCTGCACATCGATGACCAAATCGAAACTCTGCTCCGTGGCAATGGAGGCAATGGTTTCATTGATCATCTTCAGGATGGGTTTCATCAGCACCGAGCGACGTTTGTTCAACGTCTCCTGGGATTGGCGGTTGTGGTCCTCAAAATCCTGCTGCAACTGGGTCAGTTCCTGCTGCCCAAGCTGCTTCATGTTTTCGGATAATTGCTCGGTCCTGGTTTTTTCCACCAAGTCGTCGTATTTGGTTTTGATTTCGTCCAAATAGGATTGCCGCTGAGCCTGAAACTTGGGCTGCATTTCGCTCTTTTCCTCGTTGGCTTTTTGGGTCTGAGGAAGCTGGGCAAGAATAAAAGCCGTGCTGACATAGCCAATTTTCTGAACCTTCTCCCCCCAGGCGACCGGTGCAAAACAAGCAAAAATGATTAATAAAATTCGAGTTGCCTTCATTTGTCTTAAACGGGTGTGAAAGGGGATAGATTGGGTATTGGCCGGAGAAATACAAGAAGGTTTCACCGTTTTACCCGGGCGTTGCCTTGCCAAACGCTCCAGACCTGGTCCTCGTCGGCCGGTTGGCCGTAGTCGGTCAGGAATGTGCTTACCATGGCTCCACTGGCCCAACCGAACTGGATCCATTTCTCCGGCTCCCATCCCTTTAAGATGGCGTAGAGCATGCCCCCGACAAAACCGTCGCCGCCGCCAATGCGATCCTTCACCACAATCTCCCGCGGATGGACCACATGCCAATTGTCGCCCTCGGCAATTATGCCGCCCCATAAATGGCAATTGGCATGTACCACCTCCCTCAGGGTGGTCGCGTAAACCGAAGCATTCGGATAAGTCCGCTTCACTTCGGAAATCATACTTTTGAAGCGCTCGATTTTTCCCGCCAGATCCTCTCCGCCCGCTTCCGGGCCCTCGAACCCGAGGCAGAGCTGGAAGTCCTCTTCGTTTCCAATCAGTACATCGGTCAAGCCGGCCAGTTCGGCAAAGGAGTCCGCCAGCTCTTCCTCCCGGCCCATCCAGAAGGAAGCCCGGTGGTTCAGGTCGAAGGACACCAGCGTGCCGTGTTCCCTGGCTTTGCGTGCCAGGTCCAGGCATAACCGGGTGGTTTCAGGAGATACCGCCGCGACCAGACCGGAGAGGTGGACAAACTGAACCCCCTCCTCGCCGAATAGCTTATCCAGATCGAAATCGGAAGCCCGTAGTTGGCGGCCTACTTCCCCGGCCCGGTCGTTCCATACGCGAGGACCGCGCGCCCCCAAACCGGTGTCGGCAAAATTGATCTGATGCCGACAACCCCACGGCCCCTCCTGAACGCGTTCCACACCTTCATAATCCATGTGCCGACCGGCCAGGTTGTCCTTGATCATGCGCGAAATGGGACTTCCCTCGACAAAGCCGGTCAGGACCTTGACCGGCTTTCCCAAAAAGGAAAGGATACTTGCCACATTCGTTTCCGCGCTGGTTACCTGAACCTCGAACAGGGAACTGCTGTGTACCGGCTGGGCATTGGCCGGGGTAAAGCGCAGGCCCATGCTGGTGGGCACTACCAGGGAATAGGTGCAATTTTTTCGTAATTTCATATCCGACGGTGGGAAAAAGAGCTGTTTTATGTCCTTATCTAAAACTGGCAACCCTTAACCCGCATATCTCACAAATCTTCTACTGTGCTTCGGAATAGGATCCGTGGTCAATTCCTGGATGCTCGATGCTCGATGCTGGTTCCAAAATCTTGATCGTGATCTTCCAATTCCTGGTTCCTGAGATTGAAATGGCGGACAGGAATGTCCGCCCTCCTTTCTCCTCTCTCTGCACTCTGAACTCTTTCCCCTCCATCCCAAGAGCCACCCCCTCAACCTGCCAATCCCCAAACCGAAACATTCCTAATTCCTAATTCCTAATTCTTAATTGGCGCGCCTATCCCCCCACCGGCGCGACTGCGGGCTGACGCCCTTGTCTTGCCGACTCCCCCTCAAGGGAGGGAGTGATGGGAAATCATTTTGGGGGC
>JAABVD010000368.1:0-2016 GCA_014529615.1 Opitutia bacterium
ATCTGGCCATATCCACCTTGGCGGGGCCGCGTCTCAATACCCGGTTGGAGGACATCGGCACATCCATTTCCGTACTTACCAAGGAATTTCTGGAAGACGTGGGGGCGCCCAACAACCAAGACGTTCTGCTTTATTTGACCAATGCCGAGGTGGGAGGAGTCAGGGGAAATTTCACCGGGGTTGGCAGCGGTGCCAACCTGACGGAAAATCACCTTTTTACCCGACCCAACAACAATACGCGTCTGCGCGGACTGGATAGCAGTGACAATACCCGCAACTACTTTCGGAGCCTCATACCCTTCGACTCCTATAACACCACCCGCGTCGACATGGTGCGGGGCGCCAATTCCATCCTCTTCGGTTTGGGAAGCCCGGCCGGCATCATCAACACTACACTCCAATCGGCCGTTTTTTCGGATATTAACGAAGTTACGGTCCGTTTCGACCAACATGGCAGTCAACGCGTTACTACCAACATTAACCAGGAATTGGTGGAGGATGAACTGGCTGTTCGGGTGATTTTGTTGAGCAACGACGCCAAGTATCGGCAGGACCCGGCCTTTTCCGACAGCACGCGGGCCTATGTGACAGCGAGATGGGACCCGAGCTTCTTTAATTACGATTCAATGACCACGTCTTTCAAAGTTAATTATGAAAACGGGCAGATCGACTCCAACAACCCGCGCCTGATGACCCCCAAGGACCAGATCACTCCCTTCTTCAAGTCGGGTTCAGGTATTGAGGGCGGCCTGAACAAATTTACCCTCAACCAGTACATCGGAAATCTCTCCAACCATGTGACGGAGTGGAAATCTTTGGACGACGTGCCTCAGGATATCTACAACATGCCCCAAGCCTTGAAAGGCTTTGACAGCCAAGGTAAGAATATTTGGGGCATCAGTTCAAATCTGGGAGGCAATCGCGACCCTTGGATAAGAGGATCGTTGGGTACTATTTTCGACGAGATCGTAGCATACAGCAATTCCAACACTGCACACGAATTTCAACAGGCAGCCTATGTCATTCATGCGCCTCCCGCACATGTCTTCCGTGCCACTCCCAGGATGGCCGGCTTGGGCCTTGGTCGCTGGCAGGGTCCCAACGTCTTTTCCGATTATGCCAGAAGAGCGCGACTACCCCACTGGGATCTGGGAGTTTACAAAGACCGGCACATAAACGACCGCGCCATATTTGACTACAAAAACCACCTGCTCGACGGACCCAATAAAAGCGAGTTCCACGACTTTGATGGCTTGCAGTTCACTTTTTCGCAAACCTTCTTCGACGGGGATTTGGGTTATGAGGTTGGTGTCGACCGTCAGGAGGCCCAATGGGGGCTGACCTCGATCTTTAACGCCCAACAGTCCGGCAGCGCTATCACAATTGATATCAATGAAGTCCTCCCCGATGGTTCTCCCAATCCCAACTTGGGCCGAGCCGTCCTCACCAGCACCCAATTGTGGCAAAATAACGTAAACTTTCAGGAATTGGACCAAAGCCGGGCCACCATTTATGGGAAAGTGGACCTGGAGGAGTGGATGGGAGGAAATTTCCTGGGCAGGTTGTTGGGAAACCATGTCTTTACCGCTTTCTTCAGCAAAGACGATGACGCCTCGGAAAGGAGGGACTTTGCCCGGTATTCAGCTCCCATATCCTTTGCCGAACGTATGCTCGCGGCGGACAAATCCATCACCTCGAGCATGTCGCGCAAAATCAGTGTCGCTCATTATATAAGCGACGATTTGAGGGGGCAGGATTGGCCGACGGGTCTCAGCCCCGTCAAGACCGTCATAACCCCCATGCATGGAGGAAACGTGAGGTTTTTCGATCCCACCTGGATTGCCACTGGGGTGGATCACACCGCCGATTGGATAGACCCATACTTCCCGCGGGCTGGAGCATTGCAGGAATACGATAATCCGGCCAATTACGCGGGCTGGACCACGGAACAATTCACTTTCATGGACGCGACTACCAGCGATCTGAATAATATGTACCATGCGGCAAGTCTGACCA
>JAABVD010000368.1:2035-5278 GCA_014529615.1 Opitutia bacterium
AATGGAGCCCTCGTTCCCTTGTTTGGATACCGCGAGGACTCGAGCAAAGCCTATGCGCATCAAGGCCAGAGAGAAGCAGATGACACGGTTGACGTGGAGGGCCCCGGTTTCCGGCTTCCGGATGAGCCCACCGGTGAGACCAGCGGCATTACCCGGACCTACAGCTTGGTGGCTCACGTCCATGATTTAATTCCCTGGAATCTTCCCTACGGCGTTGGGTTGAGTCTTTTCTACAACCAGTCCGAAAACTTCCAACCTGCCGCTCAGCGGGTCAATCATAGGGGCCGGACCCTTCCTTCCCCCACTGGAGAGACCAAGGACTGGGGTTTCCTGGTGTCAGCCCCGGACAACAAGTACTCGTTTCGACTCAATTGGTACCAATCAAACGTAAAGACCGCCAGTTATGGTTTCCCCTCCGCTTGGGCTATCGGCTGGACCACCCAGATGCCTTGGGCCTACGCAAAGAAGGCTCAGAATAAAGTCGAATCCTTTGCGGTGTCCAACTGGAACCCGCAAGGTGGATATAGTTGGCAACCCGGTTCAGAACCCTATCCGGGCGGTGACGGCCAAACTTGGACCGAGCAGCAAGTCCTCGACGCCTTCTTCCAATACTTCGATTCCCTTCCCCAGGATTTCATCGATGCCTGGAATATCAATACTTCCGATGCCCAGTGGATGATCCCCGGCTGGCCCGCGGGTGTCGGCTACCAGTCGCCGGTAGGTATGACCGCCACTGCAGACAACGAGTCCGAAGGGGTGGAAGTTGAATTTATTGCCAACCCGACCCCCAATTGGCGGGTCTCGCTGAATGTTTCCAAGACGGAAGCAACCCGGGCCAACGTCGGAGGCGATTTGGTAGCTTTCCTGGAGGAGAGGGCTGAAGCCTACAATGGCCCGGCTGGGTCGGTGCGCCTTTGGGGGCCTGGCAGAAGCTACGTCAATTCCATTCGCTCCTGGTTCCGAAGTTACCTCTGGGGCGATTTCCAATTGGCCAAACTCAATGAAGGCAGCGATGCTCCTGAAATTCGCAAGTGGCACGCCAACTTCGTCAACAACTACAGTTTTAACGAAGGGCGTCTACAAGGCACGTTCCTGGGCGGCGCCGCCCGCTATATGTCGGGAAAGATTGTCGGCTATCCGATAATCGACAACCTGGAAGGCCAAACCGACTTCATATGGGAAATCGACAATCCCTATATGTCCGATGGCGAAACCAGGATCGACTTCTGGATCGGTTACAATCGCAAGCTGACCGACAACATCAATTGGAGGGTACAGCTGAACATTACCGACGCTTTTGCCGACGACGAGTTGATTCCGATCAACGTTCAGCCGGACGGCTCCTATGGGGCTCTGCGCATCCCACCGACCACGAGTTGGTTTATCACCAACACATTCTCTTTCTAGCCCGCATGCCTCACAAAATTCGTTGCGAGCGAACGAAGATCGAGTGCTGGTGTGGGCTTCGCGCTGATGAGCGGATGAAGCTGGGTCGACACCCTGCAAAGTCGCGAATCCAACGAAGTCCGAGACATGCGGGCCAGCCCGCGTTAATCAAAAAATTCGTTGCGAGCGACAGAAGCCCCGTCGGGGTCATTCCTTGCAACCGTGCGTCGCATAGTTGCTATGCAACGGCGCTTCGTCTTGAAGCAGCTTGCGAAGTCAACCGATTCAAGGTTTGACCCCTTTCCCAGGCGCTCTTGTTTGGCGAGTATAAGCTAATTCGAATACCTCACCTATTGTCATATTCGAACCCTAAACTCTCCATGACGGCGCGGTCGCCGGAAAGGGCATCGGAAGGGCGGGGATGGTCCTGATCGAAGACGTTTAGATCCTCGGGAGGGAGCACAGTTACAAAGCTCTCGTCGAAGCCGTCCTGGTAGGGGATGGATTTGTAACGCAAACCGAGATGGTGAGCAAAGAAGGGGTAGACGGCGACTCGTTTGGAATATCCGTAGTCGTGCCCTTCGTGAGGCAGGTGAACGTGTTCCGCCTTGTGTTCGGCGTCGTAGAGAGCGTAAACATTTCTCACGTAAGGGTACTCGATGCGAGGCGTGTTGCGCGTCCAGTCCGCCCCGTTGGAAACGAGCAGGAGTGGGCGCGGCGCTGCCATGGCGGCAAACTCCACATTGTTCGTTTGCAGGCCGCCGTTTTTGTGGATGGGCATGCCGCTTTCACAAACGCAGCCGCCAAAGAAGTGGGCTGACACCTGTACCACTGGAGCGGATACGCCGATGCGATCATCTATGGCCGTCAGGATAAAGGTTTGGGTTCCACCGCCGGATCCACCGGTCATGCCGATGCGATGGGGGTCTACCTCGGGGCGCGAAATCAGGTATTCCAGGACGCGGGTGCTATTCCAGGTTTGAAGGAGAGCTGCGATGGGGGTCCGGTGGTTTACGTGGGTGGATTCACCGTAACCGACCATATCGTAAGCAAAGGTTACGGCGCCCATGCGAGCGAAAACAGCGCAACGATTTTGCACGTCAGGGGTAAGGCGTTTATTGTGCGCGTGCCCATGCGGACTGAGGATGGCCGGATTTTTTTCCTTGGGATTTGCCGGAGTGTAGAGGTTTCCCGTGATGTAAAACCCTGGAAAACTTTTTATCGCGATATTCTCAACCACGTAACCATCCATTTCCCTGCGGTTGTGGATAATAGGCCGGAAGTCTCCCTGTATCTTGGGCCTGTGATCCCAGTAGAGGCCTTTGAGAATGCCTTCGCGAATGGCGTCGGCTCGCCCTTCCCAGGAATTTTTGTCCCGCCAGGAGGAGGCGAATTCCTTCATCTTCAGGTTGGCTTCGTCCGGGGTCCAATGATGGCCGACGCATAGCATATCATCGGTGATTACCTCGCGCAGGGGTAATAATTCCTTGGATTGGGCGAACAAGGTTGAGCCGAGGAACAGGGAAAGGGGAAGGAGTGTTTTTGGTAGCTGCATCATGATGGATGGGTACTGAAAAAATTGAATACGGGATTCTCTTAACCGGAGATTCCAAATATGCCACGGAAACCTTACAGTGGCGAGTTCAGAAAGGAGTCGGCAGGTCTGATGGAGATGGAAGCAGGCTGAAAAAGATCGCTTGCGGCGATGGGTAAGGTATTTCATTTTGCAATGAGATTTTCTGCACTGATTACTTTGGTTTTCCTCGCAATCGGGGTGTCTCCCCTGCTCCTCGGAGGCGTTTCCAACCCGATTGACATGGGGGAGATGAGGGATTCATCCACTCTGGAGGCACAAGT
>JAABVD010000369.1 GCA_014529615.1 Opitutia bacterium
TTCGATCCCCAGAAGCGCGCATGCAACGCCGGTGTCGACAAAGTAAAGTTTTGGCTGCTTCACCAGTCTCTTGTTAAAGTTCCTGAAGTGTGGACGAAGTAGGAAAACGATATGGCTCGCCTCCAATACCGACATCCAGGATTGAGCGGTCTTTGTATAGATTCCACAATCCGCAGCCAGATTGCTGAAATTGAGCAATTGTCCAATCCTGCCCGCGCATAATCTGACAAAGCGTTGAAATCTGGATAGATTTCCAATGTTACGAATCAGCCGGACATCCCGGTCAATGTAGGTTTGCACGTACCTGGGGTACCAATCGACCGGACTTACCCCGCGATCGAATATCGGCGGATATGAACCCGCAAACAATACTTCATCCAGTGTCTTGTCCTTGCCGGTTACATTTTTGAGTTCGGGCCATGAAAAGGGTAGCAATGGGAGTAGACCAACTCTGCCCGCCAGGCTTTGAGAAATCCGCTCCATTAACAAAAAATTTTGTGACCCGGTTAATACGACCCCTCCCATCCGCTTTTTGCGATCGACATAAGTCTGGAGATAATTGAAAAGCTCGGGCACGTGTTGCACTTCATCCAATATGAAGTCGCCTTGCTGTCTTCTCAAAAATCCTCGCGCATCCCCACGAGCTTCATCCCTCACATCGAGATCTTCCAAGCTGAGGTAGGCATGTTTTGGGAAGGCCTCCTGAACCAGAGTGGTTTTCCCCGATTGACGTGGACCGATGACCGCTACAATGGGAAACCCCTTGGCCAGTTCCTTCAGTTTTCCTAGTGCAATTCTGTAAATCATCCTGGATAAATTTTACAAAATTGGAATCATATTCCATAATTGTAAAGCGTATTCGAGGGCAACGGAGAAAGGCACAAAGGCACAGGGGCACAAAGGCACAAAGTAGGGAGAGGGGAATACCACCGATGGGCACGGATCGCCTTCAATCTTGATCTTGATCTTGATCGTGATCGAAAAAAAGTGAGGAGGAAGGGATTAACCACAAAAAGCACATCCGCCTTCACCGAAGGTTTACGGCGTGACAGGAAAGACTCAAAAATTGAGGAGGAGAGATTTTTAACCACGGATGACACGGATACGCACGGATGGGGAAAGGGGCACAATAAGTCGTAGGAGCGGCTTTATGCCGCGATTGCTTTGGGGCTATTTCGGGGGATCGCGGCGTAAAGCCGCTTCTACTCGAAAGGAAGGCTCAAAACCAGCATCCAGCATCCAGAAATAGACTCTCGCCAAGAACGCAAAGCAACGCAAAGAAAATGCAATGGCGGACAGCCTGCTTGTGCGTTACCGCACGCAGACAGGGAATGTCCGCCCTCCGTTATCTCTCGCCACTAACCACTAACCACTAACCACTAGTCACTATCCACTTATTCCTGACCACGGATGGGGAAAGGGGCACAATAAGTCGTAGGAGCGGCTTTACGCCGCGATTGCTTTGGGGCTATTTCGGGGGGATCGCTCCTACTCGAAAGGAAGTTTCAAAACCAGTATCCAGCATCCAGCATCGAGCATCGAGTTCCCAGCATCCAGCCTTTAAGACTTTTTGCGAATTCGCCGATGGCCAGTTGCTCATGCGGCCTCGACTGAAAACATCTTTCCAAGTTCAGGGATGGATTCGCCGTGATCAATTCGTTCTGCAATGATACGAAGGGCCAAGGCTTCTGTTTTGGCTACAGCTTCTTTTTTTGAATCTCCGTAGGCCATGACACCCGGAAGCTCAGGAATTTCAGCAATCCACCGACCATCAGTTTCTTTTTCTACTTCGATTTTCATAGGACTGAACATGCTGAACCAGGAATCGATGTCGAAGCGAAATTTTCATCTCGAAGGCTAAGGGCATTTCTTCGCCGACCAAAATGGATGTTGTTCCGAAATAGTCGGACCATGGGCAAGGAATTGACCACGGATGAAGGGCTGGCGCCCGCCCCCCACCGGCGCGACTGCGGGCTGGCGCCCTTGTCTTGCCGACTCCCCCTCAAGTTGCCCGCGACAAGCACGGGCAACCCTCACCCAGCGCTGCGCGCCACCCTCTCCCAATGGGAGAAGGAAGGGAGCGTCCAAGGACGCGAATTAGGAATGAGGGGAGAGGAATTGGGTGAGAGAGATCATGATCAGGATCACGATCAAGATTAAGAGGGAGGAGGGAAAAGCCGCTCCTACGACTTATTGTGGGGGGGAGGGGCTATTCAACCTCTAGGCCTTTTCCCCGTTTCGATGATCCTGAGTTGAGAGAAGTAGGTCCGGTAAAATCCTCGATCTCTGGTTAGCAATTGTCCCGCCTGGTTTTCAGCGTGGGCGCCAATTAAAAAGTCACTGATTATCCGTTCCCGTTTTCCGCCTGCTTTGCGATATCTCAGCCAGGTTTGCCCCGCCCCCCAGATAGTCTCCTGGCTAAAGGGATCCGGAGAAATTTGCAGTTTGGCGAGAAATTGAGCGAGGGATTCCATAGTCGAAAAATGAACGGCCAACTCGGCGTGAACAATTGGGCAAATTACCAGGCCGCCTTCAAGGGTGCCCTGTTCCAGGAGATCAACGGCATTGTCGACAAAGTCCGAGTTTGGCCTGGCCAAATCGAGAAGAATATTTGTATCGACCGCTGAAATCATCGACCGCGAATTTCTTCTATGAAATGGTCGACGTTCTCTGGCCTGCCCTGCAAAACGCCAATGCAACTCCTGATGCTGGCTCTCAGCATGACAGCGTCATTGGAAACCTTTTTTTGAAGAATGAGTTCGCCATTTTTTTCCACGAACTCGACTTCGGTGGCAGCGGTCAGCCCCCAGCGTTGGCGAAAGGGTTTAGGAATGGTGACCTGTCCTCGGGCTCCAATTTTCATATTTGAAATATGAATA
>JAABVD010000370.1 GCA_014529615.1 Opitutia bacterium
CCTACCTGAAGGAAACGACGGATTGGATTCTAATGATGAAGATGGAGGAGCGCTCTGCAGTCGGAGGCAATTCCCGGTTGCTGCATCTCGACGACTGGTCGGACCTGGCAAGGTTCAGCAATGATCCCCATGCTTCCCAGCCGATCATATATAGATCTCCCCCGAGTAAGAACTATCCCATTACCTTGGAAAAGACCACTTTCCATGAAAAATTCGATGGGCCGGCGGTTTGTTTCATCGATCAATTCGCTTATCCTGAAACCATTGAGGAAGCCCGCTATCTGAGGGATTTATCCGAGTCCATGGAGGCGTCCTCAGCCGTCGTGTCCTTAAAATTACCGGCCGAACACATCATCCTTCTCAACAACCATTTTTGGCTGCATGGCCGCGAGGCCTTTGCAAAAAACCCGAATCTGCATCGCGTCCTCATGCGCCAGCGTGGATATTTCAGGGAGAGCCACAGATTTAGCCGTCCCTGAAAAGGTCATAATTGTTCGGCGTGGTTGAATGGCTCGTGTGGATTTGCTCTCGCCATGCCGCCAAGATCGCCAAGCTCAGAGTCAATTCCTTTGCCCGAAAAAACACAATTTCCCATTCCTAATTCTTAACGTCTCTACCATTGCCCCCTTCCTCCCCGGGCATCACCTTGACTCCTTTGCCCACGCAGGCGCCTTTTTGATTACAATTGAATCGAGAATTCGCTTTAAGGTATCATGGTAAACGGCAAACAGCTCCTCGTTGGGGTGCTCCAGCTTAAAATAAGTAACCGTTAATCTAAGCAGATAGTTTTTCTCCAACCCTAAATAGTACCTATAATATCGAGATATGGAAATATCGCCATACTCATAACTCCAAGTTCTGCCGACGATTTCTTGTTTAGCAAATTGGGGTGGGGCCGAAATTTTTCTCATCCCAGGAGGGGTGTACTTCTCATTTTCCACCAACCAGTCATGTAAGTCCCCGGCATTTCTTAAATCCCTCCCCTCGCCCGGGTCGTGTTCGTGGACTTCTAACCAAAAACCAATTTCACCTTTTTTCTTTCCCGTCCACTTCCACGAATAGAACTTCAAGTCATCCGCATGGATATGCATGGAATTATTGCGCTTTTTTCCGCCGTCTTTTTTACGTTCAAGATCGGTTCTCAAATCGGCATGGGGTTTAAAATCGTCCAAGTGGATCTCGTAAATCAACTCCTTGGGAAAACGCGGATCGGCATCGTGAGGGGCGGGGAACTTCATGTGAATTTCCCAATCGTCCACGGTGAGTTGCAGGGTAACCGGTTCCTCCCAACCGAACTGCTTGGTAATTTTTGCCGAGGCCAATGGAACCAACGCGGTACAGAACAACATCACCAACTTTAGAACTATTTTTTGTGAATGGGCCATATACCTCCGGGTGCGTAATTGTGGGGATTGGCGCTGCGATTTCCTCCTCCGCCTTCCGCGCCGATATAGGGGAACATTATAATGCTGAAGATCATTTCCAGTGGATTTCCGTTCAGACCACCTACCATGGGCACTAGATCGCCCGAATTGTAATAGGGTGTATAATCATTAACCCCCATGGCCGTGTAAAGTCGCCTAGCGCGGGCAAAATTCTCCCCTCCTCCGTAGCTGGTGATATTGACCGAATAACCTCCCAGACCAAAATGAACGCCATTGCGGCTGAGATTCCTCACGGCGCTTTCGATGATGATACCACCCTGACTATGCCCCACCAACTGCACGGAGCCGTGAGTTGCCAGCTGTTGGGCTACTACAGCGGCGGTAAATCTTTCGATTTCTGTGGGGATACCCAACCAGCCTTTTATCGACTCCAATAAATCGGCCCCAAAACCGTAGGTTTGGTTGTGTACGAGAATGAATTTTTCCGGAAGATTGTCTTTTCCCAGCAATCGTTTCAATTTCTCAATGGCAATTTTTTTTCATCACCCAGGTCATTGAGGATGCCATTAACAAATACGATACTTTTATCGAGAGTTGAAATATCTTCCACTAATGTGGCAAACTCCGTTCACCGCCGGCGCCTGTCGATTAAACAGTGAATTATACAACTTATTGGGGGCGTTTAGCGAAGCAGATACAATGCCCCCGGCAAGGCTACTCAGTCCTTTAATGTAATTGGCCGGCAGGCTACCTAAGTAGCCGTAGTCCCCCGTATCGCCATCCCCTCCGGGGGGATGAGTAAGACTATCATAGGCTTCTGAAAAACCAAGACCAATTCTACCGATGCCCTCAGAAAATCCTCCAAAGGGATCCCCGGAAAAAATTCCCGAGACGAAACTTTCAAAGCCTCCAATCACACCACCAACGACATCCCCGACGGCAGAGCCAAAGTTCTTGATAAATTTTCCGAAACTATTGGCAAAATCTTCCAGAAAATTCAACCCTAGATAGTCGTTATAGTTCACTGGATTATTGCCCACAAACCCATACAGGTTGAGACCACCGGCCTCTCCGATGGGATCGCGGTTGATGAAGCGGCCCAGGCTTGGGTTGTAGTAACGGTAGCCGTAGTAGACCAAGTTCGTCTCAGCGTCGGTGTACTTGGTGGAAAAGCGGAAGGGATTCTCGTCTGCATAGGGGCCGCTTTGCTTCACGATGCGCCCATAGGGATCGTACTCATAGGCGGCGTCCACGTTGCCGTTCTCGTCGTAGAGGCCGGTGATGTTGCCCGAGCCGTCATAAATGGGAAAATACTCATCGGTGCCGTCCTGAATCATGAGCAATCCGCCCACTCCGCCGGCGCCTTGAGCCGTTCCCGACACGTCCAGCCCCCAGGTAAATTTGCGTTGGATGACGTGGGAACCATCGGTCTCGGCGATCAGGTTCCAGCCTTGGTAGATGTAGCGGGTCTCCTCGGTTTCGGTGATGGAATGGCTCCAAAGGTTGGCGCTGGCGGGATTTGTGGTCCATGCATTGATGATCTGTTGGCCGTCCAGCCACATCCTCGCCCCATCGTTTTTGTTCAGGGTCAGGGTGTAATTACCCGTGTTGGGCGCTTGCAGATAGCCGGTCCAACGAATCGAGAAGGTGTCGGGATTGAGTCCGGAGGCCCCGCCGGTACCCCAATTGAAATTGATCTGGGAATCAGTCTGCTGGTGACTAAAACCGGTAAAGTTGTTGTTGTTGTAATGCCCGCGCAGGCCATTGACCAGCTTGTCCGCCTTTTTCTGGGTGCGGCGGCCTAGATAATCATACTTGAAATCGATCTGCCCCC
>JAABVD010000049.1 GCA_014529615.1 Opitutia bacterium
CAGGTCCCGGGTGGGCAGTGCTGTCAGGGATCGGGATTTGCCTGGTGGGTATTGGAATCTGCGGCTATGCAGGACACCTGAAGGAATTAGCGCATACGGCGGAGGAAGAACGTCAGCAGGAATTCAAGCTTGGGCTGGGATTACTCGTTGCGGGCTTTTCCGGGGTGATGAGCGCGTGTATGGCATTCGCCTTGGCAGCGGGAAAACCTATTGCGGAAAACGCCTCCACATTGGGAACAAAACCACTCTGGGTGAACAGTGCTGTACTAGTGATTATCTTAATAGGCGGATTTGTCACCAATGCCATCTGGTGTGGATTCTTAATCCGGTCCAATGGCAGTTGGAAAGACTATACCAATGCTGAAGCGCCATTGGCCAAAAACTACAGTCTCGCGGCAATCGCAGGTGTCACTTGGTATTTGCAGTTCATGTTCTACGGCATGGGCACGACCAAGATGGGTTACTATGATTTTACCAGTTGGACCCTCCACATGTCATTCATCATCATCGCGAGCAACCTCTGGAGTCTATACTTGAAAGAGTGGAAAGGGAGCGGCCGTAAAGCGATCGGCATGCTGGTGGCCGGCATTCTGGTGATCACACTTTCCACAGTATTCATCGGCCTCGGGAACTACCTCCAGGGAGCCGTCAGCACGAACTGACCTTTGAAAACTTTCATTCGAACCAACCCATGAAACGCTCGTC
The DNA here is from genome assembly GCA_014529615.1 of Opitutia bacterium. Taxonomy (GTDB): domain Bacteria; phylum Verrucomicrobiota; class Verrucomicrobiia; order Opitutales; family UBA2995; genus JAABVD01. Next base: position 706 of record JAABVD010000049.1, read on the forward strand.
CTTCAAAATGAAACTCAAACCCGGCTTCAAAGCCAAATACCAAAAGCGGCACGACCAGATCTGGCCGGAACTGTCACAAGTCCTTTCGGAAGTCGGTATATCGGATTATTCGATCTTCCTCGACGAGGAGACCCTTACCCTATTTGCGGTCCAAAAGCTGACCGACGATAACACGGCGGATGATCTGCCGAACCACCCGGTTGTCCGTAAATGGTGGGACCATATGGCGGACATGATGGAAACCCACCCGGACAACTCGCCGGTCTGCCTTCCTCTTACCGAAGTTTTCCACATGGATTAGAAGACAAAAATGAAAGCAGGATTTTTTTCAATCGGGCTGGATACTTACTGGCCGCAGTTTGACGGACTATTAGATAATTTAAACCGTTACCATGCCGAGATTCGCGATCGTATTGCGGGCATGGGCACCGAGTTGGTCGATGCCGGCATGGTAGACAATGTCGAAAAAGCCGGCGGAGCGGCGGCGCTGTTTAAGAAAGAGGACGTGGAGATCATCTTTCTTTTCATCTCCACCTATGCCTTGTCATCAACCGTTCTACCAGTGGTGCAAAGGGCCAAGGTGCCCGTAGTGATGCTTAATCTACAACCGGTCGCCCAGTTGGACTACGAGAAATTCAACGCCCTGGGAGATCGCGGTGTGATGACCGGCGTTTGGCTGGAGCATTGCCAGTCGTGTTCCGTGCCTGAGTTGGCCTGCGTCTTCAATCGGACCGGAATCGATTATCATGTCGTTACCGGATACCTGCAGGAAGAAGTCGCCTGGAAGGAGATCGAGGATTGGGTGGATGCGGCTAAAGTCCTATCTGGGATGCGCGAAAACCGGGTCGGCGTTTTGGGGCATTACTATTGCGGAATGCTCGATGTCTACAGTGATTTGACCCAGCAGTCGGCGGTATTCGGAAACCACTTTCAGATTATGGAAATGTGCGAGCTCTCCGATTTGCGCCAGGCGGCGAGCGACGAGGAAATCGTGGGCAAGATCTGCGAGTTTAAGGAAAAATACGAGGTATCCGCCGAATGCGAAAAAGCTGAGCTCGAGCGTGCGGCCAAAACTTCCGTGGCCCTCGATAAGCTGGTCGCCAAGCACCGACTCGGCTCGTTGGCTTATTATTACGAAGGCAGTGGCGAATACGGGAATATCGCCGCCTCTGTTATTGCAGGCAATACCTTGCTAACCGGGCGCAATATTCCCGTGGCGGGTGAGTGCGAAGTGAAGAACGTCCAGGCCATGAAGATCATGGATCTTTTTGGAGTGGGCGGTTCGTTTTCCGAATTCTATCTCTCCGATTTCGTAGACGATGTGGTCTATCTCGGCCATGACGGCCCGGCCCATTTTGCCATCGCAGAAGGAGCGGTCAGTCTGGTGCCTTTGTCGGTGTATCACGGCAAGCCGGGCAAGGGCCTTTCGATTCAAATGACGGTTCGACACGGGCCGGTGACCTTGCTGTCGGTAGTTCAGCGGGGGGACGGTTCGGTCGTGCTGCAGGTAGCTGAAGGCGAGTCGGTCGAAGGTCCGATCATGCAGATTGGCAACACGAACAGTCGCTATCGATTTAGTATTGGCGCCAAAAGGTTTATGAACGACTGGTCGAAGGGAGCTCCGGCCCATCACTGCGCGATTGGGGTCAGTCACATTGGCGACAAAATAGAGAAACTTGGCAGTTTGCTGGGAATCGAAGTTAACAGGGTTTGTTGATAATCTTCCTTGAGAGGTAAACACCAATGGTTCATCTCTGGGGGGATGAAATCGACTCACGGTTTTTGCGCCACCATAGGAAACACGCCGCTCATACGGTTGAACAAACTTTCCCAAGCCACCGGCTGCGAAATCCTGGGCAAAGCCGAGTTCTTGAATCCGGGTGGTTCGGTAATAGACCGCGCCGCTCTGGGAATTGTGGAGGACGCGGAAAGGCGAGGTCTCCTGCAACCGGGAGGAACTATTGTGGAGGGCACGGCGGGCAATACGGGCATAGGCCTGGCCCTGGTGGGAAATGCCTCGGGTTACCACCCCATCGTCATCATCCCCGATACCCAGTCCCCGGAAAAGATGGACTTGCTCCGGGCCATGGGAGCGGAAGTCAGGCCGGTAGCGGCGGCGCCCTACAGCGATCCGAGCAATTATAACCACATTGCCAAAAGGCTGGCTGAGGAAACCGAAAATGCCTTCTGGGCCAACCAGTTCGACAACCTGGCCAACACCGCAATCCATTATGCCACCACCGGACCGGAAATTTGGCGCCAGACCGATGGAAAGGTTACCGCATTTATAGCCGCCATAGGAACCGGTGGAACGCTGGCCGGCGTATCCCGTTATTTAAAAGAACAGAACCCGAATATTTCGACGGTTTGCTGCGATCCCTACGGAGCGGCCATGTGGTCCTGGTTCAAGCATGGCCATCTCGATTTTGATGACGGCGATTCGATTGCCGAAGGAATTGGTCAGGGACGCGTGACCGACAATGTGGCCAGGGCTCAAATCGACGAGGCCTACCGCGTTCACGACCGGCACATGATGGCTCTGCTCAATCACCTGACCCTGGAAGAAGGCCTTTTCCTGGGGCCCTCATCCGGCATCAACGTAGGTGGCGCATTGAAGGTAGCCGTAGCTGGAGGAGCAGGACAGACCATCGTAACCGTCTTGTGCGACGGGGCCCAGCGGTATATGTCGCGTATCTTCAACCAGCAATGGCTGACCGAAAATGATCTCCCACCTGCAAATCTTTCCCTCGATCAGTTGATAGCAGAAATCAAATAAGAGGCAGGAAGCGCCCAAGGGCGCGAATTAGGAATTAGGAATTACGGGAGATGCAGTGGTGGAGTGTTGAGTGATGGAGATGGGGAGATGGAGGGGAAGCGCCCAAGGGCGCAAATCAGGAATTAGGAATCAGGAATTGGGACCATCAAGGTGGGCTTTGTAACAGGCCCTTGATAAAAGCCACGTCTGCCGGACTCAACTCGCGTCCGGTTACGGTCAGATTGGCCGCTATCTGTCGCTCGTTGCGAAAACCCGGGATGACACATGCAACCCTGGGAAAAGTGAGAACGAATCGCAGGGCTACGGCGGCCAAATCCGCAATGGATGCTCCAAACCGCTCCTTTATTGGGACCATCTTCCGCTTTAGACGCCGCAAATTCTCCACGTTAAATTGGGGTGATGCCTTGCGATGATCTCCGTCTTCAAAGGCGGGCATGTTTTCCGGATCGAATTTATCCAAAAGCAACCCTTTGCTCAGTGGACTGAAGGCGACCAAGGAAAGCTTGTTCTCAACCATTAATCGCCCCACCGGACCCTTGGGCTCGATAAAACGGGTATCAAGGGCATGGGCCCAACTCTGCAGAACCTCGGGGCGCACCATCGGAACGGCGGTCTTGAAATGCGCCGCTGTATAAGCGGATTGCCCCTTGATACGAATTTTTCCTTCCTCTCGCAGGGCTTCCAGTGTTTCCGCCGCCTCGGCCAGGTACTGGTTGGCGGGGCCGAAATCTCCGTGATGCAAGTAGTAGATATCGATGTAGTCGCGACGCAGGTTTTTAAGCGATTGCTCGCATTGGTGGCGAATGTGCAACGGTTCGTAGGCATGCGCCGCCGTTCCCTTGAAATGACCCACCTTGGTTGCGATTATATAGTCTTCGCTTTTGAGTCCGAGCCGGTTCAAGACGCGGGCAAGCATGCGCTCGGCCCGGCCATTGCCATAGATATCGGCGTTATCGAAGTGATTGACTCCATTGTCAATGGCCAGCTTGACGGCTCGCATGATTTCATCCTCGTTCACGTTGGCCCAACCATTGGCCTTTCCCTCCACCCAGTTCAATCCACCCATGGTCCAGCATCCGAGGCTCATTTCGGAGACCTCAATGCCGGATGTGCCCAGACGTCTGTATTTCATGACAGGATTAGAAAATGATACTGGCATAGGCGCAAGAGTGCAAAGGGAGGGAAATGGCGGACAGGCTGCCTGTGCGTCACCGCACGCAGACAGGGAATGTCCGCCCTCCGTTATTTCTAGGCACTATTTCCTGACCATGGATTGGTTTTTTGAAAATGGCATTGATGCGGGGCGGTAATTTGTAAACAACCTACTCCGCCCCACCCTCTTTTCCTGCTGGACAATCCATGAGCATATTCGACCGTTCAACCGCGAATTCCAAGGGGCTCGCCATGAGTTTCATGTGTTTGGCCTCAACCCTGTCGTCTTTATCGGCGCAAGGGGAAATCGTGGAGTTGGAAAGGCTTCAGGTGGTGGCGGACCGAAACGTTTCCGCTCCCCTAACCATCCCTCACGAAGAACTAATGGGTGGATTCGATACAACCCTGTCCCTCGACCAAGCCCTGCGAAAGTTGGCCTCGGTCGATACTTATCGGGGTGTCGATTCGTTTACGGCCCATCCGACTACCCAAGGTATCAGGTTCCGCAATGCCGCCACCAATGCCACCTCGCGCGCGTTGGCGCTGGTGGATGGGGTGCCCCAAAACGATCCCTTTGGCGGCTGGATCTACTGGAACAAAATGCCCGCCGCCAGCCTTCAATCCATGGATCTGTTTCCCATGGGGATGGTCCCTGCCTGGGGAAATTACAGCTCTGGAGGAACGCTCTATTTCCGAACCCGATCCCCGTTTGCTCCCCATAGCAGCGTGCGGATTCAAGGCGGTCTGTTCGACACCATCCTTACCTCACTGGCTCACACCGAACCCGTTTCGGATAACATGGGCCTTTCGGTGGAGGGTCGATTTTTTGAGACAGATGGTTACAAGGTTGTGAAGGAGAGTCAGCGGGGTCCGTTGGATAAATCCTCCCAATCGGATTACACTTACTTGAGATTGCAGATGGCCCATCAGTTGGAGAATTTCTGGCAATGGACCCTGACAGGGCAAATGTTTGAGGAGGGCCGTATCAACGGAACCCCGCTATCGCCCAATTCCACCGAATCGAAGGACCTGTCCTGGACTCTGTCCCGTGCCGCCACCACCGGAGTCGATTTCGCATTCGTGACCTTCTTCCAAGACCGCGATTTCCAAAATGTATTCACCTCGGTGAATGCAGACCGCACCTCGGAGCGTCCCGTCCTGGACCAGTTTTCCGTGCCCGCCCAATCACTGGGGGCACAGGCCACCGGATACTGGGAATACGATAACATCAATTTTTTGGTCGGAGCTGATTTCCGCAGGGTGGAGGGCAGCGCCAGCGAACGCTTTCGCAATCTCGGCGCAGGATTCACCCGCGAGCGGAACGAAGGAGGGGAACAATCGTTTCTGGGAGCATTTGCGACGGTTCAAGCGGAGTTGAATGAAGCCAGCGCCCTCGAGGGCACGGTGCGGGTAGACCGTTGGAGACAGTTTAATGGATTCCGCAACCAATTTGACCTCGAATCCAATGCCCAGACCCGGGATACCCTTTACCCTGATCGGTCCGGCACTGAACCCTCGGTAAATCTAAATTACACCCGGAGAATCGATCCCAATTGGAGTTTCAACACACTGGTCTTCACCGGATTCAGAGCCCCTACCCTGAACGAACTGTACCGTCCATTCCGGGTGCGCAACGACATCACCGAATCCAATCCGTTGCTGGCCAATGAATCCATAACCGGAGGAGAAATCAGCTTCTTCTACCGGGATGAAGCCAACTCGTTGCAGTTCAGCGGCTTCAAATACTTCATGGATGACATGATCACCAATGTGTTTCTGCACGACGATACAGGATTCGACCCGCTTTGCGGATTCGTGCCCGGAGGAGGTTCTTGTAATCAACGTCAGAACGTCGGGGATAGCGAAGTCCAGGGCTTGGAAATGGCTTGGCATTGGGATGCCGCTACAGGGGTCGAAATCCTGTTCAATTACCTTTTCAGCGACACGGAAATTACCGAATCGACCGCTCAGCCGCTTCTGTCGGGCAAGTCATTTCCGCTGGCTCCCGAACACAAATTATCCGGTCTACTGGCTTGGAGTCCCAACGACCAGCTCACTTTTCTGGCACAGGTCCAGTATCGTAGCGGGCAATTCGACAACGTGCTGAATACCCGCCCCATCGACAGCGCTACTCAGGTCAATCTGGGGGCATCCCATAAAATCTCCGACTCGAACTGGTCGATTCGGGTACAGGTTGAAAACGTTTTTCAAGAGGAAATCGTCACCGCCATCGCCAGTAGCGGAATCATCACCCAAGCCGCCCCCTTCAACGCATGGATCAGCCTGAGCTACGAAAAATGAAGATGTCGCGAGGTATTCAGAATATTGAGGGCATAAGGTATGGCGTCAACCGGGGTCTTACCGTGGAAAAGAGATGCCTTCTGCAAGAAGAGGGGCAGGTCTTGAATAACGTATTCCGTTGTACTTCATACACTTTTACAAAGCAACCGACCCTGTAAGGCATAACATTTTACGTCTTGACCCCTTCCCTATCGACCTTAAGTTTCCCACCCCGTGACACGCGAATGGAAAGATCAGGTGGCCATCATTACCGGAGGCGCATCTGGAATCGGATTCGCCGTGGCCTCCAAATTACATTCCCTCGGAGTGCAAACGGTTCTATTGGATCTAGATAGCGACGGCTTGGAGAAAGCCAAATTAAAGCTCGATTGCCAACCCCTGATCATCCCGACCGATGTCAGTGAAGCATCATCCGTCAACGCAGCCATAAGGGCAACAATGGCAAAATTGTCCCGCATCGATATTTTGTTCAACAGCGCGGGAATCGCTGGACAAACCAATCTGAAAGGCCACGAGGTGGATGCCGATGATTTCGACCGGGTTTACCGGATCAACCTCAAGGGTTCTTTCCTCATGTGCAAGGCGGTTATCCCCCACATGCTGATGCGGAATTACGGCAGAATTTTGCTCGTAGCATCCATTTCAGGAAAGGAAGGCAATGCCGGGATGACGGCCTATTCCACCTCCAAAGCCGGTGTTATCGGGCTGACCAAGACCTTGGGCAAGGACTATGCCGATACCGGCATAACCGTAAATGCGCTTGCACCTGCCGTTATTCGGACTCCCATTCTCGGAACCATGCCCCAGGAACAAATTGATTACATGACGGAAAAAATCCCCATGAGTCGGTGTGGAACATTGTCCGAGGTAGCCTCCATGGCGACTTTCATCCTTTCCCCGGAAGCCAGCTTTACCACAGGTTTCTGTTTCGACCTCTCCGGAGGCCGAGCCACTTATTGAATCCAAAACCAAGCCTCTCTATGAAAATCATTCGCTATAAGGATCTCTCCGCTCAAGTGCGCTACGCCGCCGAAGTGGATGGGGAATACAGGGAAGTCGAAGGTGATATTTTCGGCACGTTTACCGTCGGAGATGATCCAGCCGATGTGACAAAATTATTGGCCCCGGTGGACCCGGAAATTATCCTCTGCATAGGATTGAATTATAAATTTCATGCCGAGGAAAGCGGCATGCCTGCTCCCGATTTTCCGGTATTGTTCATAAAGGGCAGCAACGCCCTGCAAAATCCAGGCGACCCGGTGGAAATTCCTACTTTTCTGGCCAGTCACAAGGTCGATTACGAATGTGAGTTGGCCGTGGTCATGGGCAAGGCCTGTAAAAACGCCTCTGAGGAAACAGCTCTCGATTACGTGCTTGGCTACACCTGCGCTAACGACGTGAGCGCCCGCGACTGGCAAATTGAATTCGGCGGGGGCCAATGGTGCCGAGGAAAAACTTTCGACACCTTTGCCCCAATGGGACCCTGCCTGGTAACCGCTGATGAGATTGGAGATCCCAACTCCCTGGCCATCAAAACCATTCTCAACGGTGAAGCGGTGCAAGATTGGAATACTGATGACATGATTTTCAGCGTTCGCAAGTTGATCGCATTCCTGAGCGGCAGCACCACCCTGCTGCCGGGAACGGTCATCCTGACGGGCACCCCGCAGGGAGTGGGAGCGGCGCGAAAACCTCCCTTGTTTTTAAAGGCCGGGGACACCGTCACCATCGAGATCGAAAAGATCGGTCAACTGACCAATCCGGTTATCAACGAGGCTTAGCCACAAAGGACTCAAAAAGGGAGGTCGCGGAGGAAGGGGCATACGAGGAATGGACCACGGATTATGCAAATCCTGTACATCCTGTGTATCCATGTTTTTAACTCAGAATTTCTGGGTCGACTGGCTAATCCAACACCAGGTGTTGACAGAAACATGTCCCTGTACAGGATGCTGTCGAAATGAAAGCAATCAGTTACACGGCGGCCAGGGAGAATCTCGCATCCACCATGGATCAGGTCTGCAGCGACCGCGACCCGGTCATTATAACGCGTAAACGCGATCAGTCCGTGGTGATGCTATCGCTGGAAGACTACGAATCGCTGGAGGAGGCGGCTTATTTGCTGCGGGCACCGGCCAATGCACGCCGTCTCCTGGAGGCGATCAGATCGCTTGAAAATGGCGAAGGGACCGAAAGAGAATTGATTGAACCTCACCCTGAATGAAGGTCCTCTTTTCCAAGCACGCTTGGGAGGACTACGAGTACTGGCTATCGACCGATACCAGAATATTAAAGAGAGTCAATTTACTGATTCGAGACACGTGCCGGGATCCCTTCCGGGGCATCGGAAAGCCTGAACCGTTACGTCATGCCCTAAAGGGGTATTGGTCCAGACGAATCACCGATGAACACCGCATGGTTTATCGAGTGGAAGGGGACATTCTCATGCTCGCGCAACTTCGCTACCATTACGGAAAATAGTTGGTCGATTTTGAAAAATCAAAATTGCTCCACGTGACTGAATGGATTTTAAGCTTTCTTAGTCGCCAGAAGACCACTGTCTGTCGATATTAATTGCCTCAAGAAAACCATGGATATTCGAGGCAAAGCAGCAGTGGTAACAGGAGCCAGCAGAGGGGTCGGTGCGGCAACCGCGCTTGCCCTGGCCAAAGGCGGGTGTTCCGTATTGATCAATTACAACAATTCCAAGGAGGCCGCAGACAAGGTATGCGCCGAGGCTGAAAGCGCCGGGGTTCAGGCCATCAGCTATGGGGGCGACGTGGCGGACGATTCGGTATGCAGGGGGATGATGCAAACTGCCGCCTCCAGATTCGGCCGGTTGGATATTCTGATCAATAACGCGGGTTGCACCCATTTTATTTCCCATTCTGATTTGGACGCAGTGACCAGTGAAGTCTGGTCGCGCATCATGGATGTAAACCTGAAAGGACCTTTTCAGTGTGCCAGAGCGGCCAAACCTTATTTGGACGCCGTTGGAAATGGGGAAATTGTTTCGGTGGCCAGCGCTGCGGCCTACAACGCGGCGGGCAGTTGCATACCCTACTCCTGCTCAAAAGCGGCCGTGGTCAATATGACGGTTTCCCTGGCCCGGGTGTTTGCCCCGAATGTCAGGGTCAACGCGGTCGCTCCCGGGGTCATTGAGGGGGACTGGCTCAGGAAAGGCCTTGGCCGAAACTACGAACAAAGACTTGCCACCCATGCAAACATGGCCGCTCTCAAAAAGGTTTGCACACCGAAAGACGTGGCCGATGCCATTTTGGGTATTATAACCGGCTCGGATCTGGTGACCGGCCAGACCCTCCTCTGTGACGGCGGATCAGCGATCGGTAACGGATCTTTGTTTTAATGCCCTTCCAACATCCCCATCCCATGCGAGGCAGCGGTTTCAATAAAAAACAGGGCATAGGAGAGGCCGATCCCAATCAGGAGTGCTGCGATGAGCTTTCCCCGATCGTGGCTGTGGAAATGTATCTCCGGCAACAGATCGCTCAAGGCAATGCAGAGGAAGGCGCCGGCTGCGAAGGTTAGGATATAACCGATTATAGTTCCTTCTCCCCACGCAAAAGCTCCCACACCCCAGAAGGTGGCTAAGGCGACAATGGGACAGAGCATGGCAAATCCGACATTGGCAGCCCTACGGGAACGGCGGCTGTGTCCGTCGGACTTCATCAGGCTGAGAATGGAGTAGGCATCGAGCGGCTTGTGCATGAGAATGGCGAAGAATACGGCCATCCCAGGCAATACGGTAAGGTGGTCATCCAACAGAGCAACCTGGATGCTGGTGCCCAGGGCTACTCCCTCGGTTATCGTATGCAGCCCCAAACCGAGAGCAACGCTCAACACACTTCCGGAATGCTCCTTGGAACTACCGTGATGGTGATGATCGCTCGATTCCCTGCTGAAGTCGTGCTGATGAAAGTGGAAAACGTGCAGCAAAAAGATCATCACGACTATACCCACCATCATCCATAACACGGCTGATTCTCCCGCGTGGGGACCGGGAATGCGGTCGAGGCCGTGGGGCAGAAGATGAAACATGGAAATGCCGAGAATGAAACCTGCCACCAGGCTCATTACGACCTGGATGCGGGTATGGGTCAGGGCGCCTATGTCCGATAGCTTCCCTCCGAACAAGGAGGCGGAAAAAATGATGACCGAGTAGGCCGCCAAAATCAGGTGAGGATTTATTTCCATAAGGATAAGGAAGAGGGCCTGAAACTATGGGAAAGGAGGGGCCGATCGGAAAAGCAAAGGGATGAAGCAAAATGGAAAGCCTTGGATTGGGCTCCACCTGGACAGCGGCTGCAGGAAAGAGCCATTCTGCTTCAGAAGAAAATAGTTAACAGGACCAGGCTGATCAGTCCGCCAACCATAAATCCGATTGCGCTGACTACCCCCGCCCCTGTGGCAAGATCGGCGAGGCGAAAGGTCCTCTCTTCAATTATGAAGAGCACCTGAGTGCGATCTATCTCGCCGTCTACAAACCGCTTCAAGCCTGTTTCGGCCCCGTGAGCTTCCTTTATCGCAACAAGGGCCACCAGAATCATGGTCAGGGCCGAGGCAAGCGTTCCAACCTCAAACACGAGCAGAGTCAACAAGGCGAGCCAATGAAGCCAACAATCAAGGCCGTCCCACCCGCATTACCGAACAGCAACAGGCGAGCCGACTCGGTTACCAGTCGGAACATGGTTCTGCGCCGCATGGCGACAACTTTGAAAAGCTCGCGCAGCCATTCCTCGCCAACTTCTTCGCCTATGAAATCATCTATCTTTTTCACTGGCTACCCTCCAATTCGTTTGATCCGTCCTATCCAAGATCGGTCAGCCTGACGTAGTGAGAACCCGCATTGTTGCCCGGTTCAAATTGAATGGTCCAATCGTCAATTACAATCGGACCGGACGTCAGGGCCTGTTTAATGAAGTTTTCCCTGGTCAATTCTTCCCCCATTGACAAAGCGGCCCAGGATGTAACCCTCCAGACCTACCTCGTTGATTAATTCCTGGTATTCCAATTCGGAATCCAACGATCGGATGGCTTGCCGGAATTGCCGCACGAGGTCAAGGGTCTCATCTCGTGGGTCCGGCACCACTTGGCTCACCAAAATCCTGTCGTTTGGCTCGGTGATTCTCTCCTTTAATTCCTGGGACAAGACGAAGGACAAGTTGCCCATGATGTATTCATGACCCAAAGAGTTTGCCAAATTGATGATGGTCGAATTGGCGGCATAGGAGCCGACGACCAGAATGGCGTCCAAATCCGCCTTGCCCAGAGCAAAGAGGCTGGCGTGGACTGCATGGGTATTACGCGAAAAGAAGGTTTTCCCCAGTATGGGAATATTGTAGGAATCCAGGACTAGTTTGTAATCCCTA
>JAABVD010000371.1:0-2052 GCA_014529615.1 Opitutia bacterium
GAAACCCATCGAGCCGGCAACGTTATTCATTTGGTGCGGATCGTCTTTCAAGACGTACAATTCCTCCGCGGGACGTTTTCCGAACGCGAGATGGGCCAGTTCGGCAACTCCATGCTCGAACTGATGCTCGACCATAAATGTCTTGGTCGGCGATGAGTCGTATTCTCCAAATGGTATCAGCCGATTGCATACGGAAGGATCGGGTGAGCCGGCCGGCCACCGACTCGGTTCGAAATTATAGATGTACAGGTAGTCCTCGGTCCGAATCGCGCGGCAAGGGTATCCTTTTCCGCCCGCTCGAGCCCCGCTGTGTCGTTCAAAGCCAATGTAAGCGGCGTCCCATTCCGCAGGCTGGTCGCTCGCAAACAGACCCATAAGGCTTCGCCCGGTCATCATTTCAGGAACACTCAGGCCTACCGCTTCCAGGAAGGTCGGCGCCAAATCGCTCAAATTGACAGGATCGTCCACGGACCGGCCAGGACCCTCGATCCCTTTGGGCCAGCGAATCGCCAGGGGAACACGCGATCCATCATCATACACCGTCGCCTTGCCCCGGGGAAATGGCATGCCGTGATCGCTCGTTACGACAACGATGGTATCGTCCAGCAATCCGCGCTTTTCTAATAGCGCCATCGCACGGGCTACCATGCGGTCGAAGTGCTCGACCTCCACGAGGTAGTCCGCGATGTCGCTACGCACGATTTTGTTGTCCGGAAAAACTGCGGGCACGACTATCTTGCTGAGGTCCTTTCCGGTCGCCAGCCCCGCCCCATCCTCGAAAAAACGATGGGGCTCGCTCGTTCCCAGCCAAAAGCAAAAGGACTGTAATCCGTGTTGCGAATCCCTCGAAAGGGAGGTTCCAGCGTTCTTCCCCCGAAGACGGGTCCCGCGGGATTCTCGGACCTGCCGCCGGGTTCCAGGCGTCCGGGACCCCAGCCTTTTCCAGTATAGCCGATCTTGTACCCAGCCTTTTGCAGTTCGCCGGTATAGGTGGCGAACTTTGCTTGCAGCGTACTCCAAATATTGGCCGCTTCCTCGAGGCGCCATATGGGCTGCCCAGTCAGGATGGCGCTGCGCGAAGGACCGCAGGTAGGAGCATCGCAGAATGAATTGACGAAGCGTAGTCCTTCCGCCGCTACCCGATCAAAAGCGGGCGTCTTGACCACCGGGTCGCCATTCGCGCCGGTATGAGCCCACGATTGGTCATCGGAAATGCAGAATAGGATATTCGGACGCGCGTTTGTTTCGTAATTCCATAACGCAAATACGGTTAAAGCGAAAAGCGACCGCAGCCAAAACGAAAAACGCCGGCTTGAGTCATCGCCCTCGCGCGTGGGGCTATCTGCATGGGATCGTTTCAAAAAGCGCTCTCCGGTTTCTTGTCCACCGTCCAACCTTCTGTTCGAATACGTCCGTAGTAGGGATAGTAATCCCAGTCAACCTTGCCACCCACCACGCGAGGATCTTCAGTTTTCCTCAGGTGAGCGAACAACTGCTCGCGAAGCTGGCCTCGTATGACCTCATAATCTGTGGAGCCGGCCACATTCACCATTTGTTCGGGATCGTTCTTCAAGTCGTACAACTCCTCCGCAGGGCGCATGCCAAAGGAAAGCTCTGCCAGATCCGCGATTCCGTGAGTACTTCGATTCTCCATCATAAAAGTCTTTGTGGGCGAAGAATCGATTTCCCCGTATGGTATGGCTCGCGCGCATACCGAAGGGTCCGGCGAACCCGAAGGCCAGCGCGTTGGCTCGAAATTGAAAATATACAGGTAGTCCGCTGTGCGAATCGCCCGGCAAGGATAGCCTTTCCCTCCCGCTCGACAGCCATCGTGTCGTTCCATGGCAATGTAGGCGGCGGGCCTATCTCCCACTTCCTGGTTGGCGAACAGGTCCACCATGGTTCGGGCGCTCATCATGCCAGGCGGTTCGAGTCCGCACGCTTCGAGAAAGGTGGGAGCGAGGTCGCTCAGATTGACAAACGAATCCACCGTTCGGCCGGGGTCGCGAATCCCTTCCGGCCAACGGATAGCCAAGGGCACGCGTGATCCCA
>JAABVD010000371.1:2211-4183 GCA_014529615.1 Opitutia bacterium
CAATCTTGCTGAGATCCTTTCCGGTCGCCAGCCCCGCCCCATCCTCGAAAAAACGATGGGGCTCGCTCGTTCCCAGCCAGAAGCAAAAGGACTCATCCTCATCCACCTCAGCCATGAAGTCTTCAAAATTTCCGGCATAATCCACATTGCGTATGCCTCTGAAAGGAGGTTCGAGCGTCCTCCCCTCATAGTGGGGACCGGCAGGGTTCTCAGTCCGGCCACCTGGTTCCAATCGTCCGGGACCCCACGCTTTGCCGGTAGCCCCAACCTTGTAGCCCGCATCCTGCAGCAACTCGGTGTAGGTAGCGAATTTTGCCGGCAAGGTGCTGTGGATATTGCCCGCTTCCTCCAGCCGCCAAATCGATTGGCCCGTCAAAATGGCGCTACGAGAAGGTCCGCAGGTCGGAGCATCGCAAAATGAATGGATAAAGCGCAGGCCTTCATGCGCTACCCGGTCAAAGGCTGGGGTCTTGATGACCGGATCTCCGTTGGCCCCGGTGTGCGCCCAGGATTGATCATCGGAGATGCAAAAGAGAATATTGGGACGTTCAGCCAAAGCCGGGCCGTGGAGCCAGACCAGCAGGACAAGGGTCGTAAACAATTGTTTCTTCACTATTTTATCGGATGAGTGATTCTCAGATAGCTAATCAGATCGCGCACCTGCGAATCGGAAAGGGTATTGAGCAGTCCCTCGGGCATCATCGACAGGGGTGACGTCTGACGGGAAAGTATTTCGGGCTTGGCGATGATCATGTCCTGTCCAACCAAACGCAGGGTTACGCGCTGATCATCTTCACTGTAAACATTGCCGGCATAGGTGCGCCCATCCTGGGTGGTTATGGTTACGAGTTGGTAGGACTCCGCAACCTCTCCATTCGGATCGATCGTATTGGTCAGGATATAATCCAGATCGGCGCGATTGGAACCGGTTATATCGGGACCGATCTCGCCGCCTTCACCGTACATCTTGTGACAAGATGCGCAGACAGCCGCGTAAACCGCTTTGCCCTTTGTCAGGTCTGCATTGGATAAATAATCGTCTGTAAGAAGGAACTTATAACGGTCGATGGCCAATTGCTTGTCCTTCTCCAGGCTTTCCATCGGGCCCCACCAATCGACAAAGTTGGGTCCAACCACGCGGCGCATCTGTCGAGCGGTCACCGCTGAAACATCACTGCGCGGCACTGCTCCGCGTCTGAGCGCGTTCAACAAGGTCCGGCCCCAATCGCGCCGGGTAGCCAAGGTTTGCAAGGCCGCCATTTTTTCATCCGCAGTATACTCGGAGTAATGACGCAAAATGGTTTCCGGAATCCCTCTCTCTTCATAGGACGCAAGTGTTCTCAGCGCATCCAACCTGAGATCGGGATCTTCAACGTATCCCAGAATCGATTCGACAGCCGGTGGAAATATCGTCTGAGCGAAGGTGCGAAGGATTTCCTGGCGTCGCTCCACGGGCGTCGCGGGATCATTCAGTTCAACCAACTGAATCCTGCCCGCTTCGGCGCTTCCAAAAAGCTGTCCCACCTGCAGGGTCAGATTTTTCATATCTGCATTCTTCAACAATTCACTTTCCAGGCTGGACCAATTCGCCGGAGCCGTCAGATCACGTTGACCGAGGAGCCCATCGCGCATTCCCTCCAGTATAACCTTGCTAAGCGCGGAAGAAGTGGATGCTGCCAACGAATCCACAACCGCTTCGAGTAATTTTCCCGAAGTGGCACGGCGGGCAATGAATTGGGAAACGAGTGGAATCCGGCTGTTTGAGGCCACTTCCATTGCTTGAAGCGGATTCTCGGGCACGAGCGGCTCAACACCGAACCAGACCATCTTGGGAATATTGTGATCATCGGCGTCCCCGGCGTGACTCAACAGACCGGCCGCCATGTCCCAGACCCTCGCCTTGGGGGTGCGCTGCAGAGCTGAAGCCAGGTAGAGGCGAACGACCGGTGATGGATCCGATTTTGCCAATTCG
>JAABVD010000050.1:0-16325 GCA_014529615.1 Opitutia bacterium
GGTTTTCCTCGGGAATATAGGCCGCTTCCCGCTCCACGGGTTGTGTCGTCGCAAAAGCGGCATACATGCGATAGTAGTCCTCGGTTGGAATGGGATCAAATTTGTGGTCGTGACACTTTACACAGCGCAAGGCGGTGGAAAGAAACGTCTGTCCCACCGAATTGACCACGTCGTCAAGATAGAGTTGGCGACTGACTCTTTCCGGAGTCATGGAGGTGTGCTCCCAGGGTCCCATGCGCAAAAATCCGGCCGCTACGATCATCTCGGGATCATCGGGGTCCATTTCATCGCCGGCCAACTGCTCCATGATAAATCGACGGTATGGTTTATCCGCATTAAAGGACCGGATGACGTAATCGCGGAATCGCCATGCGTTGGATCGCTCCCAGTCGTTCGAATAACCGCTGGTATCGGCATAACGAACCACGTCGAGCCAATGCTGTGCCATGCGCTCCCCGTAATGAGGACTGGCCAGCAATCGGTCGATAAGCGATTCCCAGGCCCCTTTTGGGTCGGCTGCCGAGGCCTTCACAAAGACTTGGATCTCCTCCGGCGATGGAGGCAATCCATGCAGGTCGTAAGTGGCGCGGCGAATGAGGGTGACGGGTTCCGCCGGCGGCGCCGGGGTCAGGGATTTCTCCCTTAACCGGGTGTCGATAAACGCGTCCACCGGGTTGTCTGATGGGAGCGGAGGCTCCACCTCGGATACGGGATGAAACGCCCAAATCTTTTCTGGCGGGTAGCGGCGATAGGTCCATGTATCGGACAACCCCCCGATGGTCTTAATCAGGACACCGTCTTCCGTAACTTCTTGGGACCATTGCTGTTCCCGATGCTTCCGCTGGGCTTCCTCGTCCGGCCAGGGAGCGCCGGTATTGATCCAAGCGCGCAGGTCCCCGATCTGATCCTCCGTCAAACGGTCATTCTCCTTGGGGGGCATTTCGTAATCGGGATCCTTCCACTGGACCGCCGTCATCATGAAACTTTCCTCCGCCTTTCCGGGCACGACCACATTGCCAAAACCATCGCCTCCAAGAAGCGCGTCCTCCCGCGTATTCAATATCAATCCGCCCTCGATTTCCTCCGGATCGTCCCCATGACAGGGAAAACATTTCTCGGTGAGAAGGGGCAATACCTTAAGGGTGAAATGCCGTTGGGCCGCTTCCGCCTCAGTTTCATCCTGGCCCGACAAACCCATACCGGCGAAAACCGGGAAGAGGAGGACCGGCCAAGCCAATTTGAATCTACGTGATTGAAGAACGAAATTCATAAAGCCCTTAGGAAACGAAAAACGGAATAAGACCATAACTCAATTGAAACAAAAATCTACGGGAGAATTTTCTTTTAACCCATAAAACGAAGAGAAATCAAAGAAATTTCAGAATCCAAGTCAATACGGGGGGCAGCTCAGAATCTCAGAAACTCCCTCCCTTTGTGCATTTTGTGGCCTTTCGCCTCCCATATTTTCGATCACGATCAAGATCACGATCAAGATCACGATCAAGATCACGATCAAGATTGAGAGCCATCAGTGCCCATCCGTGGTTTATTCCTCCCCACTTTGTGCCTTTGTGCCTTTGTGCCTCTGTGCCTTTCTCCCAGTCTTTTGCGTCTTTTGCGCTTTTTGTGGTTAATCCCTCTCCCTTCCCCCATTTCTAATTGGCGCCTTGGGGGCCCTCCCTCTACCTCCGCGCTCAGGGAGTTTGCGGCAAGCCCTGCGAGGCGCCCATGCGCTCCCGGTATAGTAAAAAATCCGGGTTTTCCGGTTCCAGTTCGATCGCACGATTTATGCAGCCATAAGCTTTGTCGGGCTCGCCCAGATACTGGTAGATCATGGCTAGGTTATACCACCAGCGCGCTTGATCGGGATCGAGTCCCACCGCGTCCGATATTGCTTTTTCCGCTGCCCGGTAATCCATTCGTTCGGCGTACAACAAACCTTGCGAATACGGTAGAAGGGCCAGATCGGGAGCAATCCGGCGAGCCATGGTCAACAAGTTCAATGCCTCGTTAACCTCCCCTACCCGATCCAATAATATGGCCGCATCATAGTAAAGATAAGCGTTTTCCCGGTCGAAGGATACAGCCTGCCGGACGAGTTGCTTTACCAATGGGACGTCGCCTTGGATCGCAGCGAGCTCGGCCCGGCGCAAAGCTCCTCCGGGACGATCCGCGTTCGTCTCGGCGTAAACCATCCATTCCTGAAAAGCGGTCCGCGAGGGGTCGAACTGGGCCAGCAAGGCCTCCGCCGCACGGTTGCGGACGAGGCGGGAATCGTCCTCCAGCGTTGCTTGAACCGCGGCCAACTGATCGGGCCTCTGTGCCAAAACCCCCAACCCGGAATCGCGCAAAAGGGGCGATGCGTGCTCCAGCGCCTCCAGGGCCAGATCCCTGACCGAATCCTCGGCCGCAAAAGGCTGCAGCAAACGCATCCAGGTGGATTGCCAGTAAACATTTTCCTCGGATGCGAACAATTCCTTGAGATCTGCCAAACTATCCGGATGTCCGGCCTGGGCCCGAGTCAGGGCTCGCGCGCGCCGTTGCACCATCTGGCGCCGCTCGGAGTTTCCGTACCAGGTGTTTACATGGGCGACGGCCCATTCCGTGGACTGGTCATCATGGCAACCGTTACAGGCATTGGGCGCCCCCAGTTCCAGGGTGAGCTGTGGATCAGGACTGGTAAACCCGTGGTCCCTGCGCCAATCCCTTTGCATGTAGACTCTTTCCGGCATGTGACATGCCACGCAACGATTGCCCGGGCTATCAACTCCATGATGGCTATGCTCGACCGGATTTATTATGAGGGCTTCATTCTGCCCAGTGGCATGGCATCGCATGCAAAGCGCGTTGTTCTCCACCGGCAATATCGCCTCCCCGGAATGGGGGTTGTGGCAATCCATGCAGGTCACCCCCTTGCCCGCCATCCTGCTCATCATGAAGGAAGCGTATACATAGTTCTCCTCCCGGGCCTGGCCATCGGCGAAATAAGCGCCGGGCGCATCGGGCAAAGTGAGGCGATAATGATCAAAAAAATGATCTCCCGCCTTGAAGGCGTGCGCTGTCAATTCCTCGCGGCGGGCGTGACAAGTGGCGCAATTTTCCATTGCCATCCCGAGATCCGGCTCCGTGGCGCGAGAGGTGTAGCTGCCCGATCGGGCTGACTCCACGTGCTCCTCCATGCCGGAGTGACACTGTAGGCAGGTCACACTTTGGGCCAGCCAGGTGCTGTGATAAGCGTCTTCCGACATGGCATAGTTCTTCTGGAAATCCGTCATGTGACACCAGGCGCAATTGGCGTTCCAGTTCATGCCCTGTTGCGTCCAATGCCCCCACTCGGTCGGGCGACGGTTTTCATCCCCGAATACATTGAACCATTCCTTTTTGGTGGGATCCCAAGTCAAGGCCTGGGTCTGAAGTCTCCCCTTGTCAGTGGGCACCAGATATTGCCGGATGGGGGTTTCTCCGATCACCCCTATGACGGGAGAATCGTGACCATTGGGCATTGCGGCGGGCGCATTCTGCTCCACGATGGCAAAGGCTTCTTCTCCCCCGCTCAAACGGTATTGGGCATTTCCCTCATCCGTAACCTCGGTAAGGGAAAATGCCTCCTCTTCTTTTTGAGGGTCGATGAGCCGGTTGGCTATGGCATGGTGACTCCGGAGCCAGTCGTTGTGGGCCGCGACATGGCATCCTGCGCAGACGTTCGGACTGGCCCATCCCAAGGATTCGGGATGAAAGGTCTCGGGAAACAGGGCCACCTCGTCCTTTTCTAAAATTAATGGTTTTTCGGTTTTCTTCGAGCATCCGGCTGAAAACGCCAAAAGGCCCACTAACAACCAAGCGGCCTGTCTGCGTGCGGCGCACAGGCAGACGCATCCAAGAAGGGTCGCGCCAGGATCAATTTTCCGGGGCGCGGTAGAAGATTTGGAAAATATGCGGGTCAAGCTCATTTGCTCCGGTTCCTGAACAATCTCCACCTTTCTTCATCTACCCCTTTCAGTTCCAGCTCCTCCCGCGATAATGCGTAGAAAAGATCCGACAACCGGTTCATCATCTGGAGAATGCTTGGATCCATCGGCGCCTGCCGATTAAGCGTATGCAAACGTCGTTCCGCCCGTCGTACCTGCGTGCGTATGACATGGCATAACGCCGCCACCTCGGTGCCTCCAGGCACCAGAAAGAACTCGGATTTTGACGCTAACGACGCTTCGATTTTATCCATCCACACTTCCAGGAAAGCAGCCTCTTCAGCGGGGAGAGGAACGGTGGGTTGCCTTGCCGCGTTTTGGGAAAGGGCAATGTGCGCCATGGCATTCATCAAACTTACCTGAATGCGGTGCAATCCAGCCTGCCATTTGTGATCAGCCGCAATCCTGGTGCGCAGCAGGCCGATCATGCTGGCTACCTCGTCGATTTGCCCGTTGCACTCGATCCGGATATCGTCCTTGTCCACCCGCTCTCCACTCAACAGCCCCGTCTTTCCCTTGTCCCCGGCGCGCGTGTAGATCCTGTTCCCCATACCAGGACCACTATTGGAACCGCCAAATCACGGAGCAAGCAAAGAGTAAGAGGGAGAAAGGGGGAAAGCGCGCCAAGGCGCGCCAATTAGGAATGAGGAATGAGGAAAAGGGTTTTGGAGGACAGCCTACCTGTGGGTTACCGCACGCAGACAGTGAATGTCCGCCCTCCTTTATTTCTCGCCACTAACCACTAGTCACTAGCCACTGATTTCTGACCACGGATGGGCACGGATGAGGCGCCGTTGGCGCCAATTAGGAATTAGGAATTGGGGAAAAGGAGAGAGATCAAGGCCAGAAGCCTACCATGCTTCGCCTAAAGGCTTCGCACGGCACAGCGCAGGACAGGTTACCCAGACGAACCCTTTCCACCACGCCCCAAAAATGATTTCCCATCACTCCCTCCCTTGAGGGGGAGTCGGCAAGACAAGGGCGTCAGCCCGCCGACGAAGAATAACGGAGGGCGGACATTTCTGTCCGCCATTTTACCTCGATCTTGGTCCCCGAATCTGGAAATGGAAGGGATTAAGCGCAAAATGAAAAAGAGTAGACGAGGGGGCCAGCCAGTGGGCCAGCCCGCCTCGTCCCTCATCGAACATCAAGCATCGAGCATCAAGCATCGAGAAACTAGGAATTGACTCTGGCAAAGGCGCGAAGAGCGCAAAGAGAGGGAGGAAAATGGAGGTTACACCAAGGGTTTTTGGAACAGGCTCTAAACGGGCCATTGATTGGAAGCCGCGCATTTCGTGCTCGTGAAAAAACGGGAGGCAAAGTTGCCATTACTGATAGGAATTTGTTTTTTGTGGCATATACTCGGTGGTAGGGAATTTTCACCACTCCAGACAATCTAAAATCGCTTCCACCTTGGCCCGGTCTTCCGGATAGAACTGATTGAAAGGTTCGGCCATGGTTTCCCGGCACAATCCGAGAATGGAAGCCGCACATTTTGTTCCTTTGACAATGCGCGATGCATATTTGCCTATGGAGTAGATTTTTCCGAAAGCCTCAATTTGTTCCTGTAAGCGTGCTGCCGTCGCTTCATCACCGGCAACCGCGGCCTGATAAGCGTCGACAAACAACCGCGGAAAGACATTGGCTCCCCCGTTGACGCCACCGTGACCACCGAGAGAGATCGCTTGAATCATTTTTTCCTCCGGACCCATCAGGAAGCTCCAGTCCTCCCTGATCGCGTTCAACCGGCACAGATCCTCAAAATAGGTCAGATCGCCACCGCTGTCCTTCACACCGTAAATCCGGTCGAAGCCGGATACGGTTTTCAGAGTATCCAGTTCAAAACCGACCTTGGTCAGGGTTGGAATGTTGTAGAGCATGACCGGCAAAGCCAAATGAGGGAGGATGCGCTCAATATACTGGATGAGCTCGGTCTGTCCGGCAGGAAAATAGTAAGGAACCGACAAAACCACTACATCGGCTCCCGTTTCGGCGGCAACCTTGGACAGTTCCACCGATTCAATGAAGGAGGGGTCTGTAACTGAAACAAACACCGGCACCCTACCCCTGACTTCACTACATACGCGATGGATCATTTCCCGCCGCAATCGATAACTCAGGCAGGGACCCTCGCCAGTCGTTCCCAACGCGAATACACCGTGCACTCCACCCTGGATCACATGATGGACCAGCTTATTCAGGCCTTCCACGTCTAAAGTATCCCGATCCAAAAGGGGAGTAATCAGAGGAGGGATAATTCCGTTATATCGCGAGGAAGACACCATGGGTGACTTTCAATTCGAGGTATCGGCATATCCAATCAGACGATCGATGGCGACCAAGGGAACTTTCAAAACCTCCACGGTCTGCTTCGCTCCGGAGAAGGAAATGAACAAATGCTCGTCGTGCTCGATCATGTGGGGATAGTCGATGTGCCTCCCGCCTACCAGGTAAAACAGATGTGTATAAACCAGCCCATCCTGGCTGATTGCCAAGGTCAAAGGATCCCGGCGGGCCGGACGGGAGTTGGACACCAGGGCATAGTAACCCCGCGAGGTCCTGAGGGCGAAGAACTTGCTCCTTTCGTCCGGGAAATTGGTGGCCACCAGTTTGGACCAAGTCTCGCCGTTGTCGGTCGAAAAAGCACGCAGGATGCGTTTTGATTCCGCATTGTCGCGAAACAAGCCTACCAGGTTTTTCCCATCGGCCAGGATATACCAATATGGCTCCTCCGGCTTCTGACCGCTCTCTTCGTATTCGGCTACGGGCCGCACCTCCCAATCCGCATGGGTCCTTGTCCCTCCCAGCATGACGCTGACTCCGCGGTCATGATCTCGCCGACTCATCATCCACTGTCTATTGGGCAAGCGCTTGGGAGGAAAATTGTTCATGGCATCATCCAGGACCGTTTCAACCTCTTCCCATCGTTCGTAGTCCCTATTCCAGCGCCAAGCTTCCAGGCTAAGTCCTACGCCGGGATATCCCGGGGCATTGAAGTGGCTGGCCAAGGCCAGAAGCTGACCGTCACGCACCCAGAATCCCCGCGCAATCCAACCGAAACCGTTCCTACGAGGCGAACCGGAAAGATCTTTTACCTGGCTCCATTGGAGTCCATCCACACTCGTAGCGTAAGACACCCGAGTAAAAGGCCGGTCATGCCCGGGAACCACATTCCAGTGTTCTTCAGGCGGTTTCCTGGGGAGCCCCGGTCCATCGCTCCACATCGCCCAAAATCTGCCGTCGAAATGCGCCAGGTAAGCGTGCTGATTGACCCGGGTTCCGCCCGCGGTCCGGACGTCGCTAACAGTAGCCGGTTGCGCGGGGAGGTGGATAAGGTCTTCATACACGATAGCCGACGGATCCTTTCCGGTGGTCTCGAGATCGAGCATCAAACGACTCGCGGGATTGTGAACAGGGTCAGGTATACTCAAGTCACTTTGGCCTGTGAGTAGCCCCTGTGGAAATACGAGGCCCACGGCCAGGCAACTCGCCACTGATGAGATTATCGAAGGTCTTGATCGGTTTTGCATGGTTTTCTATGATTTGTGTATGGATGGTTTGAAGGGTTTGTCTGAGGCGACGAAATTGTTTGGGTCAATGTGCCGGAACATTTCGGGTTACCTCCGCTTCCCATTCAAGAAAGGCCTCGTCCATTTTTTCCACCCGTTCCGGAAAATCTGATGCAAGGTTGTTTCTCTCGGACGGATCCTTGGATAAGTCGAAGAGGTAGGGTTGTCCCTCTTCCGACACAAATTTCCAGTTACCTTCGCGCACCGCTCTGGCATGGCCATCGGTGTACGAATTGTTGAACCTCCAATATAAAGTTCTCGGTGAAAGCGAAACCTGATCGAAAAGGACAGGGCCGATATCGGTTCCATCAAATGCCTCCTTCACTGAATCCGGAATTCCGGCAAGAGACGCAAAGGTGGGCGCCAAATCCATGGTCATTGTGGTCTCTTCGCTTTCGGATCCCACCGGAATCTTCCCAGGCCAGTTAAAAATGCCGGGCACGCGGTGACCGCCCTCGAATAGATCCCCTTTCTGCCCGCGATAGATGCCATTGCTACCAACCCAGGAATAGGCCCCGTTGTCCGAGGTAACAACGATCAGGGTACGTTCGCGCAAACCCAACTCGTCTATCTTTTCAACGATAGCGCCCACACTACTATCAACGGATTCCAGCATGTCCTTGTAGGCCCGTTTATAATTCTCCGGCGGCAACGGTCCGTATTTGCTGTCCGGCTGAACCCAACCGGCTATGCGCTCGTTTCCATGCCATAGTGTTCCCTCTGTGCGGAACGGAGGATCCGACGGCCCCTGAAACGGAAAGTGTATGGCTGGATGGGATACGAACAGAAAAAAGGGCTGCTCCTGGTTCTTTTCGATAAATGTGCGGGAGTGTTTTGTCACCAAGTCCGTGAGGTATCCGGATTCCTTGTACATTTGGTGATCCTTGTACCAGTCGACCTTACCGTTGCGGGATACATGCGAATGATAGTCGGGACTGTTGTTAGAGCAGTAGCTGATATCGAAACCCTGGTCATTCGGTCCGTAGGCGCCCACCCAACCGAGATGCCATTTGCCTACTACTCCACACTCATACCCCTTTTTCGCGAGAATTTCAGAAATCATCACTTTTTCCAGAGATACGCCTTCGTCCGTGACGAACCCGATAGCGGACTCGATGCCACTCCGTTGCTGATACTGTCCTGTCGTTATAGCCGCACGTGTAGGGCTGCACACCGGACCGTTGGTGTGAAAATCGGTAAACCTCATTCCACCCTTTGCCAAGGCGTCCATGTTGGGTGTCCCGTGCAACTCACTCCCGTAACATCCGAGGTCTCCGTAGCCCAGATCGTCGACCACGATCAGCACGATATTTGGAGGTTGATGGGATGAGAGCGCTGCCTCATCAGGAAAGCTACAGGCCGACCCTACCATTATCCAAAGCAAGCACAGGACGGAAGCGGCCAAATTTCGTTTGGAAGTAAGCGTCAGTGGTAGAGCCTCTATGCAAGTATGGGAAATCGGACTATGCTTTGTGGATGGACCTCTTGCATTCATGACTATGCCTCCATGGATACCACACCTGAGTGAAGCACACGGTCACGCCATTGAACGAGGTCCGGATCAGTCAAATGCTCGATTGACCCATGCCAGAATACCAGACGACTATTCTCACATACATAAACGAGGGCGATACCGCGGCTGGTAATATGCAGGCAAGGATCGGAATACACCCCCTCAACATTTTCGACATCCACCGGATCCAACCAACTATCTCCATCATCACACGAGGCCGACAACGAAATCCGGGATAATCCTTTGCCCGCATCAACGGTTCGGATCAATGCCTTCACAACCGTACTGCCAAACTGAATACAAGTTCTCTCAATAGACATTTCCGAACATGCCTGGCTTTCCTGAACCTCTTCCGGATCGTTCCAGGTTTGCCCACCGTCCTTGGATACGATTTGCCAGTTGGAGGGAGAGCTTCCATCGCTTTCCGTCTGGTAGAAAATGACCATTACACCATTCTCATCAAAAGCAGATGAGAATGGGGTCGATACGAGCCCGGGAGGAGCCGCGACCAAACGCGGTTCGGACCAGGCTGACTGAAACCGGTCCGTTGCCCAGATCCCCAACCCACTGGAACTTTTACCGGATTTACCAATAAATAATACAACCATACGGTTGTTGGGCCGTGCATGCAAACGGGGAGAAACGCATAGGTCGAATCGTGCCCATTCCGCCGAAATACGCTCGTGTATAACCAGACTGTGCCGAAGATAATTTCCATAATCGGACAGATTCAGAGATTGCCCTCCTGAAGATATGCGCGACTGGAGAACTCCAAAATCCACCGACTTGACATCGCAACCATCCTCGACGCATAAACGGGCCGCATGCCCAGCGCCAAATCCCATCTGGGCAACCGTAGCCATCACACGGAATGAACTTAACGCCATCTGGTCACCGCAAGCAGATCGTCCGGTTACCAGGAGATTTCTCGCTCCTTTGGGTATCATACAACCAAGGGGTATGTGGTAAGGTTCCACCATGGTGGTAATGCCCGTACCTGCCCGCTCCATTTTGTCAGGCCAGTGGTAATCGAAATGATACGTGCCCACCGCTACGGCATCCTCAAAAACGGTCCCACTCCTGACTTCCTCCTCGGTAAGCAAGTATTCGCCAATTATTCGCTTTTCTTCCCGTATCCCTATGCTTCGGGAAACGGAAGCCAACACATGGCGGTCGAGCTTCACCCCTCCATAACCTTTGGTCTGTAAAAAGTATACGAGACTCATCATTTGACGGCGGGCATGCATCTCAGCTCTTGACCGGCTGAAGCCATCGGCCGCATCAAACCCGACCACTTTCATTTTAACTTCCACCTTGCCAGAAGGAAAAACATGCAAAGAAGTCATGGGAATCGCTTCCTCGTTTTCCCAAACCTCAGCCTCCGGAGGCAAAAAAGGTTTAACGGGTTTCCCCGTATCCCAAAGGGTGAAGTAAAGACTCATGGGAAGCTGCTTGTTAGCGCCTTCGTGTATCACCTCAAACTTGGCAAGAGTCGCTACACGGCATTGACCCGAAGCGTCTACCACAAATCCGCAGTGGCAGTCGAGAATGCCACCTGCGGTCGAGACTGTGAGGCGCGTAACCCGACCATCCATGACCTCGGCATTAATCACCCGTGAGTGAAGCAGGACATCGATCCCGTTTTCCAACACCATTTCCTGGAGGAAATAGGCACAACACTCCAGGTCGTATTCACGGCGGTCTGCCGTGGGATCGTAATCACTGATCAATTGATACTTGCTCAATCGACTGACTAGCCCGGCAAAGTAATCATTGACCCGTTCAGTATCACCGCAGAATCCAGCAACTCCTCCGGTTGTCCCCTGACCACCCAGTACATTGCTCGCCTCGATGATCAATACGCGGTTTCCGGAATCGTTCGCTGCGAGAGCGGCCATGATTCCCGCCATGCCAGCCCCAACCACTACAATGTCATAACGGTCTTCCATAAAGGTTGGTTTCCTAGATCAAACCGGTAATATGCCGATCTCCGCCATATAATTCTCGATATTGCGCGTTGTTATTGTTTTTCATGGAAGGAGGAATCCCGGTAGTATCCCCCCGCCGGAGTTAACCAGCGGGAGGAACTGATCTCAATCCATGTAACTACAACATACTTGGGTTAAAATTCGTATCCAAGGGACAGTCTCCAATTCCGCTCCCAATTGGCTCCAACCCCTGTCCACCAGGTACTCGGCAACAAATCGGTATTATCAGCCAGATTGTCGATGCGCAATCGAATCGTCCATTTGTCCCATGCATATCCCAATACCGCTGCCAACTTGTCTCCCGAAGGGACACTGAAATTGGAGGCGCGATTCAAAACACTTTCCCCCCAGTAATTATAACTTCCCGCTATGGAAAAGCCGGTCAGCGGTCCGTTGAGGATAGAATATTTTGCCAGAACCGCGAAGGTTTTATCAGGCACGGCCCACAAAGGCAATTTATCCTCGGAAATATTGGATTCAATATCCGAATAAGAAAAGAGAATGTTCCATTCAGGAGCAGGGTTTACTGCCACATCAAGCTCTATTCCTTGGGTGGTCTGATTGCCGGCCGGAACATTGTAACTTTGATCATCGACTCCGGTAACGCTTCCGTCTTCATCTCGCCGTCCGACGAGCACGTTATTTTCAATATTATCGAAATAAGCAATCGTCGCCACCACCATGTTGTTGAAGGCGTTGACCTTGAAGCCGATTTCATCCGTTGCCACCGTGCGATTGGGAAACTTCTCGCCAAAGGTGGCCAAGCGTTCATCGATCGCGAATACAGGCACAAAGGTTTCCGCGTTGTTGTAAAACGCTGATACCTGACTCTCTTCGTCACTCAGGAGCTTGTAGAGTAATCCGTAGTTTGCCGTGGTGGTAGAATCCTCTGTCGAAGGATTCGGAACAGTCTGGTCGTTCAAGGTTCGTTGAGATTCGTTCACGTCATTGTCATAGCGAACACCGGCTGAAATTATCAATTTGTCGTCCAATGCATACACACGGTCGATGATAGCCGCGTTCCACAACTGGCGGTCCGTATCGGTCGTTCCCCGGTCTATGAAACGGTCGTTGTAATCGATAGCAACGCTACGCAAATCGCCCAACCCGGCAGGCGGATTCGGCCAGATTTCCACGATTCCCTGCCCCTCGATTCCAGTATCGAAATTGAATTGCTGACGTATATCCGCAGGTAGACTGGCTGTATTGTTTACACGAATGTCCAGACCTTCGCCGAATCCTTCCACGTCCTGGAATTGCGTGTATACCAGAAGGTTGTGATTGGTTTCTCCGATATCGAAATTGAAATTCACATCGGCGGCCATGACAGACCAGTCGTTCACAGAAGGTCTTCCTGCATTGTAACGGAGTCCCTGACGGCCAAATCGTGCCAGATTGTTCTCGATCTGCCCGAACATTTGGGGATCCCTTCCCACGGAAGGACTTCCATCGGGAATCTGGTTGCCGCTTCTGTCGATAAAGACCGTACCGCCGTTGGCACGAGTTCGGTTTCCCGATTGTTCACGATCTCCGGACCGAAGCACCACCCGCACGTCGGCTCTGGCTCCGCCGATATCCAAACTATCGGTAATTCCCACTTCGATGGTCTTGTACTCGTTGTATTGGAAGTTTTGAACGACCACACTGGCTTCACCGGCAAATTCCTTGAAGGCGGCGCCTCTTCCATCCGGCGTGCCAAACATGAAAACACTGTTCGATACCCGGCTGGAATTATCATCTACAAAATATCCGGAGGCCCAGAACTGCAACCCGCTCTCAAAGGTGTGGGAAAAACTGGGGTTTACAAAGTAGGATTCCGGTTTGCTCGTTTCGGAGGCCAGTTCCACCGGGCCATTGGTATTCAGAACTGAGGCAGCAAGTCTGAAACCCGTCTGACCGGTTTCGGTGTCCTTCATTATGGAGTGATCGAGGGCGGCCCTCCGGAAATCAAAGCTGCCCACCATCAGGTCGAGCTTGGTCTCATTGACCGGCAAGGGTCGTTTACTCACAATGTTGATGACACCACCCTGATTGTGTTGACCGTATTGGACTCCGGCCGGTCCTTTCACGATTTCCACCCTTTGAATCATGGAATAATCGAAACCGCCGCTGTTCGTGTAATTGAAGTCGGGAATTCCGTCGCGTAAGGCGCCGGTAGCGGTATATCCCCGAAGTGACACAGACTTGGTTTCCTGCAAACCTCCCCCTGCGTTACCTGAAAGCACACCACTGATCATATTAAAGGCATCTCCAAGGGTTACCGCGGCCATATCCTCGATCAACTGTTCATTGATCGTCACAACCGATCCGGCAATATCGGTAATCGGAATGGCAATACGGGAAGCCGAAGACGCCCTGATTGTTCCGTAACCAAAGGTATCCCGATCAGATACGGTGAACGGATTCAGATCATAGATGTCGTCTGCTTCAGACTGTGCGGAGATAAATGGGGAAACCCAAGAGATGACCCAGGCAATAAGCAGGGTCCGAAGGGTGAGGAATGGGTTGAAGCATTTGTGATTTTTCATGATTAGTTGCAACTTGAGTTAGATCCTATGTTACATGTAAAAAATTCCGTTGAACCCCAAAGATAAAAAAAGTAACCTACAGTGAATTTTGTAACATTTCGGTCCAATTTGCTGCAGAAAAGCCTCAAAAGAGATGATTCAGACCCATAACGAGTTCATCAAAAAATCACTCAAACCCTTTCTGGTTCCTGGACGGTTGAAAGCCTGCAATCGAATCTTCGAAGGGAGAAAGCCCAGAAATCAGCCCGAATCCTATACCGAAGGCAGGGCGCACCGAATGATTCTGGGACTTTCGGGCACAGGAAAATTTCTCACCATTGAAGAAGGGCGCGAAGCAACTTTTTCAGTTAACCGCGGTGAGTGCATATTCCTGGCGCCAAATACCTGGATAAGTTGCATTCCCCAAGTCACTTACAAATCGCTTGGCATCATTTTCGGCAACTCGTTCCTGCGCGTCACCATAACCCAGAGAACGGTAAAAAACAAAGAGGTAACCTTGGCCTACTTGGCAAAATGGCAAACGAACAGGGGTATTCATATTCGAGAAGATCACTTGCTCCAGCTCCTCCAACAGCCACTGCCCGATGCCTTGAACCAACGATACGTCATCTATTTGCTGGAAATCCTTCTCAATCTCACCTGGGAGCGCCTCATGGAAGGGGATTCCCACCAACCCGCCCAAGCTCATGGGCTCTGGCAAGCCGTCTGCGAATACATTATGGAACATTGGTCGGAATCCGATTTGTCTCGCGACCAACTGGCGGACCATTTTCACGTCCATCCCAATCACATAAGCCGCCTGTTCAAGAAATATGGGAAAACCAAATACATCAACTTCCTGAATGAGGTCAGGCTTTCACGAAGCATGGAACTGCTTGAATCGGCCAGCTACAGCGTTACGGACACGGCTGCCTTGTGCGGGTATACGGACCTTCAGTATTTCATTCGACGTTTTCGAGAACGCTATGGAATCACTCCGGGTGAATACCGGAAGCTGAAAGAATCCGCTTCCCACACCACTGCCTGAATGAATGTCAGAACATGGACATTTGTAACTATCGATGCGAGAAGGGTCGCTGAAAATCAGCTATTCTTTCGCTTGTTATTGGGTTTCTTTAACCAAATTATAGGTCAAATATCTTCCATGGTTACAAATTTCACATTGAGCCGGCATCGATTGAATGATAACCGAAAGGCTTATTCTTAGCTTGGGATAAAAGCTTCCCACATACCTATCAATGGATGTTTTGATAAGACCACTGGATGTATTCGCAATATGCGTCTACCTGATCGGCATGGTTGTATTGGGATTTTTCTTCAGTCGGCGAAACGATTCCACAGAGCGTTATTTTGTTGGAAACCGAGCCTTTCCCGGGTGGGTCATCGGGCTCTCCATGCTGGGTACCATCGTCAGCTCTGCCACCTTTCTGGCCCTGCCTGCAACCGCATACGTTCTCGACTGGAGACAGTTGAACGTAAACCTCGTCCTGCCGTTCGTCGCCCTATTGGCCATCGTGGTTTTCATCCCCTTTTTCAGGCGGGGAAAACTGACCTCCGCATTCGAGTATCTGGGAAACCGCTACGGGACCCTACCCCGGTTGTATGGCACCTTCAGCTTTATCGTGCTGCAACTGATCCGCATGGCCCAGATCTTGTTCCTGGTATCGCTTCCCCTACAGTTTCTGACAGGAGTTTCCATCGAAATCGTAGCCCTGGGAGCCGGAGTCCTCATCGCAATTTACACTATAGCCGGGGGAATCGAGGCGGTCATCTGGACAGATGTTATTCAGGCCGTCATACTGGTTTTTGGAGGGATTATCTGCTTTGCCCTCATTGCATTTGATCTTCCCGGTGGCCTGGGGCAGATCGTCGAGATCGGGAAAGCCAACAACAAGTTCAGCCTCGGGAGCTTCGATTGGAACCTGCATGAACGCACCTTCTGGACGGTTATCATTTTGGGAATCATCAATTGGCTCATGATTTACAGCGGCGATCAGAACATGGTGCAACGCTACGCCTCGGCTCGGTCGACCCGGGAAGCCCGCAAAGCTACGGCCCTCTATTCGGCAATCGCACTGCCCATGTGGATCATGTTCTTCTTCGTAGGAACATCCCTCTTTGTTTACTATAGCGCTTTTCCGGATCCAACAGTGGCAGGATTGGAGTCCGATCAGGTCCTTCCCTACTTCATTTTAACCAAAGTGCCGGCAGGAATTGCTGGAATTGTCATCGCCGCCGTCCTGGCAGCCGCCATGAGCAGCCTGGATTCGGGAATCAACGCCATATCGACAGTGACAGTGGTCGACATTCTAAAACCACATCTTGCCAAAGACAAAGACGACCGGTTTTACCTTCGATCTGCAAGGATCATAGCAGCCGTGGTCGCCATACTGGTCGTTAGTGGAGCCATTTGTTTCAGCAGGATCGACAAGGAAAGCATGAACGACATCAGCCTGATGGTCACCAGTCTTTTCGGAGGTTGCCTCATGGGGCTTTTCATTTTAGGATTCTTCACCCGAATCGTTGACGGAACTTCGGCCACTTTCGCCATGATTTGCGCGATTCTTCTAAACCTGTACATCGGGCTTGGCTTTTTGAATGTAATACCCGAGAGCTTGAAAATTGATATTCACAGTTACTGGGTAGCTGCCTTTGTAAACGGAAGTTTCGCCGTGTTGGCTTACGGGATCAGCTTGTTACGTCGAGCGCCTCCCGGGAATCTGGACGGATTGACCATATGGACGAAGCATTCGTGAAGT
>JAABVD010000050.1:16635-18303 GCA_014529615.1 Opitutia bacterium
GCTTTGGAGTGGAACTGCGTTGCAGTTCATTCTAGTGTGGCCTCCTTTAATCCAAGCTATGTGGATCTGAGTAGTTACCGTGAAGTTTTCTTTTCCCTGCCTGGTGAACTAGTGGATTATCATCCCAGCAATTCGTGATAATATGAAACCAGATCGCATATTTGAAACCGTGCTCTACGCCGAGGACTTGAACGCGGCCAAAAAATTCTACAGCGATGTTTTGGGATTATCCCTCTACCGTGAATCCGAATATTTTTTGGTTTACCGCTTGGAGAGCAGCGTCCTGTTGATTTTTGATCCGAAATTGAGCGCGGAGGACGGCCGCCCCGTGCCCGCTCACGGGTCCGTGGGCCAGGGCCATATCGCCTTTGGGGCTAGCCACGACCAAACCGAGGCCTGGCGGCAACATTTTCTCAATAAGGGCATCCCCATCGACGAGGTAGTGAAATGGAGCGAGGGGGGCAAATCGGTTTACGTTCGCGACCCCGCCGGTAACAGCATCGAGTTCGCTCCCTCCACCCTCTGGGGCGGCAATTGGGATTTTTAGGGCGAGTCGAGGATCGCATCCAACTTTTCCATTACCATTTCGGGGGTGATCAGATCCATGACCCCCGGGAACTCGATCTTTTTGCCCCACTTGATTTCCGCCGCCGGTTTCTTGAGGAATTTACGGGAAGCCCGATCGTAGGCATCCACGCAGAGGTCTATACTTTGATAGGGTCCCGATCGCTTTGGATTGCTGGCTGCGTACAATCCCAAGACCGGTAAATTGACACAGTTGGCCATGTGTGCAGGGCCCGAATCGGGAGTTATGAGCAATTCGGCGCGCTTCATCATAGCCAAAAAGTCCTTCAGGGTATCCTTTCCAATCAGGTTGAAGGGATCGGTTCGCATACTTTTTTCAATCTGCCGGCCCATGGCGGCCTCCGCCTCACTCGGTCCACCACACAAAACGACCCTCAACCCCTTCTGTTGAAGGTGATCGGCCACCTGCCCGTAATATTCCGCCCTCCAGTTTCTCAATGGATGACTGGCGCAGGGACTGATGATGACAACCTGGCCCTCCGAACCGATATGGCGCCGGGCAAATATTTCCCCACTCTCGGGAATGGGGACCGACCAATCCAATTGCTTCTCCGGAAGACCGGCCGTCTCGAGAAAACTGAAAAAGGCATCCACCACGTGCTGGCCTTTACGGGAAGGTATGCTTTCTCCGATAAACAGGCTGTGGCCATCCTTGGCCCGGGCCCTGTCGAATCCGATTTTGCGTCGGGCCGAAACCAAGGGAATGATCAGGTTGGCCCGCAGCGCCACTTGCATGCAAAGCAACACGTCGAACCTCCTTCCGGCCAGGCCTTTCCTCACCTCCCCATAGGCCCTCAGGTGTTTGTTCTTGTCGAAAACAACGAACTCCACCCCGGGCAGATCCCCGACCAACTTGTGGGCAAAACGGCCAATGATCCAGGTTATGCGCGTCTCCGGCCAATGCTTTTGCAAGGTGTGAACAACCGGCAATACATGGGTGACATCGCCCAAGGCCGACAGCCGGAGGATACAAAGGGATTCAGGGCGCTTCATAGCCGGACAGGAGAGATTTCCAATTTTCGGCCGAGTAGTGAAAAACAACATGCATCCGGCTGAGTTTTTCCAGGGAGCGTTTCAATCGCC
>JAABVD010000372.1 GCA_014529615.1 Opitutia bacterium
GGTCGTGGGAGGTTTAAACAGCGGCATGGGGAATAGTTACTTGTCGGCGCCGGGATCATTCCTTGGAATCCTGACCAAGCTTGCGTAGCCGAGGATTCAAGGATCGACCCCTTTGGGGACCTTTCATGCAGACACAAAACAGGGTATTTTCCAATACTTTCCAAATTAGCTTGCCCATACTTGAATAGGGATGGAAAAACCGCCCCAGCACATGTTTTCCATAGTAACAGACCCATTGGATGTCGTCCAATTGGCCGGAAATTTGCCACATCCGGCTGGGGGGGCCGTCGTTACC
Organism: Opitutia bacterium; assembly: GCA_014529615.1. Classification (GTDB taxonomy): domain Bacteria; phylum Verrucomicrobiota; class Verrucomicrobiia; order Opitutales; family UBA2995; genus JAABVD01. The sequence continues at coordinate 296 of JAABVD010000372.1, forward strand.
TTTGAGGGGCGGGTGAGAAACCACAACGACGGGCTTTCCGTAACCGGGCTCGAGTATCAGGCCTACCTCCCTCTGGCCCAATCCGAGGGATTGCGGATATTGCGGGAAGCCCGGTCCCGGATGCCCATCCTCGACTGCCGCTGCCCACACCGGGTCGCCGTCCTGCCCGTGGGCGAAGTCGCCGTCTGGGTAGGGGTGGTTTCACCCCCCGCGCGGACGCTTTTTCAGCCTGTCGCTACATCATCGACGAGGTCAAAAAACGGGTGCCCATCTGGAAGAAGGAATACCTGGAAAGCGGCGACAACTATTGGGTGGCCTGCCACCAGACGGATAATCCCGGGCCGCCCCCCACGGAGTAAATTTTTTTCCAGGGGAAAGGCTTCGATCTTGATTAGCTATAATCCCTGTGGTTTTTTCCTCCTTTTTTATCAACCGCGAGTTGGAATATGTCTAAAGAATCCTCTGATATCGGCCTGATCGGTCTTTGCAATTTCCGTCTTCAACCGCACCACCTCCAGGATGCGGGAATTTGTCAAAGCCCATCCCGACACCCCCGGCGGGCTTGTCGGCTTTCCCACCATTGGAGAATTTGTGGCCTCCCTCAAGCTGCCCCGCAAAATCATAATCCTGGTTCAGGCCGGCCCCGCCACCGATGCGGTGGTGGAACAATTGACTCCACACCTGGACGAGGGGGACATCATCATCGATGGGGGCAATGCCAAGTGGACCGATACGATCCGCCGTGAAAGGGATTTGAAAAATAGCGGACTTCGTTTTGTCGGGTCCGGTGTTTCCGGTGGCGAGGTGGGCGCCCGATTCGGTCCTTCTTTAATGCCGGGGGGGGACCCCGAGGCCTGGGAGCATTTGCAACCCATATGGCAGGCCATAGCCGCCAAGGTCGATCCCGACACGGGCCGTCCCCTTGAAGGAGCGAAACCGGGCAAGCCGGTGCGGGGAGGATTTCCCTGTTCCGCCTACATTGGCCCGAACGGAGCCGGTCATTACGTGAAGATGATTCACAACGGCATCGAATACGGGGACATGCAGATGATCTGTGAGGCCTATTTGCTCATGAAGAATCTCCTGGGCATGGAAGCCTCGGCCATTGGGATGGTCTTCCAGGATTGGAACCGGGGGAGGCTCGATTCGTTTCTGATCGAGATAACGGCGGATATTCTCCAGCAAGCCGATCCCATCACGGGGCAGGCCTTTGTCGACATCGTTCTGGATACCGCCGGTCAGAAGGGAACGGGCAAGTGGACATCGGTCAATGCCCTCGATATGGGGGTCCCGGCGCCCACCATCGCGGAAGCCGTTTTCGCCCGTTGTTTGAGCGCCATAAAGGAGGAGCGGGTCGCCGCCTCGGGAATGCTGAAAGGGCCCCAAGCGAAGTTCGACGGAGATGCCGATTCGTTCATACAGGCCCTGAATGATGCGCTTTATTGCTCCAAAATCTGTTCCTATGCCCAGGGATTTCAGCTCATGCGTGAAGCCCAAAAAGAATATGACTGGGATTTGAATTTCGGCGAAATCGCCCAGATCTGGCGCGGCGGTTGCATCATCCGGGCCCGCTTTCTTCAAAAAATTACCGAGGCCTGTTCCTGGGATCCCGATCTGGCCAATTTGCTTCTGGACCCGTATTTCCTGCAGGAAATCGAATCCGCCCAGGTCAACTGGAGAAAGGTGGTTTCGGCCGCCTTTGCCCATGGAATTCCCGTCCCCACCTTCGCTTCCGCCCTTTCCTATTTCGACGGCTACCGCGAGGCCCGCCTGCCAGCAAATTTACTGCAGGCACAACGCGATTTTTTTGGGGCCCATTCCTACGAACGGGTGGACCAGCCACGTGGAAAATTTTACCATCTGGATTGGCCCGACCCTGACCGGCCCCAATGCCAGGTTTGACCCGAATGCCGCTGCTTGGTCAACCACAGAGGGGGAAAGGAAGAAGTGGTTAGTGGTTAGTGGTTAGTGGTCTTTCGCAAGAATCGGGTGGAGGGACCGTGGGGATTGTGATACATTGCCTTTCGTGACCCAGTTCGAGCAGATCGAATCCATCATCAGGCACCTTGGAGATCACTTTCAGGACCAACCCGGCTTGGAAGAATTAGCCAAGTTGGCGGGAATGAGCCCGCACCATTTTCAGCGAGTCTTCAAGAGCTGGGTGGGATTGTCGCCCCAGCAGTTCATGAAGTATCTGCCCCTGGAGTATGCCAAATCCCTTCTGGACCAGGACCACTCCGTCCTCGACTCGGCTTTGGAAAGCGGACGTTCGGGACCCGGAAGGTTGCACGATCTGTTTGTGTCACTCGAATCGGTCACCCCGGGTCAATACAAGGCGGG
>JAABVD010000001.1 GCA_014529615.1 Opitutia bacterium
CATTGTCTCCACATGGCCTTTCTCCAAAGTTTGCATCGTAGGAATCCTGGCAAAATTGGTCGTTATCACTTGAAAAAACGCATTGAGTTCTAATTCCCCTCCGGCGTCCCGTGGATTCAATGGCATAGCGGAACCCGCCAATACCGCAAAATAGGTCGATGAACTTGATTGGATCAGGAAGTTGGGTTGTAGCAGTGGTCATTTTCAAAAAGGCTATTGAACACGTCTAACCAGAGCAATCCCAATTTTTGCCTAGTTGGCTTGGCCCCAATGAGATGATCTCTTGACCTGAAAGGGAAATCATCCGTGAAGAGAACAAGGCGTTGTACCTTAGGCCGGGTCATTCGCATTCTTTGAGAGGCTGATTGTGGCCTTCGCAACAGTGAGGATTGCCTTAAGGATAAACCCAACCAAAGAAAAATCTCTCATTAGATTTGGGCTAAATTGCGGGGCCCAGGCACTGGCCCGAGGAACGCCTCCTGTTCGAGCACAAGAAGCCCGAAGAACCATCCGCATCCCAAGAACAACCCTACGTCGAGCAACTGGATAACGGATTGCTCCTGTTTTTTGAGGATCCAGATCTATGGGCTGACGACCTCGAGGCAGTTTGTTAATGGGATAGCTCCTCTTGCCAATCTAACTCGTCATTTGACATCGGTCATTATTATCGTGGTAAATCGATCGAATGAAGGTGTAGTGAATGGTTCTTGTCCTAGGCCGAAGCCCGGTCCATGCGATCGCGAATGGCGGCGGCCAGACCATCCCCCTCCGGAACCTCCAGGTAAAGGGTGGCGTACCCTTTCCGGTCGACAAACGGCCGTCGGCCGATAAGGCGAAATGATGCTCCTCGCGGCAACTGGCCGCGTTGAGAAAGACGATGGCGTCCCCTTTACCCGTTTTGGGCAGGCGCCCCCGGAAGGTCCGCAGGAGGGTGTGTGGGCTGTAGTGTCGCTCCATCAGCCCGGGGGAGAGGAGCCCGCGGGCGGGATCTTCGCCGGCAACTTCCCTAGAAAGGTGAATGGATTTCCCGAGTTTTTCCTCCAGGGATTCCAGCGCGATGGCCCCCTGGCGCAGCAGTTTCGGCTCATCCGGTTCGAGCAACGACACGATGGTGGACTCGATGCCGCCTTCACAGGGACCTCCGTCCAAAATGTAGTCGATGGATTGGCCCAGAGCCGTCTCCACGTGTTCCGGCCTGGTTGGACTGATGTAACCGAATGGATTGGCGCTGGGTGCGGCCAAGGGGAAGGAACACCGCCGTAGCAGGGCGCGAAACAGGGGATGGGACGGCATCCTTACCGCCACCGTATCGAGGCCCGCCGTAACCGATGCCGGGATGGAGGATTTTTTTTTGAGGATGAGAGTGAGCGGTCCCGGCCAGAAGCGCTCACCAATCAGGCGATCCGGATCCGTGACGGCGGCAATGGCCTCCACTCCCTCCCAGTCCAAGACGTGGACAATGAGCGGATTCCGACGGGGCCGTCCCTTCACCGCAAAAATTTTGGCCACGGCGGCGGGGTCGAGGGCATGGCCGGCCAAACCATAAACGGTTTCCGTCGGCACCGCCGCAATGCCACCTGCGGCGAGGTGATGGGCGAGGAGATCGAGATGTGCGGGGTCGGATTGAAGTATACGGGCCATGAGGCTCGGCCCCTCCCATTGGCCAAAGCCCTACTTCAAGAGAAGCATGTTGCGCGCGCGTTTAATGACCTTGGTAATATGCCGTTGCTGCTTGGCCGAAAGCTTAGTTACACGCCGGGGCAATATCTTGCCGGTTTCAGTTACGTAGCGAGACAAAATCTCGGCATCCTTGAAATCGAGATCCATCGGATTCCAGGATCGATTCGGTTTAATATCATTAGCCATAAAAGGGGGGTAGCAAAATTGAATCCATCTCCGAAGCAAGCCAAAAATTTGGGCATTGGGCCGCGATTGTGCCACTTTTCGGCGGACTATACCTGGCCGGGCCGACGGGTCGAGTCCGGACAAGCCTGCCTAATACGCTTGAAATTACCCTTTGGGGTTTCTTATTTGAGAGGCATTTCTGCCCTGTCCCTGTAGTTCAATGGATAGAACCGCGGTTTCCTAAACCGCTGATCTGGGTTCGATTCCCAGCGGGGGCACCATCTTCCGGCATTGTAGCAAAGCCGATGCCGGGCAAACTCCAGCCGGGGCAAAAGCGGAGCATTTGGACCTGCCCGCGCTAACCCGCATTTCTCACAAAATTCGTAACGAGCGAACGGAGACCGAGCGCTGGCGCGGGTTTCGTGCAGATTTTCGGGTGAAGCTGGGTCGACACCCTGCAAAGACGCAAATCCAACTAAGTCCGCGTCAGAGCCGGTATTCCGGAGCGTAGTAGAAAATTTGTGAGAAATGCGGGCTAAAGGCCGCTCTCGACCAAGCGGGTTATCCGTTCGAAGGCCTCTACGAGCCCTGATTTATCGAGCCTGTTTCCAAATCGTAAGGGAGGGTGATCGAGGCCTTTTCTTGCCCAGCCGCTTAACCCTTTCAAACCCCGGCAGGCAGATTTTCATATCGGCCGGCTGTTCCAGGACGATGCATCCAAGCGGGGAAAGCAAATTACCCATCAATGCGAATAAGGGTTCCGCCCAATCGTCCCATTTGTCGTAGGGAGGATCGCAAAAAATCAGGTCGAAAGGACTGCTCTCGGAAGGATGCCATTTAAAAACGTCGCGTTGAACGACGAGGATTCCGGATGGGGAAGTTCCGGCCGATTTTCCGACGCGCTCGATATTGGCTTTGAGATACGGAATCAAGGACCGGTTCTTTTCCACGAAAACGCCCCCCCGGCTACCGCGACTCCATGCTTCCAAACCATACGATCCGGTACCGGCGAAGAGGTCGAGAAAGCGCATTTGGGGGGGCAATTCCCCCAGTGAGGAGAAGAGCGCTTCCCGCGAACTGTCGGTGGCTGGCCGGATTTGGTTGTCCCTGGGAGCATCCAATTTTATTCCCCTCGCCTTTCCACCGGTGATCCTCATTGAGTCATCGCATTAAATTATACCTAAAGGTTCCCTGGGCCAACGACATATCCTTCCTGCCATAATTTTTTGGGAGATATCATAAAAAATTTGAACGAAATGGAAGGTTTCCCGTCATACCTTACATAGCCAATAGGCAATTTTGGAGTAAAGTTCATAGTTTCAGTCTAGTTTGTAGTTTGTTAAGCAAGGGAAGCTCCGCGAAAGCGGAGCTTCTTTGTTTTTGGTGAAATCAGGTTTTGGCGGAGAATCGGGCTGAGGCGGGGCTGGACAACGGGATCGAAAGAAAGCCAAGGTAAGGCATGCCCCGTTTCCGTTCCTATTGCCCTTCCCTGGCCGTGGAGGGGGAAATCTTCCAGTTGGATGCTTTTGAATCGCGCCATCTGGTGGCCACCAACCGCGCCCGGGCAGGGGATGAGGTTATCGCCTTCGACGGAAAGGGCTTGGAATGTACCTGCCGGATTGTGGAGGCCGACCGCCGGAATTCCCGCCTGAGAAAACTGACTTGCGGCAAGCTGGTCCGGATGGGGACAAAAATCACCCTGGCCCAAGCGGTGACCAAGGGAAAGACCATGGACTCCATCGTGCGACGGGCCACGGAGCTGGGAGTCTTCAGGATTCAGCCCCTCATATCGCAGAGGATTCAGGTTCGGTTGAATAACCTCCCCCGAAAATCGGACAAATGGAAGCAGCAGTGTATCGAGGCCTGCAAGCAAAGCGGAAATGGATGGATCCCACAACTGTCCGCCCCGGTTCCCTTGCAACATTTCCTCGTATCCCTCGATTTTGATTTGACCCTATTGGCTAGTCTGCGGGGAAGGATTACCCCATGGCAAAACCTCGATCCCGGCCCGGCCACCTGCGCATTGATCATCGGCCCCGAGGGAGATTTTTCCACCGAGGAGTACAAACTTCTCCGGAACAGCGGAGCCGTGGGAGTTTCCCTGGGGCGTCACGTCCTTCGCTCTGAAACCGCGGCCGTTTCCGCCCTTGCTCTGGCCAACCAATTCTTGGGCTACCAGACCAAAAGCCCGCCCGCGTAGGTGAGGCCCGCTCCCACGGAACAAAAGATGATTTTATCCCCTTTCCGGAAGATCCCCTCTTCGGCGGCCCACCCCAATGCCATGGAAACCGAGGCGGCGGATGTATTGCCATATTTTCCGATGGTTACGACGAAACGTTCGTAGGGGATCCCCACCCTTTTCGAAACCGCCCGTAAAATACGCTCGTTGGCCTGATGTGGAACAACCCAGGACACATCGTCTATGGTGAGGTTCTCCCGTTGCAATGTCTGTTCGATCATATCGGCAAAAGCGACCACGGCATACTTGAAAACGGCGGAACCGTTCATGCTGAGGTAGAAGTCCGACACATCGCAACCTGAATGGGCTATGGGTTTTTTGGCCCCGCCGCCCACTCGTTGAATGGCCTCATATTGGGTAGCGTCGCCACTAAGGCCCATGCGATGAAGCCGGGTCCCGCCGGGGCTGTCGGTCAGAATAGCGGCGCCGGCGCCATCGCCAAAGAGGAAGGCGGTGCTGTAATCCTCGTAATTGGTAATGCGGGATAACAATTCGGCCGTTACGACCAGGAGATTTTGGGCGCTGCCCGATAATATGAAGGTGCGGCCGATTTCCAAGGCGTAAAGCCACCCGGAACAAGCCGCGTTCAAGTCGAAAGCCAAGGCGTGAGGTACGCCCAAATGCTTGGCCAAGGCGCTGGCGGCGCTGGGAACAGGTTGATCCGGAATAATAGTGGCCAGAATAATTCCATCGATTTTGGAAACGTCCATGCCGGCCATGGCCAGGGCATGCTCGCTCGCCCGCGAGGCGTAGGTAGTAACGCCTTCCTCCTCTGCCGCGACATATCGGGACGAAATCCCCGTGGTTTTTACGACCTCGTCAGCCGACTTATCGGGAAATCTCTTCAGGATTTCCTCATTGGTCCGAACGCGCCCGGGAACGGCATAACCGAAACCGGCAACACATACGGTCTGTCGACTGGTGTCGGAAACGGGCGCCCCGGTGACATCGGCTTTAGGCAATGACTGGGGATGGCTATTCAAGTAGGCTTGCACGTCATCCCCGGAGACGCGCCCTCCCGGTCCGGTTGGATCAATTGCGGTAAGCTCTGAGGAGTCGAGGCCCGCTTCACGCGCGAGGCGCAGGGCCTTGGGGGTCCATTTGATACTTGTCCCACCCACGGCCGGCTTCAGGACAGGTCGAGGTGGGGGGGATGGAGCCGGGGATGTTATCGGCCTGACCGGGGCGGGTACGGTTGCCCTCATCCCTGTCCAGGCTTGAGAGGTTGGCGCCCGGCGAACTTCTCCCTTGATCTCCAGATGCTTTTGCGTCTCATCGGCCGTCTCGATCTCAAAAAACGGGGCATTGGCATCTACGATATCTCCGGCTCGCACCAGAATATTTTTTATGACCCCGTCGCAGGGAGCCTCATAGTCGAAAGCTGATTTGTCGCTTTCGAATTCCGCACAGGTTTGCCCTTTGGCGACCATGTCGCCCGCTTCCACGTGAAGATCGATCACGGTGAGTTCATGAACAGTCGCTCCCATGGAGGGGACGGGTATCAGGGCCAAAAATTTCTCCATTGTTCTGAAAAACAGGAATTATTTCTCAGCGGCCAAGGATTTGGATAGACGCCAGACTTGCAAGAAAGATTCCACCACCCCGGGCAAGTCCGATAAAGGCACCATGCTGGGCCCATCGGATACGGCGCGTTCCGGGGCGGCATGGGTCTCGAGAAATATTCCATTCACGCTGTCCGTCGCTCTGACCAGGGCCGGCGCTGGGCAACTGAACGCTATGGGTGGCATCAAAGATAACCGGATGGCCCGTTTGCCGCATAATGGAAAATCCACGCATGTCCACCACCAGATTGTGGTAACCAAAGGTCGAACCCCTCTCGGTAAGCCAAACTTCCGCCGCTTTTCCATGCTGCAGCTTGGCCACCACGTGGACCATGTCGGATGGAGAGGTGAATGGGCCCTTCTTGACATTGACCGCGTTCCCGCTTTTTGCCGCGGCCAGAAGCATGTCGGTTTGTCGGCATAAAAGGGCGGGAATCTGCAACACGTCTGCCACTTCGGACACGGCCGTTACCTGGTGGGGTTCATGGAAATCGGTCAGGACCGGAAACCCGTAGGAGGTTTTGATTCGGGCCAGAATTGCCAGCCCCTCCTCCAGGCCCGTGCCGCGCCCTCCCCCAATGGAGGTGCGATTTGCCTTATCGAAAGATCCTTTGAAAACGATGTTCAAGTCCGGCCATGTTTGAGCGAGTTCCGCCAACCTCTCGGCCACGGGACGGCAAGTCCCCATCGATTCCAGGGAACAGGGCCCGGCTACCAACAGCATTTTTTGCGGATCATAGAGCATTTAAACCGCGGCTTTTTTTACCCGGAGAGCGGCCTCTACAAAGGAAGCGAACAAGGGATGGGCCTGAAAAGGCTTAGATTTGAACTCGGGATGAAACTGAACGCCAACAAACCAGGGATGGGATTCGATTTCCATAATTTCAACCAGATTGCGCCTGGGGTTGACCCCGGCAACTTTGAATCCTTTTTCCTCCAGAATATCCCGGTATGCATTATTGAATTCATAGCGGTGCCGGTGGCGTTCCCGAACCGTGTCGAACTGGTAGGCCCCATGACTCTTGCTACCGTGGACGAGTTGACAGGTGTAGGCTCCCAAACGCATGGATGCTCCTTTTTGGGTCACCTCCTTTTGGTCTTCCATCAGGTGTATGACTGGATGAGGGGTATTTTCGTCGAACTCCAGGCTATTGGCCCGGTGTAGCCCGGCCACATGCCGGGAAAACTCGATGACGGCGATCTGCATCCCCAGGCAAAGGCCGAAATAGGGAATACCGTTTTCCCGGGCATATTGAGCCGCAAATATTTTGCCCTCCGTGCCGCGGTCGCCAAAACCACCGGGAACCACGATCCCATCCATTTCCCAGAGGATTTCCATCCCGTGCCCGGTTTCCAGGTCTTCCGCATCGATCCGTTTCACATGAACATGGGCATCGTTGGCAATCCCAGCATGGGTGAGGGACTCGTAAACCGATTTGTAGGCATCTTGCAGCTCGATGTATTTCCCCACAACCGCCACCGTAACCTCCTCGGCCGGGAATCTCAACCTGCGCACCACGTCTATCCAGGCATCCATGGGTTTTGGCGGGGCGTTCAAACCGAGGTACTCGACCACCAGATCGTCCACCTTTTCCTGCTGCAACATCAGGGGCAGTTCGTAAATCGAGGTTTCGACGTCTCTTTCCTCGACCACGGCCTCGACCGGAACGTTGCAAAACATGGCAAGTTTCTCCCGGACCTCCATTCCCAGGCTCCTTTCCGCCCGGCAAACCAGAATATCGGGCTGGAGACCGATCTCCCGAAGTTTTGCCACACTTTGCTGGCTGGGTTTCGTTTTCAACTCCCCGGCCGCCACCAGGAAAGGCACCAGGGTCACGTGAATAAAAAGCACGTTTTGACGGGGTCCGTTTTCCGCGCCGAATTGCCGCAGGGCCTCGATAAAGGGCAAACCTTCTATATCGCCGATGGTCCCGCCAATTTCGGTGATGAGAACGTCTACCCCTTGGGCCGATTCATAAATGCGGTCCTTGATCACATCGGTTACATGGGGAATCACCTGGACGGTTTTCCCGAGGTAATCGCCACGGCGTTCCTTCATGATGACCGCTTCGTAAATCTGCCCCGAGGTGAGATTGTTGGTCCGACTCAGTTCCCCCGAGGTAAACCGTTCGTAGTGCCCCAGGTCCAGATCTGTTTCGGCCCCGTCGTCCAGAACATAGACCTCCCCATGCTGGAAGGGGCTCATCGTGCCGGGGTCCACATTGAGGTAGGGGTCGAATTTCTGGATGCGCACGGCGAGTCCGCGATGCTCAAGCAGGGCCCCAAGAGCTGCGGCGGTGAGTCCCTTCCCCAGCGAAGATACAACACCACCGGTTATGAAAAAATATTTCATCGGATAAGTATGGGTTTTTATAGAGATGCAAAAAATGCTTCCAAAGCTCAATCCAAATCCCGGCACTTTGGAAAATTGTTGCTTCGACATGCGGAGAGAAGGGAGTGTTCAAAGCGGTGCAAGGGAGGATTTTCCGGGCCCACCTCCTCAAAAATTCAGGTTGACCCCCTTTATTATGGCTTTTCCCCTCTAGGCCCTATGAATAATCCTGTTTTAATCGTAGGTTCAGTTGCCTTCGACACGATTATAACGCCGTTCTCCACCGGGAAACACATTTTGGGGGGCTCAGCTTCCTACGCTTGCCTGGCCTGCAGTTACTTTACCGTCCCCCAAATGGTCAGCGTGGTGGGAAACGACTTTGATCCAGCCTATCTGCAGCGGTTTAAAAAACGGGGGATCGACCTGGAAGGGCTGCAGATCGACCAAACCGGAAAATCCTTTTCCTGGACGGGAGAATACAATGAAGGGTTCCGAAGCCGCAAGACAACGGATACCCAGGTCAACGTATTTGAATCTTTCCAGCCCGCCATTCCAGCCGCCTATAAAAAGAGCCAATACGTCATGCTGGGCAATATCGCCCCGGAACTGCAAAGCCACGTCCTGGACCAGATGGAGGGGAATCCGTTTGTCCTTGCCAATACCATCGACCTCTGGATCAACCTTAAAAAACGCCCTTTACTCGACCTTATCAAACGCCTGTCCCTCCTTGTCCTTAACGAAGAGGAAGTCGTCCAACTGACGGGTGTCCAAAACGTTATCCAAGCGGGCCGGACACTCCTTGATATGGGCCCTGAGATGGCCATTGTGACGCGAGGGGAGGCCGGGGCCTATTTGTTCTATCCGGAGGGGATCTTCGCGGTACCCGCCTACCAGGTGGTCGAGCTGCGGGATCCCACCGGGGCGGGGGATTCCTTTGCCGGATCATTTATCGGCTTTCTCGCCTCGGTTGAACGGACGGACCTGGACAGTTTGAAAAAAGCTCTTTTTTACGCCACGGCAACGGCCAGCCTGACGGTGGAAGCCTTCAGTTGCGACCGTTTGGAAACGGTTGGAAGGGAAGCCATAGAAAGCCGGGTCGAGGAGTTGCTCAGCATCACCCAACTGGAGGGATGAGGAGACATATGCGGGATTAGCCCGCATATCTCACAAATCTTCTACTGCGCTCCAGAATACCGGCACTGGTGCGGACTTCGTTGGATTCGCGACTTTGCAGGGTGTCGACCCAGCTTCACCCGCTCATCGGCGCGAAACGATATGCGGGATTAGAAGGCGTACTTCAAGTCCACGTTGAGGGCCCAGTAATCCAAATTGCTGAAAGTGAGGGCGCTGTCAAATGGGGTTACGCCATCGGCCCGGACCGGCGCGTGACTTCTGACGAGTTTCCATACCGTATCCCCTTCAAGGTCATTGAAAGAAGCCCAGCGCCCTTTGATCCCGACCGATACCTTTTCCCCCAACGCGTAGTCGAGGCCGCCCAGGATTTGATAACCGAAGAGGAGGTCGGAGAAAGCCGAATCCAGAAGGCTTAACGTGCCCGCCGCGGCCGGGGGTTTGTCCGACGGGAAACCTTGATCAATCGTCTTTCGCAAAAAGCTGGCCCGGTAGTTCAGGTTGGTGCGGGACCATCCGATCCCCCCTCCCAGGTAGGGAGTCCACCGCGAGTCGTTCAAAAAGTCGTAGTAGGCGTTCAGAAAAAACTCACGTGAATTGAAGTCCGAAATGCTCTCGGAAGGGGGTTCGAGCGCACTCACCTCGGAGGCTTTGCTCTGCAGCGCGGTATTTCCACCAGGCAATTTCCAGAGCGAAGTGGCCCCGCCCTGAGATCTGTTGAGATATTCCAATTCCACCCGAAATTCCTTCAGGGCATAACCAAAACTGACACCGCCCGAGAACCCCCCGCTCAGGTCGAACGAGTTGGTCGAGAGCGGTTGTGCCACCATGTCTGCGCATCCCGGTCCGGTGGGGTCTCCCCCCACCAACAGGTCACACGGCGTCGGATGATTGACCGCCGCATTGACCGAACCCACGTCTGCGGCATTGGCAAACCCCAGCTCAAAACCGGCGTAGAATCCCTGGCGCCTCGTTTCGGCTGTTGCCACCCCCGCTGAAGCGAGTAGGGCGAGACCGAGCATGACATGTCCCGATTGAGAAAATGCCTTCAATCTCATCATAATCATCCCTATTCTCTTCTTCTAGAAATTATAAATAAGGTTCAGATCGATGAAACTGTCACGCCGTATCTCATAGGAAATGTCCGCTTGGTCGATATCGAGAAAAGCGATTGCCTCCATGTTCAGAGACCACTGGTCGGAGAGGCGTCGGTTCAATTCGAAAGCCAGTACCCGTGAAGTACTGTCCGCGTCTCCCAGGATACTGGCGAGAATCTCGGTGCTCCGGACATCGTTTAAGGCAAAGCGCGCCGCAACGAAGAGATCCTTCTGAAAGACATTGGTCGCATATTGGCCTCGCCCATCGGAATTCCATTCACCGAGCAGACTGATATCGACATTCGAGCCCAATGCGGAATAAAACGTGTATTCGCCGCCAATAACGGAAGCGGAATAATCCACTTTTCTGCCGAGACGGTCACGCGCATCGAGACGCTGAATAGCCTCCAGCTTGAACAACCAGGAACCGGCCGTCAATTGGGTGTCCAGCCCAAACTGGCGGATCTGCTCGTAGTGCGGAGCCAAGGTCGGCGCGCCGAGGAAGTCCGTGCTCGGCAGCAGAAAAGGCTCACGGCTGGTCCCATCGAACGCGCTTATGCCAATATCGAAAGGCCCGAAAATGTGGCTGTATCGGGCGGCCAGGTCCAGGTGCCACTGCCCGGCGGCGCTCTCATAGGAGACCTGGTCATTGTCCACGACGAGCGGTAGGCGCAGGCGTCCGGTGCGGCCGGGAAAAGTGCGAGGCCGGTGATAGGGCAAGCCGAATATTTCCGCCATGCCCCAATTTCCGGACCAAGTGAGACGGGCCATGGGTTGCCCCAGCTTCAGCTCTTTGTAGGGGTGTTCGACAAGATCGATCTGGTTGACGATATTGACAAGATGGCGCGATTCGGCGACTCCCCAGAACGCCCGGTCGATGCCCAGGCGCAGTTCCCATTCATCGTTGCCGACATAGCCGAAGAGTAGAAGGTAGGCTTCTTTGAGGTCGGCGTGGGTGCGCCGCGTGTCCGCGCTATCGTAGCGAAAGAACGGCGCAAAAGTGAAGCTCCAACTCTCCATGCTATCAAGATAGAGCTCCGGTTCCATCACAAACCCGGTCGCATGCCCCCGCTGGTCGGGATGAGCAGCGCTTTCCGGATACCATTGACTTTCGATACTGAACCGTCCGGAAATCTGGCGGTTGAACTTGGGTTCTGCGGATAAAACGAAACCGGAAACCGTGGATAATATCCAGATGGTCCCGGATAGAACGCGGCAAAGAACGGAACGTCGTATCATCAACGAACTCGCCTCAACCCGGTTTGGGTGAAATCCCGGTCATCGAGATCCGTACGGAACTGAAAATCCGTCCAAGTCAGAACGGTGCTTTTCCCGGTCAGATGGTTTTCCATCGTCATCTCGGCAGCGCGCCAGAAACGTTCCAGGTACTGCTCATAATTCCCCAGGGTGAGCGTCTTCAGATGGGAATCCTTGCGGTCGTAGTACTCCACTTTCCACGCGCGAAGTTCTTCCTTGTCGCGCCATACGACTTGTCGGCTATAGCCGGATTTCCGATCGACGGGAACGCGTTCGGAGACCGTGCAGATCAAATCGCCACAGGGCTCGTCGCGCAGGTAGCGGTAGGTAAACTTTTCCACGGCTTGGGGGGTGAGATCCTCATAGGCAAATTCACTACCCATGAAGGAGCCGGACCGATTTGACGAACTGATGCGCTTGACCCGCTTCAGAGCGGGTAGATAGAGCCATTGATCGTCCGCGCTTTCCCGATGTGCGTGAATGAGAAGGGCCGTTCCCCTGACATCGCGCGGCTCATCGAACACAAACAGGCTCTTGTTTCCATCCTCGGGGACTTCGAGAACCTTTATGCGGAGCTGGCGTCGGCTCTCCTGCCCGTGTTTGTTGCGCAGCACCATGTTTTGCCGGGCCGTAAAGTTGCCAAATCCCTCATCACGCCCGTGAGCATCCCGGGCGATTTTCAGTCCCGTTTCCTCGGGTGCAGGACTTGCAGAGAAGACAGGTTCCGCGCAGAGGCAGGTTAAAATGAACAGACAAAGGGTAAAAAACGGTAGCATGGATCGTGTGGAATTCATGAATTTCTCCGGTCGATGGCTATCAGTTGGGAGGCGAGAACCAACAGACCTCCCTGTGGACGGTGATTCACGCGCGTTCAGACCAGATTTTTCAATATTCGAGAAAACTCGTGGATCTCCTTCATCACCTTTAATCTAATTTCCTAGTCGGTCGCGTCAAATCGTTTTAACACCTCGTTGCTATCTATGCGTAACGAAGGATTCCCCCTGCCCCTGCCTATACGGGACGGGCCTCGAACAACTCCACAACCTCCTCGGCCGCATCGACACCACTGGCCAAGGCGCCGTTTACAGAGGGCACCCGCATGTAGTCGCCTGCCAGAAAAAGGTTCTTGAGGTCCCGGTTTAGTTGACGGCGCATCTCCACCACCTCTTTGAACATGCCGGGCAGTCCCATGCACACGGCTTCTTTCCAACGATACACACGAGTAAACAGCCCTTCTTCGTCGCCGGGGAGGTTGGAGCCGGGGGGAGGGTTTCGGCGCACATCGGCAAGAAGCTTGCGCTTGATTTCCTGGTCGTCCAACGGAAACAACTCCTCGGCACGGTCACGACCAACGAGCAAATCGAGAGTGCTCTTGCCCGGCGGCACGCAGGCGGGCAGGTTGATGGACCGGTCCAAAAGGAGCGGGGTGTCGTCCTCGGGATATAACGCTCCGTGCCAGCCGGGAGGGAGGGGCGGGGCGTCTAAGCCTATCACTACCCGACACCCGCGCGAATACCTGACCTTGCCCAGCACCCTAAGAACCTTATTCGGCAGGTCGGGAATGATATCAGGCGCCTTCGAGGCCGAGGTAGCGCATATGACGGCGTCCGCCTCTATGAGGCCATCATCGGTGAGCACGCCCGTCACGGACCCATCCTGGATAACCACGCGCCTGACCGGCATTGAGGTGCGGATGTCTGCTCCACAGGCGTCAGCTAAGGCGTGGGACAGTTCCCCGGCTCCTTTTTCCGGTACGTATATCTGGTCGGCCTTCAAAAGCATCTCCGCAATATATGTCCGCATGTAGGCGGCACCCATTTGATCGACATCGCCCATGGTCATCTCCAGAAATCCTCGCAGAGTCGTCTTCAAGGACTCCGGCAGGCCTATTCTCTTCAGGTAGTCCCCGGCATTCTCCTCCCCGTCGAGCTCGATGATCCGACTGTCGCTGGCGAAATTGAGATATTCTGATTCGGTCTTGACCGCCCTGGCCAGTTTCAGGAACCCGGCGGACAACAACCCTAACTTCCAAAGCGCTGGTAGATTCCGGATTAAAGCACCGAAGGACTTAATCGGAGTTGTCTTTATCCACTGCCCGTTGCGGTACCAGCCGAGGTTCATATCCGAGCGAATTAATGGCAATCCCAACTCCTGGCATATACGAAAAGCCACATCGTAGGAGGAGCAGAAGAAGTCCGCCCCTTCATCTAGAAAAAAGCCATCCATCCTGTCTCCACCCAGGCGTCCGCCTAATCTGTCGTTAGCTTCGAACAGGATGGCCTTGATCCCGCGCTTCCTGAGAGTCCAAGCAGCGCTCAGCCCGGCCGCTCCTCCCCCAATAATGATGGGTCTTTTTGTTTTCATATTGCTACCCTGCGATTGTAGAATTTTCGACTCATTTCTCACCGATGAGACATCATGGGGCCTTTCGGTCGATGGCGATCAATAGCATCGGAAGAAGCAGAAAATCGACGGCCAGCGCGAAAATGATGGTGATAGTGACCAAAAGACCGAGGGCCTGAGTGGGCTCGAATCCCGAGGCGGCGAACACCAGAAAGCCTACCGATAAAACCGCGGTCGTTGTCCACAAGGCATACCCCACGTTGCGAAAGGCGTAGCGCACGGCCTCGGATGCCGAGAGATTCTCCTCGCGCCGGGCCTTCAGATATTTGCTTAGAAAATGAATGGTGTCATCCACAATGATTCCGAAGGTGACGGCGAGCACCACCGAGGATGCCATGCCTATTTGGCCGACGAAATGGCCCCACAGGCCGAAGGTCATGAGGGCGGGGATGAAATTGGGCAGAAGGCTGAGGAGCCCGATGCGGAGGCTCTTGAAAATCCAGATCAGCATGAACGAAATGAGCGCCATGGCGATGATCGTGCCGCTCAACATGCTGTCAATATTTCGTAGCGAGACATGGGCCATGATGACGCTCAGCCCGGATGCTTCCTGAGCAAAATCGGGCAGATTGGCGTGGAGCCAATCTTGTGCCTGATTACTTAGTTTGCGCAGGTCCGAAGATGTCGCATCCTTGATCGTGGCAGTCATGCGGGAGGCGGATTTTGCGACATCCATGCGGTCATTGAGATCCGTGCCGAAGGGAAGAGAAAACTCATAAAGCAATAGGTACTGGGCCGCCAGATCCGGGTCCTCAGGCAGGCGATAAAAGGCCTGATCATCGCCGTGCATGTTTTTGTTCAGCCGTTTCATAATATCCGAAAACGCTTGGACATGGGTTACTTCGGGTTGTTGTCGGTACCATTCGGCGAAGGCATCGACCTTGCGCAAATAATCGGGATCGGTGATGCCGCCCTCGCGTCCTGCACTCAGCGAATATTCCAGTTTGTCCAAGCCCGTCAGATTTTTGGCGATGTAATCCGAATCGCGGCGGACTTGATAACGTTTGTCGAAAAATTTTGTCAGGTCATCTCCCAGTTCGATGCGGGGAATTCCGATGAGTAGGGCGCCTCACACCAGAGAGAGAAATACAAGCAGAAATGTGCGGCGGGCGATCACGAAGTCGGCCAAGAGGTCGAAGAAAGCGCTCCCCTTTGAGCGGACGCGAGGCGCGCGCGACGGCAGAATGGAGAGGATCGCCGGAAGAAGGGTCATAGAGTAGATGAAGGCGCACAGCACGCCGAGCGCCACGCAATTGCCCAGAACGCGAAAAGGCGGTGAGTCCGAGGTATTCAAGCTGAGGAAGCCTATCGCAGTTGTGACCGAGGTGATAAGTACCGGATTGGCATTGATGAGAATCGATTCCGCAATTGCCGCATTTTTTTCCAGGCCTCGCCTTCTCCCTAGAAGAAAGCTGGTGACGATGTGGACAGAATCGGCAATGGCTATCACCATGACGATGACGGGCACGCCGGCGTTGGTGGGGCTGAGCACCAAGCCGAACCAACCGGCGGCCCCCATGGTGCTGATGATGGCGGAGAGGAGAACGGCTACGATGGCCAGGGCGCCGAAGACCGAACGCAGTAAAATAATGGAGAGGCCCACGATGACGAGAAACACAATCGGCACCAGTATTTTGTTTTCGGCTTGCGGGGCATCGGCAAAAACCCGGTTGATGACCACAGATCCGGTCATGTAGTAATCGATATCCGGGTGACGGGCACGGGCCTGGGCGAGGACTGATTGGAGATAATCGGTAATTTCGAACACCGCGGCGCTCTGGTTTTCAGGCAGGAAGAAAGTAATGGCCAGGGCACCCATGCGGCCGTCACGGGAGACGAGGCGCCCGGCGATTTCCGTGGAATTCAGAGCGATTTTCCTGATTCGCACGAGGTCGGCGGCATTCAGGGCGCTCGTCTCATGGACGAGCGGTTCGACGATCAAATCATCCCCCTCGGCCCGGCTGTGAGTATAGTTGGAGAGGGAGTCGACCCGGCTGGAGTACGGCGCCTTCCATGCGGCTTCGGTCAACTCTTCGAGCGCGCCGAGTGCCTCTTTGGTGAACACCGCACCCTCCCGCGGGGCGACGGCAATCAAAGCGTTATCAGAGGCGGAATAGGTATTCTCCAGGGCGTCGAAAGCGATGAGATGGGGATTGTCTTCGCTGAAAAGAATGCGGTAATCGTAGGCAGTGGTAATGAAGCGGAGGCCTGCTCCGGTAACCAGCATGATCAACGTCGCCAGGGCAAGAACCAGCCACCTTCGGCGCAAGATGACATCTATGTAGCGATCCAATAGCACGGGTCTAAGCATCGCTTACCAGTCACTAGATTTTGACGCGCGGACATGGTCGGGCATCTTGTAGCTCACTCCAATATCATCGTAGACCGAAATTTGGAGAAGCTGAGAAAAATTTTGTGCTCTAATACCCTGCTGATCCTTGATCAATCGAAGAAAGCGTTGTTTAATCCGGTAAAGAAAAAGCACACCTATGGTTGAAGTCTTTGGATACTGGAACTGATTGGCGAGTCGGTTTCCAAGAAGTCCGCGTGAAAGGCGATAGGCCAAAGTTATCACATTTTTCTTTTCAACCGGATCCGTTATATTCGCAATTCCGGGAATGGATCCGATCAATGCATTCGCCATGGCTGTCGAATCGGCGTCCGGCGGCGGCTCGCACATGGGGGCAATCCGGTATATTTTTTTTGCTTCCTCGCTGTCGGTGTAAAGGATGGATTCAGGAATCCCCATGAGATGCCCGGCGTAGCGCCACACCGCAAGCACACTCTCTTTTTCCGTCTGATTGAACTTCGCGCCCAGCGCCATCGAATATTCCAGGAGGCGCTGGGAAAAGACGGAGATGGCAAAGCCCAGGTGCGCCGCGCTCAACGGCGTGCCCCACGCTTCGTGATTCCAGTCATCGGAATTCGCCAGCAGGTGCCTGATGCGTGCGTGAACGAAGCGCACGCGCGTGGAGAGCTTCCAGCCGTCGCCATTCCTATCCAAGCCCCTGGGGTAGAAGATTTCCAACAGTTGGCGGTTATTCTGCCGGAGACGCCTTTTTGTCGCCGCCACTCGCCCGGTAAGGTAGAAAGATTTGGCGATCAGGGTCGAAAAACCTTCTACCAGCACTCCCGTAACGAAAGCCACGAGCATAAGGTCGACATTGGCGTGAAAGGCGCGTATTCCCGGGCGAAAAGCTTCGCGGTCGAGCCAGGGAGGGTCCTCGAGATTGTTGAAAAAATCTCGCAGGGATTGCGGCGCAGTACGCAGAACCTCATCCTGCTGCTCTATTCCGGCCCCGATGAACCGATGAAGGTCATGGGGAGGCAAGGATGCGAGTTCCTCCATCACTGGATCGAGTTCCGGATCCCCTATGACGGTGTGCCTGATATAGTTGTCGGCTGCTTCCCGGTCCTCGAGGCGGGCCTTTGCCTTTACGTAACCATCGATATAGGCCGACGGAGGAAATGTCATTGTATTAGGGTTAGCGATCTTTGAAAAAGTTCACTACCGACCGCTAAATTGCAATTCTATCCACGTACTACACAAGCAATTATACGACGGATCACCAGGACTACCCGTTAATTTCCTGCATTATGTGACAGGCTGTCGGCAGAAAACCCCGATCAGGTAACGTTATTTGTGAGCCATATCCCCAAGAGAGTGGATTCGCGGGGAAATCAGGCAGTTTCAGCCCCGATAGGCCTGGACTTCCCAGTGGCGGGGATAGCGTCCAAGGTGGCGGGCAGACCGAAGTGAACGTTTTCGACGATGCCTTCCATGGTGGAAATATCCAGTTCGGCGGACTCCCGCAGCTTCCCGATCAACTCCTGGACAAGTTCCTCGGGAGTCGAGGCCCCGGCGGAAATGCCGATGCTCTCAATCCCGACCAACCACTCGGGATTGATCTTGGAAGGATCATCGATCAGGTAGCTCGGTACCCCGCTGTCCTTTCCGACTTCGCACAAGCGATTAGAGTTCGAGCTGTTTTGTGCCCCTACCACCAGCATCAAGTCCACTTGGGCTGCGAGTGAACGCACCGCGGCCTGGCGGTTCTGGGTAGCGTAGCAGATGTCCTTGACGTCCGGTCCATGGATGAGGGGAAATCGCCGCCGCAGGGCTGAGATAACCTCGCGGGTATCGTCGACCGACAGAGTGGTCTGGGTGATGTAGGCGACTTTGTCGGGATCGTTTACCTTCAGCGCTTCCACGTCTTCCAAGTCGCTGACCAGGAAAACCTTTCCCGGGATCTGTCCCATGGTGCCTTCAACCTCGGGATGCCCCTTGTGCCCGATGAGGATGATATCGTGGCCCTTGGCAGCATAGCGCCTACCTTCGTTGTGCACCTTGGAGACGAGAGGACAGGTGGCATCGATGGGTTGAAGTTGGCGTAGCGACGCGTCCTGCTCGACCTTTCTGGACACGCCATGAGCACTGAATACGGTAATGGCTCCATCGGGAATTTGGTCGATCTGTTCCACGAACCGGGCGCCCTTCGCTTTCAGTTTTTCCACTACCCGGCGATTATGGACGATCTCATGGCGCACGTATACCGGGGGCCCGTACTGATGCAGCGCCGTTTCGACGATCTCGATGGCGCGTTCGACGCCGGCACAAAATCCGCGTGGTTGAGCTAATATGACTCGCATGGTGTTTCCTTCCGAATTTGTTCAATTGGAGCGATATTGTTGGCAATACAATCCAGCCAAACTTATACACTGGTAGCGTTTTCTGTCAAGTGTGTGGGCAAACCCGCATTTCCACTGCAGGGCGAGGGAGGCTTCGAGTGAAGACATTGAAAAGTCCCTTGAGGGCGAGATTTGAGCGAACCAGGGCGCTGGTGACGACGGCGACCGCCCACACGCTTCGGCGCGAAATTTTTACTTCCTGCCCTTCTCTGAACCTCGGGGTGGCGTGAATACGGCGCAGGGTGAGCACGGCCATCCCCAGGGCCCACAGGCAGTGGCGGCGGATTGCGGTTTCACGGCGGGGTATGAGCAGGATGAAGCTCAAGGCGTTGGCCAGATGACCGCGGGCGATTGCCACGAGTTCGAGAACCCCTTCGACCATACCGGGGTGGCCATGTTCTGCGGTAAGGGACCCCAACTCGAATCCTGCCTTGAGGAAGACATCCCGCGGCAGCCAACAGGCGCCGCGGCGGTGGTCGTCCCAAACGTCCTTGAGTATATTGGTCATCTGCAACCCCTGGCCGAAAGAGACTGAAAGGGCGAGCAGATCTTCCCGGCGTTCTTTAATTTCGGGGGAGTAATCGCAGAAAAGTTCAGTGAGCATCTCGCCAACTACTCCGGCGACATGATAACAGTAACGGTCCAGATGCGGGAGGTCGTGGAGGCCGTCGGGAGTCTGATTTCGCTGAAACTCGGCCATCCCCCGGGACATGATCCTGACACAGCGTTCGAGCACGCTTTGCTGGGCAGGGCTGAAGCGGCGGGTGATCCGGATTACCCGGTCGCTGTTGGCCACCAGGTCGCGCTCGCTTTCGGTGGTTGAGGACGACAGGGAGGCGCCGAGTTCGCGCGCGAAAGGCCCCGCTTCTTCGCGCCCGGCGACGACTTCCACGAAACGCTCGGAGAAGGCTTGTTTCTGCAGGGCGGTCAGGGCGGGCTCGTCTTCGATGGTATCGGTGATCCTGCACAGGAGGTAGGCATTGCCCACTACGTCGCGCAACGGATCCGGAAGCTGTGGAATGGTGAGGGCGAAGGTGCGGGAAACTCCTTCCAGAATGTGCTCTTGGTAAGCGAAATCGCTGCTTCTAGATGCTTTAGAAGATGGTAGCGTCATGTCCGATCTTTTTTCCCGCTGCTCTGCACACCCAAACGTAATGATAATCCCCTATAGGGAGTTGCCGCCGACCTGTCAAGGAGTACGGACAGGACCACACTGGCCCAAAGGCCGTTTGGTTCCACTTCCATGCCGAATACGAACAGTTGTAGTATCTTAACCCGCACCGCTAGCCCCCTCCGGCGGTTTCAACGCTTCATCTCCATCGGAATCCCATACCGGTGCAGTGTGCTCTCCAATGTTGGCCGGCCCAGACGAATCCTCCCGTCGTTCAAGAGGTAGGAGAAAAGATAGCCGGCGCCGAGCATGAAGATCCCGATGAGAAAGCAATACATGACGGCCCGATCGGGGTATACATCCTTCAAGTAACCGAGGTAGAGTGGTCCGCAGATCCCGGCGGCGGCCCATGCCGTCAGGACCGCTCCGTAGATGGTGGACATTTTTTTGGTGCCGAATACATCGAGTACGAAGGGGGGCATGGTGGCGAATCCACCGCCAAAGCAGAGCAGGAAATAACAGACCAAAGCGGAGAACACCCAGGGGTTGGTTTCGGTCATGAGAATGCCGAAGACGACCATCTGGCTGGCCAGAAGCACCCTGAAAATCGTGACCCGGCCGAACCGGTCCGAAAGCAACCCCCAGAACAGGCGTCCCAAACCGTTGCAGATCGAACTCACCGCTATGAGAGTGGCGCCGTACTCGGCCAACGTGGTCGGTTCGATCGTGTTATCGGCCAAGCCCCAGATCTCCTGGAGGATTTCCGACTGGAAGCTGATCACTGATATCCCAGCGGCGATGTTGAAGAAAAAGACGATCCACATGACTACGAACTGGGGGGTTCGCAGGTAGGGGCGAGAGGATTCCGGCTCGGCGAATCCAGGAGGGTTGCCCGCAGTGGCGGTAGCGGGGATGGCGGAGGCCGGGGGATCGCTCAGAGCGAGGCTGCAGGGAATAAGAACGCAGGCGAATATGATGCCGAGCCAGATGAAGACAAGGGGCAGGGTTCCTTCCGTCCGCACGATCAGGAATGGGGCCAGTCCCTTGCTCAGGAGAAAGCCGCCGATGCCGAAACCCATTACCACGATTCCCGTGGCCAGCCCCTTGCGGTCCGGAAACCACTTTGCCACGGTAGCAACCGGAGTAACGTACCCCAGTCCGATTCCCGCGCCGCCTATCACGCCGTAACCCAAATAAAACAGCGGGATGACATCCAGGTGCAGGGCCAATCCGGAAATCAGATAACCGCCCGAGAACAGTATGCTTCCGGTCAACGCGAGAAACCTCGGACCCAGTCGGGGAAGCATGTTTCCGGCCCAGGCAGCCGATACCCCCAAAGAAAAAATCGCGATACTGAATGCCCAAGCCGTCTGAGTATGCGTCCAGCCTACCTGCCTTACCAGCATGGTCTGGAAGAAACTCCAGGCGTAGACCGTGCCGAAACAGACCTGCAGAAACGTGCAGAAGAGTGCGATGGCTATTCGCGGAAGGCGCACTTCCCGTTCCTCCCTCTAAGGAGCTCTCGTCGTTGGGGCCCCGGGCTTCTTCCAGCCGGACGAATGGCCGGAAACGTAACGGAAGAGGCGAGCCAGATCCCCTACTTCATCATCGCGGGTCAGGAGTTCGTCCTCCGATGCCCCGTCCTTTTCCGGGTCGGCGGCTACTCTCACGGCGTAGTCAAGAAGCCCTCCCAGCGGTTTTGCCGCCAGGTTGACCAGCCAGATCGAAGCCAAAACGCCAAGGACGAGAAGGATGCTGATAAGGATGACCTGCTGACCGATGGCTCGCTGAATCTTCAGGGCCACGATGTCCATGTCCATCCCCACGTGTACCGTGCCGGCAACCCCGGCCAAAATCGGGCTCCCGACTTCTATGAAATCCCCCATGCCCGGGATCCTCCGTTCGACGGGCTCGGTGCTGGATGGATCGCTCCCCAGGATCTCCCGGGGGATTCCGGGGACGAATGTATGAGCCAGAAATTCCCCCCTCTCACTGGTGATGTATATGTAGCGGATGCCCTGAATCTCCACGAACTGGTCGATCAATGACTGCAGCGAGGCCAAGTTCCGGTTGAGGAGAATGTCTACGCTGGAATCGGCAATGCTCTGGGCGATGTTCCTGGTGTTGGACTCGTACTCGGACGATAACTGGGTGTCGACGGTGTAGATACACAAAAGGGAAGTTGAAAGGACGATCATCCCGAAGAGTGCGAAGATTCCGAACCGGGTTTTTTGAAACAGCTTCTCTATTTTCATTTCATCCCAGCCAGCTTTCCCAGTCGTCGAGGGTGACAAAGCGGCCATCCCGAACGATGGTGTAATAGACGGTTTGGAGCCCCTGCCGCCGATTGGGCCCGAAAGAGACCATTTCACCGATTCCCAGATCGAAGTCCTGGACTGAAAAGACCGCTTCCTCCAGCTTGGCCCTGCCCCTATCCTCTCCCAGACGCCGCAGGATCTCCGTCATCAGCTTGGCGTTGAGAAAGCCCTCCAGACTGACGAAGCTTTGCGGGAACGGTTGGTAGGGTTCCTGGGCGAGATCGGCGGGGACCTGGGGGTCGTAGCGGGCCATCAGTTGGCGATACTCCCGCACGGCCGGAATCGACAAATCCTCGTAACTGGGAACGACTTGGGAGTTGACCAGCAGCCGGGTATAAGAGTCGGGGTCCTCCCGGTCCTGAGTGAGGAGTTGGAGGAGGTTTTCGCTTCCCACAAAGGAGAGATTGGCTATGGGCACGCGAAGGTCGAGGTCCACGGCGTCGCGCGCGAAGGCGGCGCAGGCGGCATACGACCCAATGCATATCACGGCATCAGGAGAAGTGGCTTTCAGGATTTCGACCTGTGCCCTCATGCTGCTGGTGAACCGCTGGCCGCGGCGGTAGGTTGCCTCCCCCACAAATTGCCCACCGTGCTCCCCTAGCGCCGCCCTCACACCCGCCCATCCGCTTCGGCCGTAGGCGTCGGCCTGATAGAACACGGCGATGCGCTTTCTTCCAACCCGAACGAAATTCTCCACCAGACCACTGGTTTCCTGACGATAGGAGGCGCGCAAATTGAAGGCAAATTCGCCATAAGGAGGTTCCCTTTGCGGTTGGGCGCCGGTAAAGGGGAAAAACAAGTAGACGCGTTCGTTTTGGAATTTCTTCAACAGGGGCAGCACGCGGGTTACAGTCGGGGTCCCCACATATCCAAAGAGGAGGAACACGCGGTCCTCCAGCATCAGCTTCATGGTGTTGCGAACGCATGGGTCTGGCTGGTAGCCGTCATCGTAGAGCTTGAGGGTGATCCTGTGGCCGAGGAGGCTGTTCTCGTTGACATGATCGAAGTAGGCTTTGGCCCCGCGATAGAGTTCGCGGCCCAAGCCCCGGGAGGGGCCGGAAAAGGCGGCCGACACCCCCAGGGTTATCTCATCGCCGGACGGAATTTCCTTCCCGGTTCCGCTTCCTGGATTTTCTGCTACTACCATATCAAATACACCTCCAATTCCGGTTCGCGCCTTGCTCCTATTCGAACAGCAGATTGCCAGCAACCCTGCGGCGCCACGGCGGAGCAACGACCTCCGCGTCAAAGCCATCGGGCGACCTCTCCACTCCTCTTTATTATCCCTTGCGGGGTCAAGAACATTCATTCCGCTTATCGTCTTCCAAGGCCATTAGGATTTCCCTAGGCCGAAGGCCCGGCTCCCGACCTGTCCTCCCATCTCAATGTCCAGCAGATAGCCCGTGATATGGGGCCCTTCATGAGACAGGCAATCACAGTTTGCATACTCCCGCCATGCTACTACGTGTGAGCTGCCCGGATCAACCGCCAATATTGCAAGGAATGACCCCGACCCAACTTTGCAGGGTGTCGATCCGTCCTCATCTGCGCCCCTACCCGAACTCCACACCAGCACTCGATTTTCGTTCGCTCGCTACAAATTTTGTGAGACATGCGGGCTAAGGTCCGTTCCCGACCTGGACGGTAACGATGTCTACGCCGTGATATTTTTGATGGCGCACGGAAGTGGCGTAATGCCGCAGTAAACGGAAAGAGATCTCCCGTTCATCCAGTATCTGGGGTTGTTCGCTCAGGTAGGCCAGCCGGTCTTCCAGGTTTTCCCCCGCTATGGCCGCCAAAAACTCCAATTCCACGGCCCTTTCAGCGGACCGGGCGGTGAGAATCAGCCGCCGTCCCTTGGCAGTTGCATCGGCCTCGGCTTGTTGCACCAGAACCGTCAGAGTCTCTTCTCCAGCAGCGCGCAAGCGCCCCGTGGCGGATTCGTTCCAGCCGTTTTTCGCGGCGAAGGCGCGGAGGAACTTGTCGATCTTGGATGTCGAGGCCAGGGCCAATTCGGTTTCCAGACGGCGGCGGCGGGGAGCGGTCAGTTCCATGAATGCGGTCAGCAAAATAGCGGTAAGGCAACCTGCGGTCATTCCGTTACCGAGCAGGGTGCCCCAGGTCCCACCCAAAAGGTCGGCGAAGATCATCTCATTCTCGAAGCCTACTCCAAGCCAGAAGGAGAGCCCCACAACCGCAGCCTTGCGGTGATCGAGCCCGTCCTCCACAACCATCTTCAGGCCCTGGACGAAAAGCAGGCCGATCAGCACGGTAATATAGGCCGCCCCCACGGGATTGG
This sequence comes from Opitutia bacterium, assembly GCA_014529615.1. Taxonomy (GTDB): domain Bacteria; phylum Verrucomicrobiota; class Verrucomicrobiia; order Opitutales; family UBA2995; genus JAABVD01. The sequence continues at coordinate 24,284 of JAABVD010000001.1, forward strand.
GAATGGAGATGAGGAGGGCCGTCACTTTGGGCGATAAGGCCAGAATGGCAAAGATGCTCCCCACATACACCCCTACGCGGCGGGCGGCAACCCCGGTGAGTTCCGCCAGCGATAAGCTGCTGGAGTAGGTGGTGTTGGGGGCCGTCCCGATGAGCCCCGAGAGCAGGTTGCCCATCCCATCGGCATTGAGAGCCCCTTGAACCAAGCGAAAATCGGTCGCCCGCGGTCGGCGGCGCGAGACCCGTTGAATGGCAATACCATCGCCAATGGTCTCGATCGCGCCCACCAGGGTGACGACCACAAAAGCCGGCAGAAGGGCCCAGAATTCTGTCTTGAAGGACAAATCCAACCCCGGCCACCCGTAATCGGGCAAACCGATCCAGGGCGCCGCTATTACCGGTTGAAAATCGAAAAGTCCGAACGGCGCGGCCACCGCGCAACCCACCACCATGGCGATTAACGGCGCCCACAACCGCCACGACAATGGGGCGCGAAGAGCCAGCGCCACGAGAGTTGTCAGCGTTGCCACGGCCACAACTGGCGCCGCCCTCGGCGACGTGTCGGCGGGGACTTCCTTCAACAGGCCGAAAACAATCGGCATGACCGTTACGGCAATCAGCATAATAACCGTTCCGGCCACGACCGGGGTGAGGATGCGGCGCAATAGGGAAAGCCTCGCGGCCAGGGCAAACTGAAAAAGCGCCGAGACGACGATCAGGCTGGCCATGAGGGGTGGTCCGCCCTGCACCAGAGCGGTGATGCAGACCGCGATAAAGGCTCCGGAGGTGCCCATGATAAGCACGTGCCCGGCCCCGATCCGACCGACCCGGGCCGCTTGCAGAACCGTGCTCACTCCACTGATCAGCAAAGCCGCAAAAGCGACCCAATTCAGGTAACTGTCCGGCTGATTGGCCGCCCGGCCAATGAGGATGGCGCTGATCACTACCGGAGCGATAATGACAACGGCGGTTTGAAAACCAGCTCCAAAAGCTACCGGGTGAGGAGGCCGCTCGTCCGGCTCATAGCGGATATCCTGATTATTTTTCGCCATTACAAAGCTGATCCCCTGTCTATCCGGACCGCTGAGCCCTATCGAGAGAAAAACGGGCTCCCTCCCAAATATGCCAGGCCATCACGTGTCTTCATGAATCCTCTTGCCACTTTTTTGCAGCAGTTCTACGGCCAGGAGGACCAGTATGGCGAAGGCAATCAGCAGGGTGGCTATGGCGAGGATGGTTGGGCTTATCTCTTCTCGTATCCCGGACCACATCTGGCGCGGTATGGTGCGCTGATCCACCCCCCCCAGGAAAAGGACGATTACGACTTCGTCGAATGAGGCGGCAAAGGCGAATAGCGCGCCCGTAAAGACACCGGGCGCAATAATGGGGAGCTGAATGCGACGGAAAGCCGTAATGGGTCCTGCTCCAAGGCTGGCCGCGGCCCGAAGCAGGGTGTGATCAAACCCGGCCAAGGTGGCGGATACGGTAATGACTACGAAGGGCGCCCCGAGCATGGCATGAGCCAGGATAAGCCCGAGGCGAGTCTGACCGAGACCGATGGCGGAGTAGAAAAAGAACACTCCCACCGCCACGATGATCACCGGGGTCACCATGGGAGAGATCACGAATGCGGAAACGAACTCGCGAAAGGGAAACTTCGGGTGGTTCAAGCCCATAGCCGCCAGTGTGCCGAGCACGGTGGCCAGGGCCGCGGCGAAGATGCCGATAAAGAAGCTGTTTCCGATGGCTGCCCGCCACTCCGGGTTCTCCACGATGGAGCGATACCATCGCAGCGAATAAGCATCGCCATCAAAACGAAGCATGCCTTCCGTAAAAGTGAAGTAGGGCTCTACGTTGAAGCTCAAAGGAATGATTACCAGCAGAGGCAGAATGAGAAAGCCGAAGCCCAGCGCTACCACCGTTACAAAGGCCCCTTTCAAGCATTTCCATCCAATGTGTGGCATTATCCGAGCTTGAGTTTGTCAATCCCGACCCATCGGTCGAACAGGAAGTAGCAGACGAAAACGCCCACCAGTACGACAACCGAAATGGCGGCGGCCAGTCCCCAATTCAGCGAAGTCTGAATATGGTAGGCGATCATGTTGGAAATGAGTTGTCCCTTGGCCCCCCCGACGAGAGCCGGGGTAATGTAGTAGCCCAAGGACAAAATAAAAACGAGCAGGCACCCGGCCGAAACGCCCGGAAGGGACTGAGGGAAGTAAACCCTGGCAAAAGCTTGGAAGGGGTTTGCCCCCAAAGATGCCGCGGCCCGCATATAAACGGGTGGAATGGATCGCATGACTGCATAGAGGGGGAGGATCATGAAGGGCAACAAAACATGCGTCATTGCAATGAGAGTGCCCGTCATATTGTGAACCAGGGCGAGTCTCGATCCGTCATCCACCAGGCCGATCCAAACCAGGATGTCATTGATGACTCCCTGATTCTGCAAGAGCACGAGCCAGGATGTCGTTCGAACCAGAAGGGAGGTCCAGAAGGGCACGAGGACGATCACCAACAGGATCTTGGCGAGTGAGTCGGATACGCTGGTGATGGCAAAAGCAATGGGGTACCCAATAAGGAAGCACGACACCGTCACGGCGAAGCTCACGTAGACCGTTCGCAGGTAAAGCGTTTTGTAGATTCTCCGTTCTTCACTGACGAGTTGGATTTCCCCGTCCAACCCGCGTTCGAGATCGATGGACTGGAGATAATGGCGCGCGGTGTAGCGTTGTCCGGCCTTGACTATGGCCCGCCACAGGGAAACGTCTCCCCATCTCCGATCGATTTGGATCATGGAGGCGGGCATGTCGGAAGTGTCCGCGCTTTCCAGACGACGGGCGGTCTTGGCAAATACGCTACGCGTGCCGCTCTCGATGCGGTTTACCCGGGTTGCGACTTTTCCAATGGATCGGTTTTCCCTGGAAAGGACCAATTCGGCCGCCATGGCTTCATAAACATCCGGCGAAGGAAGGGCCGAGTCCTCCCAGTCGGCCAAAAGGGCGAGGGTCCGGGGAAAAGCATCGGCAACCTCCGGGTCGTGAACGCTCTGCACGACCATGGTGGCGAGGGGGATGACGAAGGTTACCAGGACGAAGGCGACCAGAGGGAGGGCCAGCCCCACGGGGATGAATCTTCGAAGCAACCTCCTGCCCTGCCTTCGGCGGTTCATGCCTTGCTACGCGGCGGCAGGGCGGACAGCCCTTGGGGTAACCTGAACGCCCCCTTCCCGAGCCTATCTCGACAGCCAGGCATTGAATCGTTCCGTGAGCTCGTCTTGGCGCTCGCTCCACCACTCGACATCGTTCCAAAGAAAATTCCTGGAATTTTCCGGCTGGGTGGGCATGTGTGGTTGCATATCAACCCCGGTTACCGCGTGTTTGCCTACGAGGGGGAGCCCGGAATGTCGCACCGGGGCATAGGATATGTGCTGAGCCACTCCCACCATTGCCTGAGTGCTGGTGGCAAAGGCCACGAACTTGCGGGCATTCTCCAGATTGGGAGCTCCCGCGACGATGGCCAAGGTTCCGGTGTCGCGGATGTGGCTGTCCCAAATTATGACAAAGGGCTGTTTTTCCTGCACTTGGGCATTGAATATCCGCCCATTCCAAGCCGTGGACATGACGACTTCGCCATCAGCCAGCATCTGGGGCGGTTGCGCCCCGGTCTCCCACCAAACCACATGATCCTTGATGCTGTCCAATTTGCGGAATGCCCGACGCATGCCTTCATCGGTAGAGAGTTCTTCAAAAACCTTCTCCGTGGGAACCCCGTCTCCCATCAAGGCGAATTCCAAATTTGTTGCGGGAGCCCGGAGCATGCCTCGCCTCCCCGGGTACTTTTCCAGGTCGAAGAAGTCCCGAATGGATGTTGGGAGCGCTCCTTCAATGAATTCCGGATTGAAGGCGATGACGGTGGCATATATCAGGGTGCCCACTCCGCAGTCGGTCAACACTCCGTCAAAGAAATCCTCGGATGCAGGTGTCCCGTCCGGGGCGGGAGGAAGCTCCAGATCGTCCACATACTCGAACAACCCCTCATCACAACCCGTCAGCAAAGGGGCGCTCTCGGTGTCGACGACGTCCCAATGGACCGACCCGGAATCGACTTGGGCGCGGATCTGGGCCAACCCGCCGTTGTAGTCTTCCAGCTTGATTCTTATGCCCGTTTTTTCGGTAAAGGCTTTGTGGTAGCCTTCGACACAGGCCCTGGCATAGGATCCGCCGAAGGAAACCACTGTCAGGGTTTGCTCTGCCCAAGCCAAACTGGCCGAGCCGAAACCCGCAACAGCCCAAAGGAGGGTTGGCAAAATACGATTCGTTTTCATAAGGAGTTTTTCGATTCAATGGAAAGGGCGCGGCAATCCAGAGCGGCCCATCCAATCTGAATGTCGTCTCCCGGCAGAACGGCCCCGTGTCCGACGATATTGGGGATCTTCAATACGAGATTGTGGATCCCGCAGGTTTCGACATGGAGTCTCAAATGGTCGCCCATGAAGACGATGTCGTTGACCCTGGCATCAAACTGATTGGAGTACTGGTTGTCCGAAGTGGCGATTCCCACCCGTTCGGGCCGGATGGCAATCCATACGGGTTCCCCCGGTCGTGTCGCCTCCCCGGCGAATGCCTTGACGTCTCGGTCCTGCCCGATGGTTACGTGGCAAATGTCGTTATCCCGCACTTCTCTCACTTCGCCATAGAGCACGTTGTTGTCTCCGATGAAGGATGAAACAAAGACGCCGCCGGGTTCTTCGTAGAGCGTTTCCGGGGCGGCGATCTGCTCGATTCGTCCCTCTCGAAAGACCGCCACTCGATTGGACAGGACCATGGCCTCCTGCTGATCGTGGGTCACGTAGACCATGGTCACGCCCAATTGCTGGTGAATGCGTCGTATTTCGAACTGCATTTCCTCGCGAAGTCGGCGGTCGAGCGCGCCCAGGGGTTCGTCCATAAGGACAATTTCCGGCTCGAATACAAGAGCCCGGGCGATGGCTACCCGCTGTTGCTGACCTCCGGAAAGGTTGGCCGGTTTCCTTTTCTCAAGCCCTTCCAGGCGCACGAGTTGCAAAGCCCGCCGCACCCGGCTGTTCCTTTCCGACGGGCCAAGACCCCTGACTTCCAGTGGGAAGGCCAAGTTCCTGCCTACGGTCAAATGGGGAAAGAGGGCATAGTGTTGGAAAACCATTCCGATACCGCGTTTATGGGGGGCGATGTCGTGAACGGGGCGCCCGTCGATGGTTATGTTCCCGGAGGTAAGGGCCTCAAACCCCGCCAGCATCATCAGGCATGTCGTCTTGCCCGATCCGGATGGACCAAGGAGGGTCAGGAACTCTCCGCGCAGGATTTCCAAATTGAGGTCCTTGACCACCTGCGTTCGGCCGTCATAGCTCTTTACCACGCGTTCGAAAGCTATGTGGACCTCCCTTTTGGGCTCTTCTGGGGAACCTATTGTCATAATACTGCTTCAAAGCGGATTTGGGGCCAATGCAGTGGTTGTGCCTGAAACCCCGCCTGTCTTCCGGCAGAGCGCCCCAATGGCAATCTCGTCTTTGGACCTTCCCTGGAATTACTGAAAAGGCCCCGTTGGGGGCCGACTCCGCCGTGGAAGTCAATGATGGATCGAGGCATGGCAGGAGGTCAATACGGGCTCCGTGTGTTGTGTCGGTTTATGGAAACAACTCAGATTGATTTGCCCTTACGGTCTAGACTGGATTTTCAGGTAAAGGGCCGTCCCGGGCGGGCCGTATTAAAGGCTGCCATGGATATCGATTTATCCCTTGACCTCTCCCCGCAGCCACCGTCATGTTTTCTTAGGTCTGATTGCTGTAGAGATTATAGGACTTAGTGCAACTTGGAGGAACCCAGGGGGGCTCGGAAAAAATGGACATCGATGTCGAACGAAAAAATGAAACTTTAATCGCCCAGGTAACAGGCCGGGTCGACAGCGCCAACGCACGCGAATTCGAACAGGCCTTGAGTAGCGCCATCGGCGACGACAGGAAAGTAATCCTCGATCTCGGGAATCTTTCCTACATCAGCAGTTCCGGGCTGCGAGTCCTCCTGCTGGTGGCCAAGGCGCTTCGAAACAAAGGGGCCGAATTCGCTCTGTGCTCACTTTCGGATCCGATCCGGGAGATCTTTGAAATCAGCGGATTTGACAAAATCATTCCGATTTACGGCTCCCTCATGGAAGTGATGGGGGAATAGGAAGGCGCTTTTCGGTAGTCCCGTGGAAATTCGGCATGTTTCCCGGTCCGAACCGGTATGGATAGGCCCTGGGCTTCCCTCAACCTGCCATTTCTGAAGTAACTGGATATGACGCAAGTACCTTACAAGATCCTCGTGGTCGACGACGAACCCGACCTCGAACATTTGGTACGGCAGCGCCTGCGGCGCCAGGTACGGGCCGGCCGCTATCTTTTCGTCTTTGCCCAAAATGGTGTTGAGGCCCTCGAAAAATTGGATGAGGACCCGGATATCGACATGGTGCTTACCGATATCAACATGCCAAAAATGGACGGCCTCACCCTTCTCGAACAGATCTCGATAGTTGATCCCAACATTCGTTCCGTGGTCGTCTCGGCTTATGGCGACATGCAAAATATCCGCACCGCCATGAACCGGGGCGCTTTCGACTTCGTCACAAAGCCGATCGACTTCAAGGATTTGAGGATAACCATCGAACGCACTTTGCACCACCTCACCCTGTGGCGTGAAGCCCTGGCTTCCCGCGACAAACTGGTGTCGCTGCAAAACGAGTTGCACGTCGCCCATCAGATGCAGCAATCGATTCTGCCGTCCGCTTTCCCCGAGAGGGTGGGCTGTCAGATATATGGCAGCATGGAGCCGGCTCGCGACGTGGGGGGCGATTTTTTCGATATTGTAACCCTGGACAAGGGCCACCTCGGGATGGCCATCGGCGATGTCTCGGACAAGGGGGTTCCGGCGGCCTTGTTCATGATGTCCTGCCGCACCTTGCTGAAAGGGGCCGCCATCGGCGATCCGTCCCCGGCCAAGGTGCTTGGCTTAGTAAACCACCTTTTGGAAGAAGACAACCAGGCGGGACTGTTCGTCACCATGTTTTTTGCCGTGTTCAACCCGGCTAAGGGCGAACTGGTATATGCCAACGGCGGGCACAATCCCCCACTCCTGGTTCATCCGGACGGCCGCTCCGCCCTGCTGCCTTCCACCGAGGGGATCGCATTGGGCGTAGTTCCAAATCTTACTTACCAGGAAAAAACGATTTCATTGTCGCCCGGTGACAGTCTCGTGCTTTACACCGACGGGGTCACCGAAGCGATGAACAGTGACGACGAGGAGTTCGGGCTTGAGCGGTTGCGGCAGGTATTGGCAGTGGCAGGCTCCCATGATGCCCGCGAGGCCAACCAGGCTATTTTCGCGGCGGTGCACACATTCGCCGGGGAAAGGCCCCAATTCGACGATATCACCTGCTTGACGCTTCGGCACAACGAGCGTGCTCCATGAACGTGAAACGGTCACTGCGGTTTGCCTCGGACCTCCGGGAATTGGAGAGGATTCAGTCCGTGATCAAAGAGCTGGAAAAAGAGGCGGATTGGCCCCCCGACCTGGTATATCAGGTCAATCTTGCCCTGGAGGAATTGGTCGTCAACGTCATCCACTACGGCCACCGGGGAGATCCGAATCACGAGATCGCAATCGACCTGAATTGGGAGGCCGAAAAGCTGACCATAGAGATCGTGGATGACGCCCCTGCTTTCAATCCCCTGAAGGACAACCCCGAACCCGACCTGACCTCAAAGCTGGAAAACCGGCCCATCGGAGGCCTTGGCATTTATCTGGTCCACCACCTGATGGATGAAATCCAGTATCGACGCGAGCAGGGCCGAAATCACCTCACCCTCATCAAGAGGAGGGAACAATGAGGATCGGGGGCGCCTTCCTCGCCGGGCTTGTTGCCGTTGCGGGTGTTGGCCTCGAGGGGACGACCGCCCCTTCCGGAGAACGAATCCTCTTTGGGCAATCAGCCGCCTTCAGCGGGCCCGCCCAGGAACTGGGCAAGAACATGAGGCTCGGCATCCAGGCCGCTTTTGCCGAAGCTAATCGGCAGGGCGGCATACACGGGCGGCAGTTGGAACTGCTCTCCATGGACGATGCCTATGAGCCCGAGGCCGCCATCATCAACACCCGCCAACTGATCGAACAGAATGGTGTATTTGCCCTGATCGGGGCAGTCGGCACCCCCACCTCGCGTTCGGCCGCTCCGGTAGCGGCAGCCGCCGGGGTTCCCTACATCGCCCCGTTTACGGGGGCGGCCTTTCTACGCGAGCCAACATGGCGCACCGTGATCAACCTGCGGGCCTCCTATGATCAGGAAACGGAGGCCATGGTGGCTCGCCTGACCACGGACCTGGGCATCGAACGCATCGCGGTAATGTACCAGGACGACTCCTTTGGCCGGGCCGGTTACCGGGGCGCCCTGCAAGCACTTCAGCGTCGCGGGATGGCCCCGGCGGCGATTGGGGTCTACCCGCGCAACACCACTGCGATTAAAACGGCCTTGCTCGATCTTTGGACGGCGGACCCCGGGGCAGTGATCCTGGTCGGGGCCTATAAGCCGGTTGCGACCTTCATCTCCTGGGCCCGGCACACGGGTTGGGACCCCGTCTTTATTACCATTTCCTTTGTGGGAAGCAATGCCTTGGCAAAGGAACTCGGCCACGCCGGCACGGGGGTCTTCGTCACCCAGGTGGTGCCCTTCCCTTCCGATGATTCGCTCCCCGTCGTTGTCGCTTACCGGCGCGCCTTGGCAGGCTACGATGCGGAGGCCGCCCCAGGTTTCGTCTCTTTGGAAGGTTACCTGGCGGGCCGGTTGGCTATTTCCGCCCTGGAGCGCTGCGGTCCGGAGGTCGATCGGGATCGATTTCTCGAGAGTTTGCGCCACGCCGATCTCATCGACCTCGGAGGTTTCGCACTCCGTTACGGTAAGGATGATCAACAGGGTTCAGACGCGGTTTTCCTCACTGCCATCGGGAGCGACGGCGCCTATCACCCCATCCATTCGCTACGCGACGCCATGCGGCCATGACCGGGCTGCTCAAACGCCTGCTGGAAAGTCGCTTCCGAATTTCAGCTCAGCTTTATCTGGGCATAGGCAGCGCTGTCGTTCTCACCATGGGCGCGAGTCTGGTGGGCTGGTACTCCTTCAATCGGGTGGGCGAGGCCCAAAGCCACGTCAACGAAGAAAGCGTACCGGAGATGGCGGCTGCTTTTGGGGTTGCTCAACGAAGCGGGGCCTTGACCGCCGCAGCCCCACGCTTGGCGGCGGCGGCCACACCGGAGGACTTTGCCAGGGTGGCGGCGGAAATTGCCTCCGAGCAGGCCGCCTTTGAATCGCAATTGACGGCCCTGACTCAGCAAAGGGGGGAAGAGGAACTCTTCGCCCTTATTCGCGCCAACGGCACTGCGCTGATTGCGAACATTGCGGCTATTGATCGTTCGGTGGCCGAGCGGTTTGCCCTGAGCGCTCAAAGCGCCGCCCTGCGGGTTGAACTGGCCGAGGTGCGGGCCGAGGTGGACAGCCTCTTGATTCCGGCCATCGACGATCAATTGTTCTATGCCATGACCGGCTACCGGACGCTGGACGAACCGGCTACTCCCCGCCAGGAGCACTTTTCCGAGGCGGAGTTCGACCGCTATCGCCACCTGGCCGATTTGTACGGAGACGCCACTATCGCCAACCAGCTCCTGGCCAGCGCTTTCAACTTGGCGGACGCCGCTCTGATCGAACCTCTCCGGGAGCGGTTTGAAGCTGCGGCGGGAAGGGTCGAGCGGAGACAGTCGGGAATGGGAACCTCGCCCGACTACGCCCGAATCGTCCAGGCTGTTGAGCGACTTTTCCAAATGGGTCTGGGCCAGGAGAGCGGATTTAATTTGCGCAGCCGCGAACTCGAATTGGACGCGCGTCAGCTCGATTTTCTGGCGCGCAATCGAAGTCTCGCCATCGACTTGCTGGCCGACGTGGAGGGTTTGGTGGGCGAGGCCCGCATGAGGGCGGTGGAAGCCACTCGCGCTTCTTCCGAAGCCATCCTCACCGGACAACGCCTACTGCTGGCGCTGAACCTGGTCAGCATAGTGGGAGCCCTTTTGATAGCCTATCTCTTCGTCGGCAGGGTGCTCTTGCGCCGACTGGACCGGCTCTCCAACCGAATGCGCCGCATGGCCTCCGGTGATCTCGAGACCGAGGTTGATATCAGTGGCCGCGACGAAGTCGCCGACATGGCGGCCGCCCTCGAAGTCTTTCGCCGCCACGCTCTCGAGGTGCAGCGCTTGAACCTGGTAGAAAAACTGGCGGAAGAATTGCAGGGCAAAAACGAGCAACTCGAAACCGTGCTGGGCGACTTGAGGCGAGCCCAGGACCAGATCGTCATGCGAGAGAAACTGGCGGCCCTCGGAGAACTCACCGCGGGGGTGGCCCATGAGATCAAGAACCCCCTCAATTTTGTGAAGAATTTCTCGGAGGTTTCAACCGAGTTGCTGGAGGAATTGCAGGAGATCCTCGACGAAAGCAACGAGCAGTTGGGCGGGGAGCCACGGGAGATGATTGACGAGATTTGCGGGGACCTCACCGGGAACCTCCAACGCATCTGCCAACACGGGGAACGGGCCAACGCAATTGTGCACGCCATGTTGTCCATGGGCCGGGGAGGAGGCGATCGCCAACCCACCGATATCAACCGCCTGCTCGACGAACATGCCAGGCTCGCCTACCACAGCGCCCGGGCCTCCGACCCGGATTTCAACCTGACTTTCGAACAAGACTTTGATCCGGATGCGGGCATGATCGAAGTCGTGCCCCAGGATATGGGCCGCGTCTTTCTCAATTTGGTGAGCAACGCCTGCTACGCCATGGACGAGAAACGCCGTAGCGACAGCAAGGGAGGGGAGGATTACGAACCCACCCTTTCCATGGCAACCCGGCGCTTGGACGACCGGCTCGAGATAAGCATCCGGGACAATGGCTCCGGGATTCCACCCCATGTCGTCGATAAAATATTCAATCCGTTCTTCACCACCAAGCCTACGGACCAAGGCACCGGCCTCGGTCTGGCCTTGTCCAACGATATCGTGCGCGAGCAAGGAGGCGCCATCAGGCTTGAATCCGAACCCGGCCAGTTCACCGAAATGATTGTCGAATTGCCCCTGATGCCTCCTTCCTAGGCCAAAACTCAGATTTTTTGAACATCTCCTCTCAATGGAACAAAAAACATGAGCCCCTATGAAAGGCATTCTGCAAAAGAATAGCCCTGCCTTGGTAGTAAGGACACTTGCCATAATCGGCGTCTTGGCCATCGGCACTGCTACCGTGCACGGTGGGGATGAAGTTGCTCGTAAAGATGAAGCTGGATGACGTAGTCGGGGCGATTCCGGCCCACCTGTTTGCCGGTATTTGGGGCACCCTGGTGGTCTGCCTGGCGGGCGGCGGAAATTTGGGCGTTCAGTTGCTCGGTGTGGTGGCGGTGGGCGCATTCGTCTTCGCCTCCTCCTGGCTGCTATGGAAATTACTGGCCTTGACCCTCGAAGTGCGCGTTTCGAACAAAGTGGAGCAACTGGGGCAGGATATCGCGGAGTTGGGCATCGACGCCTACCCCGAATTCGTGGTCATGCCGGAAGACGACGACGAAATCTAAGGGGCGGCCCCCGCCGGGAGCGAGACTGCCGGGCCGAAAAATCTATTGCCTCGGGCAGATGATCTCAAAAGGATGGCCGTTCTTTTCCTACCGATGGGTTGCCCGGCGATAAAAATATGTGACGTGGTTCAATTTTACAGCCCGATGAGTGGGGGGGTGAGGCGCTACGTCGAGGAAAAAATCGAATACCTGCGCAAGCCCCCGCCCCACAGCCATTGCCTTATCATTCCTTCCCACCGTGATGCCGTCACGCGGGAGGACCGGACCGCAGTCTTCGAAATAAAGAGCCCCAAACTGATCGGTTCGGCCAGCTACCGGATATTAATGAGCCGAAAAAAGATCCTTGCCGCCATCAAGGAGGAAAAACCAGCCATCATCGAAGTGGGAGATCCCTACCGTGCCGCCTGGATCGGCCTGTCCGCGGCCCAACAAAACAATATCCCCATCGTCGCTTTCTACCACTCGGACTATCCCCGGGCCTTGGACAGGACGTTGCGCAAATACTGCGGGGGATTCATCGAGTCCCTGGTTTCTCCCCTCATCAAAAAGTATCTGGTCTCTTTGTACAACCGCATGTCCGCCACCGTGGTGTCGAGCAGGCGCTGTCACGAAATGCTCAAAGCAATGGGCATTGGCAACCTCCAAACCATTGCTCTGGGCACGAACCTGGAGGTGTTTTATCCGCGCGACAGCCGCCGTCGCATTTTCAAGGAATTGGATCTTTCCCCCGACACGCGGCTACTTCTCTTCGTCGGGCGCCTGGCCCGGGAGAAAAACATCCGCAGCTTGTTCGAGATGATGGACCTCCTGAAAGACCGTCGAAACCGATACCACTTGTTATTGGTGGGGGATGGGGAATTCCACGACGAGGTCCATATCAAGGCAAAGGAAGAGAACTGCCTGACTTGGTTGCCGTTCAACTATTCCCCCGAACGACTGGCCGACCTCTACTCGGCGGCCGATTTACTGGTCCACGCCGGGGATTGTGAAACCTTTGGCCTGGTTTCCCTGGAAGCTCTGGCCTGCGGCACCCGCGTGCTGGCGGTCCAAGGCGGCGGGCTGGAGGAGGGTTTGCAGTATGAAGTTCCCCTGATCATGGCGCGCGATATTTCGGGCCGAGCCCTGGCTGACGCGGTGAGACAAATCTGGGAAGTCGGGGAAACGGAAGTGGAAAAAAATGCGCGGCGGCGCAACATGGAGCGGCACTTTTCCTGGAATTCCACCTTCTCCAGGCTCGACCGACTCTACTTGGCCCTCACCGGCAAGGAGGCGCCAGCAGACCCCCGAAAGCATGAGCTTGCAAATCCGGCCTTATTCACCAACTGACCGGCGAGCCGTTCGGGACATATGCTGCGATACGGGCTTCATGGGAAGGCCGATCGATCCGATTTACCGTGACCGGGATGCCTTTGCCGATTTTTTTACGCGATACTATACCGACTTGGAACCGGAAAACGCATTGGTCGCCTTGGATGGCGAAACCGTGGTGGGGTACCTGTTGGGGGCTTTGGATTATAATCGGTGCGATCGCAGGCGATGGTGGCTCCTCCTTTCCCGAACGGCGCCAAAAGTAGCCCTCCGCATTCTGACTTTCCGCTATAACAAACCTTCCCTCAAATTTCTGGCCTGGTTTCTCTTCCGCGCGGCGAGGGAAACCCCGAAGTCCATTCCCGATGCAGCCCACTTTCACGTCAACCTCCTGGAGAAGTACCGGACCGGGGTCGCGGGCAGGCGGTTGATTTTTCAATTCGTAAACCGCTTGGCCCAACTGGGGCACAATGGGGTCTACGGACAAATCCAGGTCTACGAAAGCAGGCGGGCCGAAAAGGTGTTCAACCGATACGGCTTCAAATTTGTGGACAAGAGACAAATAACAAAATTCGAGGACTACCTGGAAAAACCGGTCTGGGTGGCCACCGTCTACAAAGCATTTGAAGGACGGGGCAATCCCATGCCCCAGATGAAATGAGGGGGCCCAGGCAAAAGTTGATTATTTCCTTTCACGATCTTCATCCCGGATCCTGGGAATGTTGCCGCCGCTTCCTGGAACGCTGTCGAAGCTATGGAGCCAATACCTTGTCCCTGCTCCTGGTGCCCCAATACCACGGCCAGCCCCCCTTCACCGAAAACCGGGCCTTCGTCAGGTGGCTCAATAAAGTATCCGAACGGGGTTACGAAATCTGCCTGCACGGCTACTATCACAAAGCGGAGAACACATCCGGGGGATTCAAAGAGCGCATGGTGGCGAATTACTATACCAACCGGGAAGGCGAATTTTACCAACTCTCCGCCAAAAAGGCCAAGCAAAGGGTCTCGGACGGATTGCATTTGTTGAAACGAGCCAATCTGCCGGTTTACGGTTTCACCGCCCCGGCCTGGTTGATCAGCAATGCGGCCAGGCAAGTTCTGATCGAGTCGGGATTTCTTTATCAGAGCTTGTGGGGCAGGGTGGAGTTGCTCCAGTCAGGGGCGAGCATTCCGGCGCCCACCCTGGTATACGGTTCCCGAAGCGCTCCCCATAGAGTGATTTCGCGGGCCTGGATACCATTCTTCCATCAATTGAATCGAAAGGCCACCATTCTGCGCCTGGCCGTCCATCCGAACGACTTCAGGTATCCCGCCATAGAAGATCGCCTCTATGCCCTGCTCCAGGAAGCCCTGCATGCCAGAACCGCCTCAACCTATCTGGATCTGATTCCCGAAGAGTCCCGCAGGCCTGTCCGAACGGCGCCCGGCCACGCCCGGTGATGCGGGTCCCAAAATGGAGGAAAAAGGAGTGAAATTTCATCCTGAATCTGCTTTGACCAAGGACGACTCCGGGGGTCCCCCTCGTTGTCCGGCCCATCGGTTCGCTCAGCGGGTAAAATTCTCCGACCTGTCGCGCGATTATTTGGAGCGACTGGTCCGAGACGCGCGCAATGAAGACTTGGCCGGGCTCGGCTTGGACACCCCTCCCCGAGCCTCCGGGGACGTGACGTCGAAACTCTTGACTCCCGGCTTGGGAGGTGAAGCCACTCTGGTGGCCAGGGAATCCCTCATCGCCTGCGGCATTCCATTGATACCCATTATCCTGCAAGCTTACCACGAAGAACTCTCGTTCCAGCCCGAGGTGGAGGACGGGGACCGGGTCGGGTCGGGGCAAAGCCTGGGAAAAGCATCGGGGCCGGCCCCTGAATTGCTCATGTCCGAGCGGGTAATACTGAATTTTCTGCAGTTTTTGTCGGGGGTTGCAACCTTGACGCGAAGTTATATCGATGTCCTGGGCCCTTCCACTACGCGCTTGCTCGACACGCGCAAGACCATCCCCGGCTATCGCATGCTGCAAAAATATGCGGTGGCCTGTGGAGGCGGCTGGAACCACCGGCTGGGATTGTTCGACCGGGTGATGTTGAAGGACAACCACCTGGCGGCAAATTCCGCCCTCTCGGACCAGGCTCTGACCGAATTGGTCGGCAAAGCCCGGCGGCGTAATCCGGAACTTTTAATCGAGTTGGAGGTCGACGACTTGGCCCAGATACCAGCCGCTTTGGATGCGGCCCCCGACAAGTTGATGTTGGACAATTTCACCATTCCCCAATTAAAGCGGGCGGTTGCCCTGATTGGCCGGCGGGTTTGTACCGAAGCGACGGGAGGGGTGACCTTGGACAACCTGACCGAGTACGGTTCAATCGGGCTCGATTTCATATCGACCGGGGCCCTTGTACACAAAGCGGTGTGGAAGGATATCGGCCTGGACTGGAATTCGGGGGCTTCCCCGGACTGGTGATGGTTTCAACCCTGGAAAATGCCGATGTCCGCGACTGATCCCACGACCTCAGCCCTTTTAAAAACGCTTCTGACGGCGCGGGACGGGTATGTCTCGGACGGAGAACTGGCCCGGAAGACGGGCGCCAGCCGAGAGACCATCCGAGCCCGTCTGGAACCATTGCGAAGCGAAGGATTCCGCGTCGAGAGGGTCGCCGATTGCGGGTATCGCTTGACCCAAAAACCAAATTCCCTGAACCCCTGGGCAACCGCCGCCTTTCTCGTTGGGCAGGAAGAAATCCCCGAATTGATCTTCCTGTCCTCCATCGACAGCACTAATGATCACGCCGCCCGACTGCTGGCTCACAACTACGACACGCCCTTTTTTGTGGTTACCAATGAGCAGACCAAGGGCCGGGGTCGCATGGGGCGGAAATGGCACAGCCCTCCCTCCCGAAACCTCTACCTTTCCTTTGCTTCACGCCCCCGGGTCAACCACGATCGCATAAGGCTGTTTACCTTGTGGATGGGAGCGCGCATAGCCCGTGACCTGGGCCAATGGCTGGGGGTGAGGATAAGGCTGAAATGGCCCAACGATCTTTATTACGAGGGGAGAAAGCTGGGAGGCATGCTAACCGAAACCAGGGGCGATGCCGATACCGTGCGGCAACTGGTTTTCGGGGTCGGTCTGAATGTCAACCAGCGACGGGAGGACTGGCCTGCCGAACTGGGCAACTCCGCCACCAGCCTGCGGGAGATCATGGGACAATCCTTGGATCTCAATCGGGCCAACGCCCGGTTAATCAAGTCTGTCTGGTCCGCATACGGCCCCTTTGCCGCCGGGTCTGTTCGCCGCCCGTTTGAAGACCTGTGGCCAGGATTGGATGCACTGCGGGGAAGATCCATTAGAGCAGAGATGGGAGGGGTGGTTTATTCGGGGATTGCCTCCGGATTGGATGACGGGGGTTCCCTCATTGTCAAAACGGGATCGGGAAAACTCGTCACATTGAATGCCGGAAACGTGCACATTACAACAACAGACTAGCTGGGAAGATGGGCAAAATCGCCGTTGCAAATATCTGCTGGCCTGCCTTCATTGGTCCTTGAAGCCTGCCCCAATGGAAACCGACGTTGAATACAGCATCGAGGTAAACCACCTCACCAAGTATTATGGGCGAAAAGCGGCTATCCAGGATGTATCCTTTTCCCTGAAAAAAGGGGAAATCGTCGGTTTTTTGGGGCCCAATGGTTCCGGAAAGAGCACGACCATGAGAATCCTTACGGGCCTGCTCACGGCCAACAGCGGGTCAGCTTTCATATGCGGCATCCCGGTTTCCACCCATCCCGAGGAAATCAAGCGCAAGATCGGCTACATGCCCGAAAACAATCCCCTCCCCTTGGATATGCGGGTAGGGGAATACCTTCGTTTCCGAGGAAAATTAAAGGAAATCTCCAGACGGAAATTGCGGCGGCGCATCGAATACGTCCTGGAGCTCTGTGAACTGGATCGGGCTCGCAGACGGGTCATCCGGACCTTATCCAAGGGGTACCGTCAGCGCATCGGTATTGCCGAAGCCATTTTATCGGATCCCGAAGTCGCCATAATGGACGAACCGACCATTGGCCTGGATCCTCACCAGATACTGAAAATACGCGACTTGATCGGTAGCCTGAAGCGCCGCATGAGTGTAATAATCTCCAGCCACATTCTCCCCGAAATCGAGCTCACCTGTGACCGGGTGATCATCATCAATCAGGGATTCATAGTGGCCAAGGGAACCCCTCGCCAACTGCGCGAGGAATTCCTGCCGGACAGCGTGTATCACCTGGAAATGAAGGGCTCGATAGAGGCCCTGAGAGACAAGATCAAATCGATCAACCCTCAACTTTCCCTGCTTACGGAGGGGAATTGCGAGTTCACGGGATTGCGCAAAGTCACCTTGTCCGGTCCCTGGGATGGCCATTTCGGGGAAAATCTGATCGCCGATTTGGCCGGCCAACCGGAGATACGGCTCTTCTCCCTCGTTCACCAGGAACCCACCCTGGAAGATATTTTCCTGGCAGCCACCAAGCGGTCCTGGGAAGTATTGTCTGATTTTTCGGAAGACAGCGCCCAAAACCCCTCCAATCCGAGGGAGGAAGCGGCGGTGGAGTAAGCTTGGCGGTCGAGCATGAAGCATTTTTTCACACTGCTGAAGAACGAGCTGCGAAGCCTGTTGTTGAGCCCCGCCACTTACCTGGCTTCCTTCTTTTTTCTCATTGTAATGGGCTTTCTCTACCAGTTCGTCCTGGAAAGTTACAACAGGCACCCCCAGGAACTGCTCCCTTCCAATATTTTCCTCAACGCCTTCTTCATCCCGGTTTTCTTTTTGGTGCCCCTTCTGACCATGCGCAGTATTGCGGAAGAACGCCGTCTGGGGTTGATGGACAGTTTGCTGGCTACCCCGATCAATTCGATCGAACTCGTCGGCAGCAAATTTTTTGCCGCCTACCTGTTTTACATCGTCCTTTACCTGCTGACACTGGCCTACCCCGCTATCACCTACTACTATTTCCCCGACCAGCGCATTGTCGACTGGGCCAGCCTCACCGGGGGCTACACCTTTATCTGCCTGAGCGGATGGCTCTTTATCAGCATCGGGATATTTGCCAGCGCAATGGCGCGCAGCCAGTTGGTGGCGGGGATCTTCTGCTTTTCCCTCTTGTTCGGGTTGATCGCCGGAGGGAAATACCTGAATGATCTTGCCATTGTGCATCTGGATGATTTCTCCACCCTGCGCGCTTTTATACAATACGTTCAGATATACCACCACGTAGAGGATTTCACGCGAGGCGTCCTGGATACCCGGCCGTTTTTCTTCTATGGAAGCGGGAGTCTTTTGATGCTCAGCCTGGCTGTGCTGGCAGTAGACCACAAACCATAGGCAAAGCGCATGTCGAAACTGGATAATTTCAAATTCAGCCGCTGGTTCCACGCGGGGCATTCCCTCTTCCAGTTCTCCCTGGTGGTCACCTTGT
The DNA here is from genome assembly GCA_014529615.1 of Opitutia bacterium. Lineage (GTDB taxonomy): Bacteria > Verrucomicrobiota > Verrucomicrobiia > Opitutales > UBA2995 > JAABVD01. Next base: position 42,713 of record JAABVD010000001.1, read on the forward strand.
TTTTGGGTTTGAACATGATTGGACTGACGCATTTCGAACGATACGACCTGACCGGAGACCGCAGATACGCCCTGTCCGCCGAAACCGTTTCCTATATCGCCAGGCTGACCGAACCCATCCGCATCATCGTCACGAAAAGTTCCGACAATGGGGGCAGTGAATTCCGCTCCTATGAAACCGATCTCCTAAACCTTGTGAAGGAGTATGAATACATTGCCCAAAAAATGGGGTCCGGGCCCATTCAGTCGGAATTCATCAACGTTTTTCAGCAACGGCGCCTAGCGCAGGAATTGGTGGAGGAATTTGGTATCGACCGGCCCAATCTCATCATCATCGCCTCGAAAAATAAACACCGGGTCATCACCCCGGAGGAGGTTTACATTTCCGAAAGTCTGGAGAGAACCGCCTTCCGGGGCGAGCAGGTCTTCACCTCTGCGCTATTGGACGTTTCCAGCCCCAAAGGGCATACGGTCTATTTTCTGACGGGGCATGGGGAACGGGACATAAGTAGCGTCGATCCCATATCGGGGTTATCGGAATTGGCTCAGGAACTTCGTCAGCGAAATTTCGAATTATCCACCCTGGACCTGGCTTCTCCCGAGACACGCGTTCCGGATGACGCCGACCTGTTAATCCTGGCCGGGCCCAAACACCCCTTGCTGGACCGCGAAGTAAGCGCTTTGAAAGACTACCTCACCGACCGGGCCGGCCGTCTGATTCTCCTCATCGATCCCGCCATAAGAAACAACCTGGACGAGTTGTTCTTTCAGTGGGGAATCCTGGCAGAGGACATGGTGGTCCTGGATAGTGGGCCGGATTACATGATGAACGGAGGAGACCTGCTCTTGAGGCGCTTCGACGCCGAGCACCCCATCACCGAGTCGTTGGCCAAAAACAACCTGTCCGTGCTGGTAGGCTTTTCCCGCCCGGTGCGGGCCGATCTCGGAGCTCCCTTGGACGACCGCCTGTCGGTCACTCCTATTGTGGGTGGTTCCGAAACCAGTTGGGGAGAACGGTTTTACCGGGACGAATCCCTGATCGGCTTCGATTCGGATGTCGACCTGCAGGGCCCGGTCAGCGTAGTTGCCGTTTCGGAACGAAGTATTTCCTCCGATTTGGGTATCGAAATTCCGGGCGGACGCATGGTAGTATTCGGTTCCTCCGATCTCATCACCAATAGCCGCCTGACGGTACTGGGCAATTTCACCCTCTTCCTCAACACCATTAACTGGGCTCTGGACCGCAACAACCTTCTGTCCATTGCCCCCAGGCCCATCGAAAGACTGCACATCACTCTAAGCCGGGAGGAAATGATCGAGTTGAGGCTGGTTGTATTGTTGATCCTGCCGGGTTGTGCGGCCATTTTGGGAATGATAACTTACTGGATCCGTAGAACTTAAGCTCCCCTTTCCCCATGAGAAAACAACTCACCCTTATCCTCATTCTGATGAACCTGGTGGTGCTGGCCGTTTTCTACCTGTTTGAAAAAGGAATCCGGGTGGAGGACCGATTTGCCCTTGAAGATAATAAAATTTTTCATGAGGAAGCGGTAAACATTGACTATATTCGGATCTCCGGGGACTCGATAGGCCCCGACCGCATCCTGAAAAAAACGGAAACGCAGTGGGACTTGACCTCCCCCATGGAATGGCAGGCCAATATATTTGCGGTGAGCCGCATCCTCAACCAGATCACCTTTCTGGAAAAAGAAACGGGATTCCTGGTGGAGGAGCTCAAGGATGCGGAACGCGATCTGTCAAACTTCGGCCTGGATAACCCTCAGCTCAGGCTGGAGTTTGGCAAGGGCGCCAAACGCACGGCCATTGCCATCGGAGCGCCTACCGAAATCGGCAACCGCGTCTACATACTTTCCCCCGACCAAAAGGAAATCATGGTCATTAAACGCGGACTCTACGACAGCCTGTTGGTGGATCTTGGAAATCTCCAAAGCCAGTCGGTTTTCGAAATACCCCTGTTCGAATTGAAAACCCTCAGTATTCAAAAGTCCTATCCCTCCCCTTTGCGCATCCGCATTTTGAAAATCGACCACCAGTGGCGGTTCGAGACGCCCATTCAGACCCGGGCGGATCTGGCTGAAGTGGAAACCGTGGTAAACGGATTAAACAATTTGGCTGTACATTCGTTTATCGACAATCCCGACCCCGATCCAAGCATTTACAACCTGACCAACCCCCAGATGCGATTGACCTTGGAAGCGGAGGACAAACGCCAATCGATACTGATTGGGGCCAAGTATACCGAGGAGGGAGGGGATGAATATTATTACGCAAAACTGAGTGAAAGCGATACGGTTTTCACCGTTCCGGTGAGGCTCTTCGACGAGCATCTCAACAATGCGCAGGAGATATTGCGAGAAAGGCGATTCGTTCCTTTCGACCCCAACGCCATCAGCGCCCTGGAAATCAGCCGGGGGAATCGGGCCCTTTCCCTGCAAAAATTGGAGACCGGAGTCTGGCAGGTATTCAGCAGAGAGGAGGATGGAAGCATGGTGGCGCACGCGGCGGACCCCGCTATCGTCGCCGCCATGGTCACCAGCTTGCAGACATTGCGGGCGCAGATTTTCGTGTCCGATGCTCCTTCCAAAGCAGATCTGGAAGTTTATGGTTTCACCGATCCCCAACGCGTGATCCAGCTTCAGGCCGATAGGGACATTGTCCTGGAGGTGGGCGATCTGGTGGCCGGAAACCCCCGGCACGCCTACGCAAAATTGAAAAGTGAGCCCTTCATTTATGAAGTGGATCGATCTCTTTTGGAGGAGTTTCACACCCGGCCACTGGATTATCGGGCCCGCCTCGTTCACCGGGAACCGACTGAAGCCAGGCTGGTCGGACTCACCATATATGAAGCCGACGCGGATCAGGTGGTTTACGGCGCGGCCTTGAACGAGGAAACGCCAACCTGGGCTTCCATCGCGGAAGAATTTGCGGTGGAAAGCGCCGCCCGGGAAGACCTGCTTTCGCTGGTAGACCAAGCCAGAATGATCGAAGCAAAATCCTATATTGATGAAGCTTTCGACTCCATCGAATGGAAGTATCGCCTCGACTTCCAGTTTGAACGCAGGGGAGAAGCGGAAGTGGATTCCTGGACCACCAGCCTTTGGGTAAGTGAGCGGTTCAGCGGCACGCGCACCATTGTGGGGTTCCGCCCGCAGGAGCGTGTTTTCTATGCGCCCCAGAGGTTTATCGACGCTTTTTTCGGACTTACCATTTCCAGGGCTGATCCCGGGCCGGAACCCGAACCTGCAACCCCCCGGGGGGAACATTCCGTTGGCCCTCCCCCACCGGATGCTCCGCCCGGTCCCTGAACAAATATTCCTCGGTTTCATGGATGGCATAACAGTTGGCCACGGTTGCGCAGCCAGAGTTCGCCGCAAGAATTCAGGCCCATGTCCTACCTGAAAAAGAAGAATCGAACCTTAGTTCAGCGCCTCCTCATAGGCTGCCACAACATGGCGTTGTTGGGACTTGCCCTTTCCTTCATGATGCTTTCGGCCGTAGTGGTATTGAGCATGTTCTACGAGGAAATCCCCATTCCGCCCCGGCTGATGGAACGGATCGAGCGGCAATTGGAATCGCAGGGGTTGAACCTTGCATGTGAAAAGGTCACCCTGGATTTCAGGGGAAACCTTTTGGGGCAAAAGATGGCTTTGTCCTTCATGAAATCGGATGAACCCGTCCTCGAGGCCGATCTGGTCTACCTGCATATCAATTTCGCGGCCCTGATGCTGGACCGGATTCCCATCGACAAGGTCAGGGTCTCCAACGCCACGTTGTACTGCCCTGCCATGGTATCGCCATCGGGCGCCACTGATCAGCTGGTGCAAGATCTGCACTTCTCCCTGAGGCGGCACTGGGGTGGATGGAGCATGCCCTTTCTGACCGGAAATTTCCGGCACCTTCAATTATCGGCCAGCGGAGACCTCACCGGCCTGGTACTTCATTTGTCGGAGCCGGGGAAAGGGGACCCCGACAAACCCGACCTCTATCCGGAATACCTCAAATTGTCCGGCATGGCCATGGAGGCATACAAAACCCTGAACGCCCTGCATGCCCCGCACTTGGAGCTCGAATTTGCCACCCCTGCGAACCGCCAATTCACGGTTTCCTCCCGACTCACGGCGCCACGTTTTTCTTCCACCTCATGGCCCTCGGCCGAAGGCCTCACCCACACCGGATCCTTTCAATTGGCGCCCGATGTTCGCATTTTACAACCGGTTCGCATCGGGGCCCAAACCGTAACGATGGAAAATCCTGAAATCCGTCTGAAGAACGTTTCCATCGCAGCCCTAAAAAACGGCCCAATCGTGGACTTGAAGTCTCCGTTCCCCTTTAGGTTCGAAGCCTCAACCTCCACCTTGATCTATCGGGAAACCCCATTCGACAACCTGGTAATTTACGGATCTCTTTTGGACGGTGGAAAGATCGAGGGAACGATCAGTGGGGAAACACTTCAAGGTGTTTTGACCTCCCATCTGCAAGCCAATTTGAAGTCCAGGACGGCAAGGGGGTCTGTTCGGGGCCATTTCAACGGCGAAGCGATCGTCGGCCGGCCTGAATTCAATCACCTTTGGAAGTTGCGTTGGTCGAAACAGCATCAACCCGCCTATTTCGATGTCGACTTCAGTTACCCCGGGAACCTCGATGGCTTGGCCGCCCGGTTTCGTCTGGAGACGCGCGATGTAGAGATGATAAAAGCTCCTTTCCAATGGGCTCGTTTGCGCGGCCACCTGAGGGGAACCCGACTGGATTTGCACCAAATCGACGTGGGCGGCAATGGCAACGACCTCAAATGCGCTTTCCGACAAGACCTGCGGGAGAAGTTTTTCAGATTTTCCATGGCGGGCAATTTTCGACCGCGCGATGTCAACGCCTGGTGGGGTAGCTGGTGGACGGAGACCTTCCAACACCTGAACATCATCGATCAACCTCCCTATCTCGACTTGGCCATCCGTAATTCATTTTATTACAAAAAACGCCTTACGCTTCACGGTTACGCCGCCGGCGAGAAGGTGGAGTTGGGCGGTATGGGCTTCGACCGGGTTGCCTCGAAAATGTTTATTCGCCCCAATTATATCGACGTATTTGAACTGAATGCGCACAGGCCGGAAGGCTCAGCCTCGGGGCAAATTCAGTGCGAACTAAAGGGCGGTGACCTGCAATACATCCGCGTCGATGCCACCTCCAATCTCGACCCGGAACCGTCCCTGGGTCTCTTCGGAGAGGGAGGCAGAAAAATCCTTGAACCCTACACCTGGGAAGGACACCCCACCCTGACGGTGCGGGGTGAATTCAACTTTTCCGAGCCAACCCACTGGCAGGAATTGGATATCGGGATTACCACCGACTCCCCCCTGTCCTATCATGGGTTCCCCGTCGACAGCCTGGAAGCGAGGTGCCGCTACGACCGGGGCGATGTCTACCTGGATGATCTCGCATTCCGGTTTGCCGATGGATCGGGCTCGGGCAGCGCCTCCTATATCCACCAGGACGAAAACGCCTTTTTGCTCTATGATTTCGAGTTGACCGGAGCCCATCTCGGCCAAGCCCTGAAAAAGGTGGGGCAATTCCGCCGCAACAGTGGCGCGGACCAACCGAGCCAGGGAAGGGGCGAAAAAGAATACAAGGGAGTTCTGGATATCCAGGCTTCCGGCATTTCCCCAGCCGGTTTCGGACTGGATAAGGTGTTTGCCCAAGGCAACGTGGAAGTTAGGGACGGAACCCTGGCCGAAATACCCTTGTTCGGGCCATTGTCCGGCTTAATATTCTTTACCAAACTGAAGTTGGGCGATGCCTCCGCCTTCTTTCAATGGGATGCCGGAAAAATTACCTTTCCCGATCTGGTCATGACTGGAAATACGGCAAGACTGGAGGGGGAAGGCGATTACTATCCGGATGGTTCCATTCTCGATTTTCAGGTCCGGGTGTTTTTGTTGCGGGAGGCCGGATTTCCCATCCTGTCCCAATTGGTCATGCCCATTCTCGATCCTCTCAGCCACATTGCGGAGGTCAACCTGACGGGGACATTAACCAAGCCGCAGTGGCAGTTTGCCCTCAATCCATTGAACCCCTTCATCCCGAAAACCATTCCCCGGCCGAAACCCCTGGATACAATTATCCTGGAGTACGATTTCGACCGGTAAACGAAATTCTTGCCATGGTGACAATATCCATCATTATTCGCATTCCTTTTTTTGTGAATAACCCCCCGGAACCTTGAGAAGGCTCGTATTCTCCCCATTTCGCATTAAGGTCTTCAACGAATACCCATTTGGCAATTCAATGGAAAAAGAGCATATATTCGATGTTTTCGAATTTTCTCCTGAAAACCTTCTCCTTGGCGCACGTTAACCTGAACCTGGCTTCGATTTGGATCTTAACGAAATAAAGGAAATCATCGAAATCATGAAACGCTCCGGGCTGACGGAGTTCGAGATCGAGGAGAAGGGCTTGAGATTGCGCATTTGCCGAAGTCCCAATGGGAATGGGAATGGGAATCTGGCCGTGGTTCAGGCAGCGCCAACCTATCCCGGGACGGTTCCACCTATCCCTTCACTCCAGCCCGATCCCTCCTCCCCGTCCTCCGAATCCAAAACCGAGGAAGTGGAAGAAGAAAATTTCCACCTCATCAAATCGCCCATGGTGGGAACTTTTTACCGTTCACCTTCGCCGGAAAATCCGCCCTTCATCAATGAAGGAGATACGGTAGAGCACGAAACGACGGTTTGCATCCTTGAGGCCATGAAGGTCATGAACGAGATCCCGGCCGATGTATCCGGAGAAATCGTGCAGATTTTGATCCAGAACGGTGAATCGGTCGAGTACGGGCAACCCCTCTTCAAGGTGAAAAACGCCTGATCGGGTTCATGTCATGATCAACAAGGTCCTCATCGCCAATCGCGGCGAAATAGCCCTCCGCATCGTCCGCGCCTGTCGAGAAATGGGAATAAAGACCCTGGCCGTATATTCCGAGGCGGACGAACAATCCCTGCACGTGCAACTGGCCGATGAAGCCATTTGTATCGGCCCTGCTCAACCCTCGGAAAGTTATCTGAAGTCCGACCGGATCATAAGCGCCGCGGAAATATCGGACGTGGATGCCATTCACCCAGGGTACGGATTCCTGGCGGAAAACGCCGATTTCGTCGAGCAATGCGAAACCTGTAAGATCAATTTTATTGGCCCGAATTCTTCGGTTATCCGGCAGATGGGGGACAAGGCCCTGGCCATCGAAACCGTCAGGAAAGCCGGTGTTCCTACCGTTCCCGGCAGCGAGGGAGTGGTTGATTCCGTCAAAGAAGGGCTCAAAGCGGCCGAAGCCATTCGATACCCGGTTTTGATCAAGGCTGTGGCCGGGGGCGGCGGCAAGGGAATGCGCATTGCCCGCAACAGGGTCGCCTTCGCCAAGGAATACGACATGGCCAGGGCCGAAGCGGAGAAGGCTTTCGGCAACTCTTCGGTTTACCTGGAAAAACTGGTGGAAAACGCGCGTCACATCGAGTTCCAGATATTGGCCGACAAGAATGGAAAAACCATCCACCTTGGGGAACGAGACTGTTCGGTGCAAAGGCGGCATCAGAAACTCATCGAAGAAGCGCCCTCCCCCTTCATGACGGAAGAATTACGTCAGAAAATGGGAGCAGATGCCATACGCGGCGCCCAAGCGGCCGGCTACGAAAATGCGGGAACCATGGAATTCCTGGTCGATGAAGGAGGCAATTACTACTTTATTGAAATGAATACGCGCATTCAAGTGGAGCACCCAGTCACCGAGGAAGTGACGGAAACGGATCTGGTCAAGGAGCAAATCCGCATCGCCGCGGGCGAGCCCCTTCAGTTGGAACAATCGGATATCCGGATCAATGGCCACGCCATTGAATGCCGCATCAACGCGGAGGATCCATCGCGCAATTTCGCCCCCAGTCCGGGCACTATCAATGTGTATTATCCGCCGGGAGGACACGGGGTTCGGGTCGATTCCCACATTTACGGCGGCTACGCCATCCCCCCTTACTACGACAGCATGATCGGGAAGCTCATCACCTTCGGCCAGAATCGGGAAAACGCCCTGGATCGCATGTCCCGCGCCTTGAGCGAATTTATAATCAGTGGGATCAAATCTACCATTCCCTTTTCTAAGGCTATAATGCAAGATCCCGTTTTCAGAAGCGGGAAGGCCTCCACCTCCTTTGTGGAAGATTTCTTTTCCCGCTCAAACCTCGATGCTTTTGTTCAATCCAACCACAACCTGGAATCATTATGAAGACCGAAAAAAAGGACGGGAAGGTGGTGCCATCCATCGGCTCGGAGGAAACCGTTTCTTTGGGAGAAATAAAAATAAACCATTCCGTGGTGGCCAACATTGTGCGTTTGGCCGCTCTGGAAAATTCCGACGTATTTGCCGTAGGGGGGAGCTTCGTCGATGGCATCACGGAAATCTTTTCCAAAAAGGAAGCCTCGGAGCGCGGGGTACGCATAACCGAAAGCGAAAGCGGGTACTACCGGATCGAAATCCGGCTCATTTTAAACTACGGCGTCGAATTGGCCAAGTGTGCCTACCATGTGCAGGCTTCGGTAAAAGCGCGGGTAGATATAATGACGGGGAAATTGGTCGAACGCGTCGAGGTAGTATTTGAGGGGGTCAAAGCGGGTGATG
>JAABVD010000373.1:0-807 GCA_014529615.1 Opitutia bacterium
GGAAGAACTGAACGCCGCACGGTGCGTGGTCAGCGAGTACGGGTTGCGGGAGGGTGTCCTGGTGCACCTCGCCCGGTCCTGTTGAGTGCATCCATGGCTGTCTTTATAGACCCCTGTTTCTCAAAAAGGGATTCTTCCACGAATATCCAGTTAAGATCAGATCGTTGATCTTAGCTGGATATTCTGTTATGACATCCATATCACTCCATTCATCGAAGGATTTCTGATGAGAGACATCCCGAAAGCTCAAATATTGAAGCGAGTCGAATATGAAAATCCATGGTGGGATGATCCCTATAGGGTGCCCATGAACTATATGCAGTGGAAGCCTCGCCCCTATTTGGAACTGTTTTATCCACTGGTGGAAAATCAGGATATTCGAAGAGCCGTCCTGCTCATGGGGCCCAGACGAGTCGGGAAAACCGTCCTTCTGCATCACGCCATTGACCGGCTCCTGCAAACGATTTCTCCCAGGCAAATAGTCTACTTTTCCATTGATCACCCTTTGTACAACAGCCTCGGACTTGAACAACTCCTGGAATTTTATGGTGAGATAAATGGGACTGACTATAGAAAAACTCCCACGTATGTCTTTTTTGATGAAATTCAGTATCTGAAAGATTGGGAAATCCATCTGAAGACACTGATGGATGCCTTTCCTGCGGTGAAACCGGTTGCTTCGGGTTCCGCGGCTGTCGCTTTACGGCTTAAGAGCGTTGAATCGGGCGCCGGGCGTTTTACGGAATTTCTCCTGCCCCCACTCACATTTCATGAATATCTTTCCCTATCGGAGAGTTCCGACAAACC
>JAABVD010000373.1:815-4620 GCA_014529615.1 Opitutia bacterium
CACACGACATCGAGCATCTGAATCAAGTTTTTGTGGATTACCTCAACTATGGCGGGTATCCGGAAGTCGTCTTTTCAAAGGATATTCAGAAGGACTTGGGCCGATTCGTCAAGGCGGACATCGTTGATAAAGTGCTCTTGCGCGATTTGCCGAGTTTATATGGAATCCAGGACATCCAGGAGCTCAACTCATTATTTACCACTCTTGCTTTTAATACTGCCAACGAAGTGTCCCTGGAGGACCTTTCAAAAAATTCCGGTGTCGCGAAAAATACGATTAAACGATACATCGAATACCTTGAGGCGGCTTTTTTGATTCGGGTGCTGCATAGGGTTGACCAGAGTGGACGACGTTTCAGACGGGCAAATTTTTTTAAAGTTTATCTGACAAATCCGTCGATCTATGGCGCACTCTTTGCGCCGGTCAAGTCCCGTGACCAAGCCATGGGCTCATTAGTCGAAACGGCCATATTTTCTCAGTGGTTCCATGCAGATATTTCGATGTTTCATTATTCCAGATGGGCGGGCGGAGAAGTCGATATGGTCTCCAGAGGGCCTGATCAAAGCATCAAATGGGCCATGGAAGCCACATGGTCTGATCGGTTTGTGCAGGATTCTGCTAAACTGAAGAGCAGTTTGCGTTTTTGTCGGTCGAACAATCTCAAGGACATGATCGTCACCTCAAAAAAAGAGAAAGCCTCCAAGGTGATCGACGGTGTCAATTTTGAATTTGTTCCGGCGAGTGAATATTGTTACACGGTTGGGTACAACCTGGTGATGGGGAAGAAAGTCCTTCCCGACGATGACAAGCCGTCCTGATTTACCGCTGACTATACCAGCGGAAGCCTTGGGATTCTTTATAGGCGGGGCGGTGAAACCCTCCGGGTTTCTCCAGGATCAGGGCTTTGAAGTCCCACAACCCGAACCAGGCCGGATATCTCACCGAGCGTGTGTCGTAATTCCGATTCGGTATAGGCCCGCACGGCGAACGTCTTCCCCTCCGCTTCCTGCAGGCGTCGTATGGCATAGGCGGCGCCGGTGCACAGCACTTGCGTATCCCGTCGAATCGAGAGCAGTTGCGGCAGCGCACAGTATTGTTCCCGAAATCCGAGCCATCGGGCCGCGTGGCGGAGGTAGGTAAATTGCACTTCGTATTCGGTATGGCCGGGGAGCCGCACGGGGTCAGGCCAGCCCGAATCGATCCCGAATTCAATGAGCAACGCCCGTCCGCCCGGTTTAAGTACGCGCCAGAGTTCGTGGAGGAATTGAATGGCGCCGTAGTTGAAGATCGCTTCGTCGGGATAGGGGGTGTCCAGGTTCAAGCGGAGTTGTTGGATGAGGTCCAGACTTTGCTGGTGTTCGGGCGTCGCGCCCTTGCGCGTTTCCAGTTCTTCTTTGGATAAGTGAACCGGGGTCATATCGGCCAGGTTCTCGTTGTCGATGACCAGGTCCACGCTGGCGTCGGCCAAGGGCAATTGTTCCGCGTTCGCGTTCAGGATGCGGGCGTCCCATCCCGCTTTTTGGGCTAACGCCTTTTGGGATTGCAGAAAGGCCCGGGTGAGGTCCAGAAAGATGTATTCCACGCCGCGTCGCTCGACCCGAGAAAATTCTTTTGCCATTTCCTGGGATAGATAGCCCAAGCCCGCACCCACTTCCACGACGCGCTGTGGTTTCGGACTCCACCAGCCTAACTGCTTGAGGGTCTTGGCGAGCAATTGGCCATAGGAGAGTCCATGCAGCGCTTCGCAGGGTTCCCTGAGGAGATGGGAAACCGTGGTTTCCACGATCTCGAAATGGCCGTGATGGCTCTGAATGCCCTTATGATGAAACTCCGTGAGGTGTTCCTCGCTTTCGATTGCCACGTTTTCATGCCATTGTTCGCGCACCTTCTGGAGGAGGAGGTCCCACTTCGCGTTGACGCTGTGTCCGCTTGGCGGCTCGGTCCCGAAGTAACACAACGAGTAGCGGGGTAGAGCCCACCGTTCGAGAAACCACCGGCCGGTTTCCTGATTGGAGCCACAGACCCATTTGCCGAACTGTTCGAGGAGCGCGCCGATCGACAGGCGGCCATCCATGGCTCCGAGCAGAGACGCGCCCATCCGGTTCAGCCGGACCAAGGGGAGATCTTCATCCAGGGGCGCGACCCACCATTCCTGATCCCCGTGTTGGTAGATCACGAGGTCGGGCATGCGCCAGGCCCGTTGTTGGAGAATCTCGCCCTCCAGGGCAAGAGGTTGAAGGGATGGGGCGGGGAAGGTCATTCAATCAAGCGAGTCGGCGGGGTTGGCATCAAAGACCATCCGATACATGCCCGCCCAGAACTCCGACCAGGCATCGGCGGTTTCCCGAGCGCCTGCGGCCACTCGATGCAAGTCGTCCTCGGATCGGGCCGTCTTGCGTACGGCTTCGACCAACCAATTGCCGTGGTGTTGTTCTTCAGCCAGGTGTAACGTGAAAAATTCCAACTCCCCGGGATCAAACTGCGCATATTGTTCGAGGCCCGGCACGAAATATCTGAATTCGGATGCCGCGGTGGTTTCGACGGCCAAGGCCGCACCGAGCGCAGTCAAATGTCCGGAGTGAAGGAACAATCGCCGCAACGTGTCGAGGTAGGTCGTCACTTCGGGGATCGGGACGGTGCCTTGGAGATCGCGCGGCTGGAGCCCGATGGAAGAGGCAAACCGCTCAAGCTGCCGGATATGCACGCGGTCCGGCGACCCGCTGCCCAACTCCGAGTACAGGGTCTTGGCCAACTCGGTTCGCATTTCCATCTCGTGAACAAAAATAATGGTATTGCCGGACAAACGCCCGGAGTTGCCGAGGTCGAAGTTGTCGAGACTCGAACGTTCGGAAAAATTCGTTGGTATTGACCGGGTGTGCCTGGAGTTCCAGGACAAGCGATTCGACGTCGAAAGGGGTAGCTTGAACGGGGCTCATGCAACTCTCATCAGAAACGGCTTGTCACCTATCATCACAATGACGAAATCCAGATTACACGATGCTTTTGGCCCGTCGCAAGGCAGCAGTTGTGACGGCGTCCACGGGCTGTTCTTCGTCTTATCGATACGGTATACATATCATGTATTATTTTGCTAAACTTTTCCATCGTGATTCGAAGTTTCAAAGATCGGAGGACCGAACGATTTTTCAAAGGTAAACGGATTCATGCTTTCCAGGGTTTTGTCAATCAGGCAACCCGTAGACTGACTATTCTGGACAACGCCGTATCACTGCACGACTTGTCGGCTTTGCACAGTAACCACTTGGAATCCTTGTCTGGAGACCGCGCGGGGCAGTACAGCATTCGCATCAACCGGCAATGGCGGTTGTGCTTTCGATGGCAGGATGACGGTCCCTATGATGTAGAGATTACTGACTATCACTCATGAGGAGCGCGAAATGACCCAAAATGGTATGCAGCCCGTGCATCCCGGCGAAGTTCTGCGCGAGGAGCTTGAGGTACTGGAAATGTCGGCGAAGGCTTTCGCCGAGGCCATGGACGTTCCGGGCAATCGGATTACGGCAATACTCAACGGCCAGCGTGGCGTAACGGCTGATACGGCATTGCGGCTATCGCGGTATCTTGGCACCACTCCGGAGTTCTGGTTGAACTTGCAAAAGACGTTCGAATTGCGGGCGGCGGAGTTGAAAACCGGTAAGCAGATCGCGCAACGGGTAAAACCTCGCTCCGCCGCCTGAGGCTGGCGGACGACCATACGTCGGATTCGTACAAGTAGACAAATGCTCTTGGCATTTGAAGGATCAAGAATGGCTGAGTATCGCCTCAAACGCCCGTTACAACGTCC
>JAABVD010000373.1:4728-5919 GCA_014529615.1 Opitutia bacterium
CCGCAGAAATGGCGCTGAGGATCGGCAAACTGATCGGCAATGGTCCGGGGCTCTGGCTGAGGATGCAACAGAATCATGACCTGTGGCGTTTGGAGCATGCTCTGAGAAGCGAATTGAAAAAAATAGAGACCACTGAGACGACGATTCCGGAATCTACCGTTTCACTGACCGCTGGCAACAGATGATGGATTAAATTGGCTTTTATGGTCAATTATATTGTAATCTTGACGAATAATCGTTATAATTGACAAATGATTGTCTCATTTTCGGTAGAAAACTACCATTCAATACGAGAAAAAATCGTTCTCGACCTTCGCATTCCGGGAACGGCTCCCGATCTGCCGCGCTTCCGGCGTAGCGAGTCAAAGCCGGATATCAGGCTCCCTTCCGTCGTAGTACTCATCGGACCCAATGGATCGGGAAAGACAACATTGCTCAGTGCGCTGAATGCTACCGCTCGAATTGCCTTATCAGCCTTGCCTACGGAGGAAAACAACCCGATCAATGCCTTCCTGCCCTTCCTTTCTCCGGAAACCAGGGGAAAACCGACGCGGTTTTCTGTGGACTTCGAGGCAGATTGGCTGGCGCCTGGCGAACCTAGGCAGCTGTTTCGCTACGAGTTGAACGTAGGACCAGATGGTCCTGGCTTTCAGGGCTATTCCTTCCATTACGAAGCACTGTCCTGTTTTCCCAAGGGACGTCCTCGCCGTCTTTTCGCGCGAGGCAATCCAAGGGAACGCATATATGTTTCCAGCGAGTTCGGGCTCAAGTCCAATGACGATCGCCTCAAGGCAGTTCGAAAAGATGCCTCGGTGGTTGCCACGCTTGCCCTGCTCAACGTAGATCTGGCCATGCGAATCGCGAAAGACATGCAATTGTTCCTTTGGTCGAGCAATATCGTGTATCACAAGAAATGGGAATATCCGACCAAAGCGGTCATCCAACTATTCGAGGAGAATCCCGAGCTAAAGGCTTGGACCAGGAAGCATATCCAATCCAGCGACCTGGGGATTCAAAGCTTTGATATTCGTGATAGCTCCTTCGGGGAAAAGGAGGTGTTTTTCAAGCATCACGGGCTCGACGGGCCAGTAACGCTTCCCTTCGAATCCAGTGGGACGAATCGATTGTTTCACCTGCTGCCTCAAGTCGGTTTCGCACTCGACAGAGGGATCCCTGCTGCCCTCGACGAGA
>JAABVD010000051.1 GCA_014529615.1 Opitutia bacterium
TTCTTTCTGGTCAACGCTTTGGCCCTTCTGTTCATTCGCCTCGATTTCTTCACGCAGGAGGAAAAACCAGCCGTGTTGTTTTGTAGCACCCAAAAAACCCTGGCTTCCGGCGCCACCTTTGGCAATTCCTTGTTCGGGGCCGATGCATCCTTGGGAATCATCCTGCTGCCCGTCATCGTATATCATCCCATCCAATTGGTTTTGGGAGGACTGCTCATCCCCTGGTTCAAAGGCGAAAGAACAGGGTCCTGAAGGGGAGCGCAGAGGCGCCCCTCAGACGACTTCCACTTTGCCCGATTTCAGGGCCTTGGCCGATATCCACATCCGTTTTACCGATCCGTTGCTCAGCCGAATGCGTTTCCGTTGCAGGTTTGGACGAAATACCCGCTTGTTCGTCTTGGTGACGTGAGTTCCAATACCCCCGCTTTTTTTCTTTTGACCTTTGCGGGAAATGCGACCTCCGGTAACGGGCCTTTTGCCGGTGATGACACAAATACGGGACATGGTTTACGGGGAAATTTGATTAAACGGGTGAAGCTAGGCCGGAAAAATCCAATTGCAAGCGTTATTTGGAAACATTCAGAGAGCGCACGAATTGGAGGATCTGCCGGGCCATGGGATCGGTTCCGGAGGGGGCCAGAATGTCCCCGGCCAGAATGTGTTTGTTTTCGTCTTCAGTGGTTTCCACCGCCACGAGTTGTTTTTTCTGGGACTGAATGCGGGCAAATGCCCGCTCGATGGCTTTCCCGCTGACCACCTGGTCTTGGGGGCAGTAGAAAACCAGGAGGGGAAGGGCCAGTTTGGCCAGATCCCGTTTGCGGCCCAGTTTTACCAGGGCCATGAGCGGGAGGAGCGATTGGGTTGGCATGGACGTGGTCCAATATTTTTCCAGTCCTTCCCTTTGTCTTGCCAAACCGAAGGTCTTTCCCTGAATGCACCGGGCCAGGAACTTCCCCCAGGGCCAGCCCGGGATGGGCGCTCGCCAATCCCTGAGTTTGAAATTGGGCGACATTAGGACCATGGCATCGATCCCTATGATGTCGGGGTCCGTCGCCGCCAGCATAGCCAAAAGGGCGCCGTTCGACATGGCGATGACGAGGACGCGCTCACCCAGGCGGCGGGCAATTTGCACCCCTTCCAGGGCATCGTTCATCCACGCGTTGACGCTGCCATCCAGCATGGCATCCGCGTCGCGACCATGTCCGGTAAGGCGTGTCAGGAAAAGATTGGCCCCCACGGCTCGGGCGACTTCTTCCGACAATGGAGAGGTTTCCATGCGAGATGCGGAAAAGCCATGTATATAGATGATCGACCAGGGTGTTTTTCGGCCCTTTCGACCAGCCCAGATAATTTTTTTACCATTGTGGGGCCTCAGGTTGGGCACACGGGCTTCGGATTGGGCCAGGTAAGTGTCCAGATCCTCGGGCAGGTCCTTGGGCTCGAGCTGGTAATCGGCGCTCTCCCGCGGTCCCAGCAATACCAGAATGAGCAATACGAAGCCCGACCCCAGGACAAGGATCAGGAGGGTCAGATCCATGAAGGGGTCTCAGGCGTCGGTTCATCCAACCACTCGTCCTCGGGATCGAAAGCCGGGACGGAGACATTGATGATCTTCATTTTACCGATGGCCCGGTGCCGACAACCCGGTTTTATCAAAACGGTTGTCATTGGTTGGAGCGGAAATTTGCTTCCATCCAGTTCCATGAAAGCTTCCCCCTCCGTTTCCAGGATCAGGTATATCTCGGTCAATTTTTTATGGTAGTGGGCCTGGGCATCTTCTGAAATATGCACCTTGTGGATGGTGACGGTTTGGTTGTCGGGAGTGGCGAAGGCCCGTTGGGACATTCCACAAGGGCAGGAAACGGCGGGGATGTCGTCGAAGTGGGCGATAGCGTAATTCTTAGAAGTCGTTTTGCGCATAATTCAATAATAGATGCTCGGGCTTGGGTAACGTGAGCAGCTTTCATTTTCCATAGAGTAGGGCAAGCATCTAAATGGGTTGCATCATTGAGTTCACGCGGCCATAGTGTGCAAAATAACCTGGTCCATTTCTTTGCGGTGTTGATGAGGATTGCGCGGGTGAGAAACGAAAACTTGAAAATCGTCGTTTTGGATGGAGAGACTCTGAATCCTGGAGATTTATCCTGGGAGGGTCTCGAAGCCTTGGGGGAGTGTGTGGTGTATGACCGCACCCCGGATGACAGGATTCTGGAACGAGCCAAGGATGCCGATATCCTGTATACCAACAAGACGCCATTGGGTGGGGATGTGATCCGGCAATTGCCTGAACTCAGGTTCATTGGAGTGCTGGCAACCGGATATGACGTGGTGGACATGGATGCGGCCAAAACGCGTGGAATTCCCGTTTCAAATATTCCGACTTACGGAACCAACTCGGTGGCCCAGATGGTCTTTGCCCACATTCTGAATTTAACCCAACGTGTGGCTCACCATTCCCAGACCGTTGGCCAAGGCCGTTGGACTGCCTGCCCGGATTTTTGTTATTGGGATTATCCCCTGGTCGAGCTGGATGGTTTGACCCTTGGGATCGTCGGTTACGGGCGCATCGGCCAGGCCACGGCACGTTTGGGCCGCGCCTTTGGCATGAAAATTCTGGCTTTCGACGTATTGCCCGATTCAAGCAAGTCAGGAGAGGAGTTGTTTCTCAGTCTCGACGACCTCTTTTCGCTATCGGATTTTGTCAGCCATCATTGTCCTTTGACAGCGGACAATTACCATCTGGTCGGGGCAGATCGGTTGGCCCAAATGAAACCCACTGCCTGCCTCATAAATACCAGTCGGGGTCAGTTGGTGGATGAAAAGAGCTTGTACCGATCCTTGAAAGAGGGGGAAATAGCCGGGGCAGCCCTGGATGTATTGGAAAAGGAACCGCCCGATGCGGATTGCCCGCTCTACCATTTGGACAACTGCTTTATTACCCCGCACATTTCATGGGCCACTCGCTCGGCCCGCTCCCGCTTAATGAAGACGGCGGTGGAGAACTTGACCGCCTTTTTGGCGGGTCGACCCTCCAACCTGATCAATCAATAAGACCGGTCGGGGCTAAAATCTTCGGCGGAATCCTCCCGGGAATTTCCTGCCACTGCCCTTGCCCATCATTTTTTGAACGCGCTTCATTTTGCCCCCTCGCATCAATTTCATCATCTTCTTTATCTGATTGTATTGTTTGAGCAAAGCATTGACATCGGATACCCGGGTGCCCGATCCCTGGGCGATCCTGTAGCGTCTGCGGCCGTTTAGAATTTGCGGACGGGTGCGCTCTGCCGGTGTCATCGATAGGATGATGGCCTCGGTCCGGTCCATTTGCCGGGTTTCCTTGTTCCCGAATTCCATTCCGCCCATTTGAGGCATCATTCCCATGACCCTGTCCAGGGGCCCCATTTTTTTGACCTGCCGAATCTGGGCCAGGAAATCATTCAGATCGAATTCCGCCCGCTTCATGCGTTCGGCCAACCGTTTGGCCTCGTCTTGATCGAATTTTTCCTGAGCCTGCTCTACCAGGGAGACCACGTCCCCCATTCCCAGAATTCTCCCGGCCATTCGATCGGGGTGAAAGGTTTCGAAGTCGTCCAATTTTTCGCCGACACCGGCAAATTTAATGGGCACCTGAGTAACGGACTTCATGGAGAGGGCGGCGCCGCCCCGGGCGTCGCCATCGAGCTTGGTAAGGACGATGCCGGTCAGGCCGACCTCCCGGTCAAAATGCTTTGCCACGTCGACCGCTTCCTGTCCCAGCGCAGCGTCCCCTACCAGCAATACTTCGTCCGATTGGACGGCTCGGCGCAGTCTCTTGAGTTCGTCCACCAATTCCCGGTCGATTTGCAGTCGTCCCGCCGTGTCGAAGATCATGACGTTGCAATGGTTGTCCCGCCCGAACCGGAGTCCCGATTTTCCAATTTTGGCCAAATCCTTTGTCTCGCGGTCGGAATAAAAGAGGAGATTTTCCTGGCCGGCCAGAGTTTCGAGTTGGTCGATAGCAGCGGGTCGGGAGGCATCGCAACCCACCACCAAGGGCCTCATGCCCTTTTGTTTCAACATGTGGGCCAACTTGGCGGTGGAGGTGGTCTTGCCCGAACCGTGCAACCCGATCATCATGATCTTGAGCGGTCGGTTCTCGGAGAGTTCCGCCGTACCTTGCCCGAGGAGTTGGATCAATTCGTCGTGAATGATTTTGACCACCTGCTGACCGGGGGTAACTGATTTCAGCACATCGGCCCCGCTACAGGTCTCCCTGACGGTCTCGACGAACTGACGAGCTACCTGGAAATTGACATCTGCGGAAAGCAGCGCAGTGCGCACCTCTTTCAGGGCTGCCTCCATCTTCTGTTCGGACAATTTGCCCGCCCCCCGCAAATTGCGGATGGTCTGACTTAAACGGTTGGTGAGACTTTCAAACATGGGGGCAATCCAGCTAAGGAGCGGAATAAAGAGGAAGGCCCCCTCGCTTTCAAATTTTTTCGCAAATCCTTTCCCGGGCGAAGGTCTCCCGGTTGATTTTTCTTTTAAAGGAGCGGAGGGAAGGCTTTGTTGGGAACGGTGTATCTCGGCATAGAGAGTTCATGCGATGATTCGGCCCTGGCCCTCTTCGATTCCCGGACCGGCGTAGCGGCAAAGGCCCTCCATTCGCAGATAGGGACCCACAGGCTTTACGGAGGAATTGTTCCGGACTTGGCCAGCCGGGACCACATGAATGCTTTCGTTCCTTTGTTGGAAAACCTGTTTGGCCAACACTCCCCGGATGATGTCACCGGGATTGCCGTCACTGCGGGTCCTGGATTGGCCAGTTGTCTAGCCATAGGTGTGGCTCTGGCCAGAAGCCTTGGTCTCGCCCTTGGGGTGCCGGTCGTGGGCGTCAATCATCTGCGGGGGCATGCCTTTTCCCCATTTATTCCGCTTCATGAGGAAGACCCGGGGCATTTCGAGCGCAATCTTCAGCATTATTTGCCCCATTTGGGCCTCATCGTTTCGGGTGGAAACACCTTGCTCTTCAGGATGTCTTCCCCAGGGGAAATCGAGTTGCTGGGCCAAACCTTGGACGATGCCGCGGGGGAAGCCTTGGACAAGGGAGCCAAATTGTTGGGAATGCCCTATCCGGGTGGGCCCTTCATCGAAAAAGAAGCTCTTCAAGGAGATCCGGGACGGTTCGCGTTTCCCCGAGGAATGGCGCGTTCAGGCCAGCCGAATTTCAGTTTCTCCGGATTGAAGACCAGTCTGCGCTACAAGTTGGAGAAAATGTCGGATAGGGAGCTGAGCCGTGATTTGTCCGATCTATGCGCGGGCTACCAGCAAGCCGTAGTGGATGCGCTCGGTAACAAGACAGGAATGGTCCTGCGACGGGGAACCTACCGGAGCCTGGGTCTCTCCGGTGGAGTGGCCAACAATAATTGCTTGCGTCGTTCCTTTCGGGAGTTGGGGGATAGGTACTCCGTGCCCGTATTTCACGCCCGGCCCGTTCACACGGGCGACAACGCGGAAATGATTGCCTTTGCCGCCTTCTGTGATCCGGCCGGAACGCGGGAGCCGGCCTCGGAAGTGGCTGTTATTCCCAATTGGGGATTGGTTGGCTGACGCCCCTTACAATCGGATGCGGCCGTGGCCCACTTTTTCGAAAAATCGTTTCAGGATGGGTTGGGCGATGGGAACAGCTGTATCCCCTCCGTGGAACATACCTGGCACTTGTCCCTCCACCACGACCGCCACGGCTATTTCGGGATCATTGATCGGGGCGAAACAGATGGTCCAGGCCAAATGGATGGCGCCCTCAGGGGTTTGCACCTCGGAAGTTCCCGTTTTGGCGGCGATGCGGACTCCCGGAACTTTAATCAGGGATGCGGTCCCGTTTTTGGCTGTAGCTTCCATGGCATCCAGAATTAGCTGGTAGTTCGCGGCGCCCAAATTCAAATCGTTGCGACTTGGCTTGGCTTGGCGAAACGGGTCGTAAAGGACGGTGGGGACAAATTTGGTTTCACCCCGGGCCAGGGCAGCGGCGAAGCAAGCCATCTGCAAGGGGGTTATTCTAATAAATCCCTGTCCTATAGCCAGATTGGCCGTGTTGCCGGGATACCATCTTTCATTGCGGTTTTTCGTTTTCCATTCCCGGGTGGGAATGATCATCTTGTCCGTTTCATAGGGCAGATCTATCCCGGTCGGTTCATGCAGGGAGAAAAGACGGGCTTCAGCGCTGATTTGATCGCCCCCGATTTTCTGGCTGAAGTGAAAAAAGTATACATTGCAGCTCATGCGAACAGCTTCGTGGAAATCCACCGTTCCGTGTCCCGTCTTCTTCCAGCACTGGAAAAGATGGCTGCCCAAAGAGTAACCTCCACCGCAATAGGTACGGGAGTTTCGGTCCAAAACCCCCTTGCGCAGGCCGGCCATGGCCGTTATCAATTTGAAGGTAGACCCCGGGGCATAGAGACCCTGCAAAGCCCGGTTGCTCCAAGCGCCCCGGTCAAATATATCCTGGGCTACACTCACGGGCATGAACGGACTCAGGTCGTTCAGATCATAGGAGGGCTTGCTGGCCATTACCAGAAGGTCTCCCCGCTTGACGTCCAGGGCAACAATTGCTCCCACCTGATTGCCCATTCCCATTTCGGCAATATCCTGGAGTTCAGCGTCAATGGTTATTCGGACATCCTTTCCTTGAACAGGATTCGTCAGCGTCTTGGGTTCATATTGGAATCCCGAGGGATCGACCACCCAAATCTGCAATCCACTTTCACCGCTCAGGTGTCGGTCGAATGCTTTTTCAATGCCGGTTCGGCCTTCGTAGTTGCGGGCTTTGAATGTAACCAGATCACTCCCCGGCAAATCCTTCTCCTGCAATTCTTCCGTTGTGCCCACGTAACCGATCAGGTGATTGGCCAGGGACCCATAGGGATAGTAGCGGGCATTTGAAGTATATATCTGAATGGGGGAATGGACCGGAATCTGTTCCAGGAGCAAGGCGTATTCGTGGGGATGCATGTCCTGAATCAAGGGAAAGGGGAGGAGAAGCTGTTGGCCAAAATGCTTTTCGATCGCCCTGGAATCTACCTCCGGTCGCCGCCCGATGGCCGTTTCCACCAAGTCGATATAGCGCTGAACCACGTTGGAACGCGCTTCGATCTGCAAGTAGTAGCTGCAAGCCGGTACGCATACTTCATCCTCCTCATAGGCCCATCTCAGTCTTCTGAATTCTTCGCGAAATTCCGGTCTCAGTTCGTTCAGCACGACGACTGCGGAATAGCGGGCCCTGTTTCCTACCAACAGGCGGCCATCCCGGTCGTATATATTCCCCCGGGGCCCGGGAACAATGATCCGCCGCAAATTCTGGCGCTCCTCGCGTTCCGCGTATTCCGAATACAGATAAAGTTGCCGATAGGCCAAACCGAGCGACAATACGGCCAGGTTGATGAGAAGAATGTAGGTGATCACCCGCAATCGCGGGTGGTAAGTCCTGATGATTTCCGCCACTCTCATTTTGCCGGCAGGGTCAGGCTATCCACATCGATGCGAAAAAATTGGAAGGCCGATTTTTGCAGGGCCACTATCCACCCGGACAGGAAAGCCAGGAAGATCTGGGAAAACAACAGGTGGACCAAGGTCAGTAACATCATGGTCAGGGTCAGGGGCAGATGAATTGCAGCCAGCGCCATGTAATACAGGTACAGACCGAGGTTTACCAGCAAAATCAAGCCGCACTGAACTCCATTTTTATTAAAGCTGATGCGGTCGCGAATTTGATAAACCGCAACAAAGGCTATAAGTGAAGGGATCAAGCTGGTTCCCAGGGCCCAGGATTCTCCCGCGTCGTAGAAAAGCGAAAAGAGCAGGGTGGCGGTCAGGCCGTGACCAAAGGGAAAGAATAGGGCGGGAAAGGTGATGAAACCTCCGTTGATGAATAAGAATAGAGAATGAGAGGATAGAGTGTAGTTTAGCTGGGACAACAAGGCCAGGTAGAATAGATACTGAACCAGGAGGATGAGCCAGAGGCAGGATTCCGCGTTTCTTTCCATGGCGTCAATCCACTAATTTGAGAATGGCCACTTCCCTCAAGACATGGAGGTCGGGATCCAATTCCACCCTGCCGCTCTGAAAAAGACCATCACTGGAAGCTTGCAGGGAGTGAACCCAGCCAATGGTCAATCCAGCCGGAAATACCCCCCCAAAACCCGAGGTCATCAAGCGCCTCGGACGGTCCGCGTCAATCTGAATGTCGGTGGGCACATTGGAAACACTGCCACCCGGTTTACTGAACGGTCCCGAAATGACTCCCTGGTAGAGAACGGGTCGTTCATCTCCCTCAAAAATGGCGGCCAGGCGTATATTGGGCGAAGTGATCAAATCGATAACGGATGTGTTCAGATGGACACTCCTTACCTTGCCCACGACCCCGCGCGAGAAAATGACCGGCGCCCCTTCCGGAATTTCAAAATTCCTGCCTTTCCGAACGGTAATTTGCTGCCACCATGCATTGATATCCCTTCGGGCGATCCGCGAAACTTCCGCCTTGTAGACGGGGAGGGAGGGCAGTTCGAAAAGAGACTCGAGGCGTTGGATTTGAGCTTCCAAAGCTTCCTTTTCTTGCAGTTGATACCGGTAGGATGCCCTGAGCCGGGCCATTTCCAGGTTCTCCTCGATCATTTCCTGCTTGGATTTCATTCGAAATGTCCAGAAATCCTGAACGTCCCGGACAAAGGAGCCCGCTATCCAAGCGGGCGCCTGCAACTCGTAAAATAAATCCTGGCCGAATTGTTTGACTATGGGAGGCAGGACCACCCAAAGAAAAAGAATTACGGCAAGGGCGATAAGGGGTTTGTAGTTGTGATTGCGATCCTTGGGCAAGGGATGAGGCGGATGGCAATTTTATGATTTTTCCCTAACTGGAAATTTCCCGGAGGAGGGTACTGAGATCTTCGAGAACAGCCCCCGTCCCATAGGCCACCGCACTCAGCGGATCATCGGCAATGATGACGGGCAAACCGGTGGCTTCCTTGAGAAGAAAGTCCATGTTTTTGACCAAGGCACATCCGCCGGCCAGCACCAGTCCGCGATCGACTAAATCTGCCGAAAGTTCCGGAGGACAACGTTCCAAAGCGTAGCGCACCATATCCACGATGGTATGTATGGTGTCGGCCATTGCCTCCCGTATTTCTTCGGATGAAATGCTCAGGGTCTTGGGCAATCCGGCAACGGAATCGCGCCCCTTGATTTCCATGGAAAGCTCTTCCTTCAAGGGAGCGGCCGAACCGATTTTCATCTTTATATCTTCGGCGGTTCTTTCCCCTATGAGGAGATTGTAGGCCCGCTTGATGTAATTGATGATGGCGGCATCCATTTCATCTCCTCCGACCCTGATGCTTTTCGAGTAGACTATGCCGGCCAGGGATATGATGGCGATTTCGGAGGTGCCCCCGCCGATATCCAATATCATGTTGGCGGCCGGTTCATCAATGGGCAGGCCCACACCAATAGCGGCCGCCATGGGTTCATCCAGTAAATAAACGTAGCGGGCTCCCGCATGGATGGCGGATTCCTTCACCGCGCGACGTTCCACTTCCGTAATTCCGGAGGACACTGCCATTACGACGCGTGGGGCTACCAGCATACTCATATTGGTGTGCACTTTGCGGATAAAGTAGCGCAGCATGGCCTCGGTAATTTCAAAGTCTGCTATCACGCCGTCCTTCATGGGACGCATGGCAGTGATATTGCCGGGTGTCCTCCCCAGCATTCGTTTTGCTTCCAGACCTACGGCGTGTACTTTGCTGGTTCCGGTATGAATGGCCACCACGCTGGGTTCCCTCAGGACGATTCCTTTATCTTTAGCGAAAACCAGGGTATTGGCTGTGCCCAAGTCGATCCCGATATCACTCGAAAGAAATCCAAACAAGCGGCCTGCCATAATCGTAAATCAGTTTGGGGTCAGAAATCGGATGGGGGGAGAAGTCCCGAGCTTAGGGCTTCAGTTAATAAAGTCATAACCCCGTGAAGTCAATTAATTATCCGAATTCAGGGTATTTGGGGGAGCTTTGGGTGGGGGATTCGATCCCTTCTTCCGCGGCTCCACCGGTTCCTCTTCCATGGCAGACTTGATATCCTGCTCAACCTCTCTGGTGGCCTTCTTGAATTCCCGCATTGCTTTTCCCATCCCGCGGGCAAGTTCGGGAAGTTTTTTGGCTCCAAAAAGAAGGAGAATGACGAAGACGATTACAAAAATTTCCAGAGGCCCCAATTGTTGGAGAAAGCCGAAGATGTGGGTAGTTGGTATCATAATATTTCAAAGAAAGGGCCATTAATGCCGGAGACGACTGGATTGTGCAAGTCCAGATAGGCTATAATAGGATCAAATATTGCGCAAAACGCTGTGGGCGAAATGGGATTTTTTTCCTCCGGGAGGAGCCTTTGGGGCCGCCCAGACGAATCAGGGAAGCGGCTGGACCACCACTTCCTCTCCCGGAGCGGGGGCGCCTCGGCGGATAACCACGCCCACACTCCGACCGGTTCTCAGCCCGGTGGGCCTCAGTTGGGCGGTAAAATCGAGCTGTGGTGTTCGCGAGTAGAGAGGTTGGGAAAGTTGAGTATGCACATCAAAAAGTCTGACCACTGCCGTGGCGGTGTCCTTATCGACCAGGGTGACCGTTCCGACTGCCAAGAAGGGGGAAGGCTCCACCCGTAGATCCTTCCATTCTCCGGAGGGCGGTAAGGTGGTCCCGCATCCACTCAGAAACATGCCGGTTGCAGCCAACGAGGGCAGTAACATTTGGACTGGGTTCACCTAGGGGATTGGGGAACCTTGGTTTTTGGCGATTCCCAAGTTGGATTCGATGTGGTCGCCATCGAAGAAGCCATACAACTGGCGGATGCGGGTCGGATGCCGCATTTTCCTGAGGGCTTTGGCTTCGATTTGCCGAATGCGTTCGCGAGTGACGTTGAATTGACGGCCCACTTCTTCCAGGGTCCTGGAATAGCCGTCCACCAATCCAAAGCGCAAGGACAGGACCCGCCGCTCCCTTTCGGTAAGGCTATCGAGCACGTCGACTATCTTTTCCCGGAGCAAACTGAAGGCTGTCATGTCATAGGGATTTTCCGCGCCCTTGTCTTCGATGAAATCCCCAAAATTGGTGTCGTCATTGTCCACAACCGGGCTTTGCAGGATAATGGGTAGTTGTGCCATTTTCATAATGTCTTGGACGCGCTCCACCGGAAGTTGCATTTCTTCCGCGAATTATTGCATGACTTTGTTCAGAGTTTCGATCATATGGACGGGAATCCGGATGGTCCTAGCCTGGTCGGCTATGGAACGGGTAATGGCCTGCCGGATCCACCAGGTGGCGTAAGTGGAGAACTTGTAACCGCGGCGGTATTCAAATTTTTCCACCGCCTTCATCAGGCCCATGTTTCCTTCCTGAATCAGGTCTAGAAAGGAGAGGCCCCGATTCGTATACTTTTTGGCGATGGATATGACCAAACGCAGGTTGGCTTCCACCATTTCGGTTTTGGCCCGGTGTGCCCTGCGCATGGCAATCCTCACGTCGCGCACCAATTGGACCAGATCCTCTGGTTCTATGCGCATGCCGACCTTGAAATTGTTCAGTTCCAACTGCATGGCTTTCTTGATCCGGGGCGGTATTTTCTTGGTTTTGGAACGCGCATCCAATTCAAGAAGATGGTGGATCTCATCTATTCTTTTTATTTTCGGGGTGAGATTCCGGAGAAACTCCTCGAATACCTTCAGCTTGAAACAGAATTTTTTAAAGTTGGCGGAGAGTTGCGCTTCGCAGTTTCGGAAACGGGTTTTGCCCCGTTTTGCCACCGTTGGATGGGTAGCTCTCAGATGAGATTCCCAGGCTTTTTGGGTGAGTCTCTCCCATTTCTCCACCGTTTCGAGGAGAATGGGAAGCATCTTGAAATAGTTTTCCCGGCTATCGACTTTCTTATCGAGAACGACCCGGTCGAACCGTTCCTCCCGGTTGATGAGTCGACGGGCCAAATTGATGTGGAACTGACTGGTCAATCCAACTGAAAACAGGATGGATTGGGCCTTTTGCTCGGCCCGTTCAATGCGCTTGGATATTTCCACCTCCTGTTCCCGGGTAAGAAGTGGCACTTGGCCCATTTGCTTCAGGTACATCCGGACGGGATCGTCCAAAATATCGTATTGGGATGCCTGAACCTCCTCTTCCTCCTCTTCTTCCAGGCGCTGTTTGTAGGTTTCTATCTCACTGGAATCAATGATGTCGATATCGAGGTTTTCCAGAATCGCGATCACGTTCTCGATTTCCTCGGAACTGTCTATGGTATCCGGAAGCGCTTCATTGATATCGGTAAAAGTGAGGAAGCCCTGCTCTTTGGAATGCCGGATCAACTGACGGATCTTGTCGTTGATGAGACTCCTGCGGCTGGCCTTTATTTTAGCGGATACGTCTTTGGAGGCGCTCGCCTTCTTTTTAAGCGTCATTTTGGTGTAGGATTTTTCGGCCTTTCGCAGATTGGCTATCTGCACTTTCGCCTGGTTCTTATTTGCGAGGGGTTGGATGGTCGTATGGGCGGGCATGGGGATCGGTTGACAGGTCTATGGACCGGAGCAAATTGGGTGGATTGTTAATGGAACGCTTCAAGTCCCGTCTCTGTTTCATTAATTCAGTATAATTTTTGAAATGGGTTGGATCGGCGGAATCGATTTGCATCTGCCCATCCAGGGATTTGATCTGAAGGCGAACATAGCGTTTGTAAAGCGAGATGACGGCCTCCTCTATTCCACGGAGGAGATTTTCGCCCAAACATTCTTTAGACCGAATTTCAAAGAAATAGTTCCTGTCATTATCCGTTTCCAGGAGTTCATCCATGCCGCCGACACCGCGCCAGGAACCATGATCGACTTCCGCAAGGATACGTTTGAGGATTCTCCCACTGGCTTGAGAATCATCAATCCATTCATAATCAATAACTTGGCTCAGACTTTCCCCCAGGTCCGGATACTCAAAAAGAGCCAAAATTAGATCTTCTTCCGCGTTTGTCAACTTTGAGTTTCTTTTATCCGCCGGACGTTTTCGAGTGGG
Source organism: Opitutia bacterium (assembly GCA_014529615.1). Taxonomy (GTDB): domain Bacteria; phylum Verrucomicrobiota; class Verrucomicrobiia; order Opitutales; family UBA2995; genus JAABVD01. Next base: position 13,068 of record JAABVD010000051.1, read on the forward strand.
GCCTTCCAACCCCCAAGGAGTGCTGAATCGAGATTTTTTGGCTGAAAGGTATTTTTTATAATCGGTGGAAAGAACCGCCTCCTCGATATTCATGAGGTGGGCCAGTTGGGCCAGGTACTCTACCCGCATGAGTTCCGACCCCAGATTTGACAACAATGCGAAGGACGCCTTGGCCGCTCCCTCTTTTTCCTGGGGAGTGGCCTGGGTCGGGTGGGGGAGCAGTACATTCAGGGCAAACTGGAGAGGGGAAAGGGCTCCCTCTTTCACCTGGGAGGCAAAAGCATCTCCAGTCTCGAGGATGACATCATCGGGATCCTCTCCTTCCTTCAAGGTGTAGAATCGAATGTCCAATCCCACCTTCCAGGCCGTGGGAAGGGCCCTCAAGGCGGCCTTTTCTCCGGCCTCATCTCCATCGAACAGGAAAATGACTTCCTGGTTGAATCGTTTGATGAGGAGAAGTTGGCCCTCGGTAATGGAAGTTCCTTGGGGGGCCACGGCAGGTAATCCGACCGTCCAGCATCGAATCGCATCGAGCTGACCTTCGACCAGGATAAAGGGATTGGCCGGGGAGACTTCCTTTTTGCAATGGTGGAGCCCGAATAAGGTGCGACTCTTGTTAAACAAAGGGGTCTCGGGGGAGTTGATATATTTGGCTTCCCGCGACGGATCATTCTGAGGGGTGAGATCCAACCGACGTGCCGTGAAGGCTATGACCCGCTGATTGGCGTGTTCCCGTATGGGAATCATGAGCCGTCCGCGAAAGCGGGGAAACAGCGTCGAATTTGTCCCACCCTGTTTCGATGGAAAAAAAAGACCACACTTTTCCATGGCCTCACGAGAAAAATGCTTTCCCTGCAATTGTTGAAAAAGGGATGAATCCTCGGGAAGGGCCAATCCAATTTTGTTTTTCCGTGCCACTTCGAGGGAAAATTTTCGTTTCCGTCGCCAATAGGCGCGGATCTTTTCTCCCTCCGGTGTATCGGCCATAAAATTGCCGTGGTAATGGGCCGTGGCAATGTCGTGTATGTCCAGGATCTCCTTGCGGATGGAAGGTTTGAATCCTGTCGGGGCAAACCCCTTCTC
>JAABVD010000374.1 GCA_014529615.1 Opitutia bacterium
GAAGGCCTGGGCCCTACGGAGCTTCTGTCGCTCGCGGCTAATTTTGGGAGAAATGCGGGCTAGCCGGGGTTGAATCCGGGGTTAAGCACGCTGGGAATGACCGCCCCGGTGCGCTTTTGCCAGGCCCGCAATTCCTCCAGCAGCATGGCCGCTTTTTCCGGTTCGGAATGGGCCAGGTCTCTTAATTCACCAAGGTCCTCATTCAAATTGAACAGCTTGACGGAATCATCCTCAAAAAATTGCATGAGCTTCCAGTCTCCCTGGCGGATTACGCTGCATGGGGTGGCCCTCCAATAAGGGATGTCCGTACCGTAAACGTTGACCACCGTATTGTACTGAGCGCCCTCCAGATAGAGCGGATAGTGCCAGAAAATAGAGCGATTTTCCAAAGCGGATTTTCCCAGGATCAACGGCACCAGGGATTGGCCATCCACCTGTTGATGGGTTGGCAGGTTTGCCCCGGCCAATTGGGCAAAGGTGGGTAAGTAGTCGACCCCGGTAACGGGCGTCTCACAGACGGACCCCTCCTTGATGACTCCGGGCCAGCTCATGCAGGTAGCCACTCGGATCCCCCCTTCAAAAAATGCGCCTTTGGCCCCCTTTAAGGGTTCATTCCAGGTGGCCCCGGAGAATCCCCCGTTGTCGGAAGTGAAGACAATCAGCGTTTTACCGGCAAGTCCCTGGGCTTGCACGGCTTCCCTGATGCGGCCCACCCCGGTATCCACCGCCTCGATCATGGCCGTATAGGTGGGATTCCACGGTTTGTCCCATTGCCGACTGGCCAGCTTTTTTTCGTATTTGGCGGTGACCTCGGGGCGGGCTGTGATGGGAGTGTGGACATCCCAATAATTGAGATATATGAAAAACGGCCGCCCTGCATTCTCTGCTATGAAGCTGACCACCCCATCGGTAAGGGTTTCCTCCACCTCGATATCGTTATAATAATTCACTTCGGGGCCACCCAACCCATTGGGATCGCTGAGGTCGAAACCCTGTGTGTCCGGGCCCAAGTGCCATTTGCCAAACCGGGCCGTCATGTACCCGGCCGATTTCAGGACCTCAGCGATGGAAGTGACCGACGGATCCATGCTCGTTTTGGATGGAAAGATCCCGTCCCCCGCGTCATCTTCCCGGCGCGGCACCAGAAATTTCATATAGGCGGCTTCACCCTTGGCCTTGCCTCCCGGAGTCCACATTTGAGTTCGGGGGGTATACATGCCGCTGACGATGCAGGCACGGGATGGCATACAGTTGGAAGCGCCCGGGTAAGCCGAGTTGAATTTCATGCCGGAAGCGCATAGAGCATCAATATGAGGCGTCTCATAAAAGGAAGCCCCATTATAGCCGACATCCGCCCAGCCCAAATCATCGGCCATGATGAAAATCAGATTGGGGTTGCGGGGAAATTCGATCCCAAACACCTCGACGAGGGCAACTCCGGCAGTTCCATTCTTTCCTTCCACTCTGGCCGTATACTCCCCGGGATTGAGAGTGAGAACGACCGCGGCGCTCAAGCCTCCGGCCGTCAGAGGTGGACTGCCTCCCCAGAGGTCGGATATCAATTGTCCCTGACTGTCCTCCCAATTGTCGTTGACCATGAGTTCGATGGGAGGATCGAGCACAGTGCGAGGAGGGTCGCCCTCGCTCGTTTGGATGACGGTGAGAACCGGATCGGCCAGGACATTGGAAATGCCGTCATTTACCAGTTCCGGGCCACGTGCCTGGATGAGAACTTGCCGGGCGCCATCTTCGATGATGAACCCCCCGATCATGACCTCCTCTCCCGTTTTCACTAAGGCGCGGGTCGAGAGATTGACGAACCTGCCATCGGCGGCCGAGGCAGGTTGCGAGATCCCCATCAGTCCCGCCAGGAACATCAGCATCGCCGCCGTGCCCCAGGCCAGAGCGGCCATTCATCGTTTGAGAGCACAGACGCGTGACATTAAAGACATCGAGGTCAATGGCAAATGAATGTAATTTTCGACTGGGTCGATTCTGGCTCTCACCTGCCATTATTTAGCCGACCTTCGTTGGTTGGGTTGAACTCAGGGCGCGGAGCGACCGAAGTCCAGCCGCTTCGTTGTAATGCGATTGCAGGCGAGCTGCAAGAGCGGGGTTTTCCTTCAATGATTCCAGCGACTGCCACAGAGAGAATCATGACCACAGCAATCGCGGGATAAACCCGCTCCTACAGCTTATTGTGCCCATCCTTGGTCTCTGAAAAAATTAATTTCCTTTAGCCTGTCCCTTTTTTAACCCATCGCGGGGTAAACCCGCTCCTACATTCATGCTCATCTGCGTTGACCTGCGCCATCTGCGGTTAACATCCCCATCTGTGCCCATCCGTAGTTTATTCTCCCTGCCTTTCTCCCTCCCAATTCCTAATTCCTAATTCCTAATTCCTAATTCGCGCCCTTGGGCGCTTCCCCACTCTGTGCCTTTGTGCCTTTCCCCATTCCCTTTTCGCGGTCAGGGCTCCACAAAGAATGGCTTTGCACAAAATCTTCCTAGTTGAAATGGGTGTCGGGGTGTATTTATGAGAGCAGTTCCAAATATTTACGATATATGAACGACAACCATTTTGACTTTCTGGTGGTGGGAGGCGGCAGCGCCGGATACGCCGCGGCCCGGACGGCGCGGGAGGCGGTGGACAGGGTGGCTATTGTGGACGGCAGCGAACAACTGG
>JAABVD010000052.1 GCA_014529615.1 Opitutia bacterium
GGCAGCACCGGGAACGAGGCCCTCCCTATGGCTTGGGATAATTTGGTCCATGATGATCCCTTCATCCGAAACGCGGCCCGGGCCGCTCTGGAAAGCCAACCGCCAAGCAGGTGGAGCGACAGGGCATTTCGCGAAAAGCGTCACGGCCACAAGATTCAGTCCTTGTTGACCCTCGCCCGGGTGTGGGGAATCGATCCGTTCCACCGCGAAGAATCCGACCCGCCGGTAAACTCAATGCAGCGGGACCGCATTTTATCGGCGCTGGCGGAGATCGACTATGGATCCCTGTCCGAACGCAACGGCCAAGCCCTGGTGCGCACTTATCACGTTACCCTGAACCGGTTCGGGCGCCCCGAGGATGATCTGGTTGGCAAAATCATCAACCAACTCGATCCCCATTTTCCGGCCCGGACCCAGGAATCAAATCGCCTGCTTTGCGAGGCCCTGGTATACCTGCAGGCGCCCGGCGTGGCCGAGAAGGCTATCGGTCTTTTAAAGGCCGCTATCACGCAGGAAGAACAAATGGAGTATGCCCGTTCGCTGCGCATGTTGCGGAATGGTTGGACCCACGCCTTGCGCACCGACTATTTCGAGTGGTTTCTCAAAGCGGCCAACTATCGCGGAGGCGCCAGTTTTGTCCAGTTCATGACCCGTATCCGGGCCGATGCAGTGGCCACGCTTTCCGAGCAGGAAAAAATCGATCTGAGAGAAATCCTCATGCGAAAGGCCGAAGCAAAATCGCCCCTGGAAGCCGCCACGGCCGCATTGGCGGGACGAACAACCTATACCAATTGGAAGGTGGATGATCTATCCGGGGTAGGGGACCACATGAGGGGAAGGGACTTTGATCGTGGCCGTAAAATGTTCGCTGCAACCGCCTGCTTCTCCTGTCACCGGTTCAACAACGAAGGCGGCGCCAACGGCCCGGACCTGACCTCGGCCGGCTACCGTTATTCACCCCGAGACTTGCTCGATCAAATTATAAACCCCAGCAAGGAAATCAACGAACAGTTCGTACCTGTTCAGGTGACCCAACTCGAAGGCCAAACCTATTATGGAATCATTGTAAACCTGAACAAGGACACGATCCGGATCAACACCGACCTGGCCAATCCCGACCAGAGAATCGGGTTGGACCGCAAAGGGATAAAGAGCATTGACCCGTCACCGGTTTCACCCATGCCTCCAGGCCTTTTGAACCTTCTGGAAAAAGAGGAGATTTTCGACTTGGTGGCTTACATTCTGAGCGGCGGCAACACCGAGGATATGCGTTTCAGCAATTGACAGCGGATGCCGCTTCGCCCATAGGCAATGGCAGGACAAGTTGCAGAAGATGTAAGGGGTAAAGGGAGGATTTGGATAATCCGTGGTCCATTCCTTCTCCCCTTCTTGGCGCCTTTCCAATAACAAGCGCTGACGACCACGTTGGTGTCCAGCACTACGTTCATTCCGTCCCGCGTTGACGGATACGAGCCACAGCCTCCTCCACGGCAAGTTCATCTTCTTCCCTGAGTTGGGGGAGAGCATAGCCGGCTTTGAGCAATTTCCTGACCCTGGCAGCGGTCAGGGACCTGCGCTTGCGCATTACAATAGGCCATTGCTGCAACCCACTTCCAACTCGTCTCCAGGCCGAATCCGGGCCATTTCCCGAATAGCAGCCGGAATAACCGTTTGCCCTTTGCTCGATACTTTTGTAAGCATAAAGTAAAACTGGCTTTACTTTATTGGGAGTCAAGGGAAAGGGAGGAACCGGCAAGCGGGAAGTAACCCCAATTGTCTAGGTTTAGAGTCTCATGCGATATGCGGGCTAGAATGACCCGCGAACTCCGAAGACGTAACGCCGACCAATGGTGGAGTAGGAAGTCATAAAAAGACCGGGAACACTTCCGATGAAACGTTGGTCGTTTGGTTCGTCCGTCAGGTTGTTGCCTTCAAAAAATACCCGGAAATCGTTGTTGGCGAAAAGTCTGTATTGCACCGACAAATTAACGTTTTCCTGGGCGGGCCCGTAGGTGAGGTTGGTTATGGCGGCGGTGGATTGGTCCAACTGCAATTGGGAGATGTAATTGTAGGACATGCGCGTATTGAAACGGCCGCGTTCCCAAATCAACTGCAGGTTGTATACTTCCTCCGCCTGATTGGTCAGGCTATCGATATAATTTTCTCCAATCCGCACAAAATTGCCATTGGCCAATTCATCTACATCATAGATAGGGTCGGTCTGGTTTCCCGTGATCCTGGCGTAGTTGGGAATGAGGCTGAAATCGTGTAGGAAGGTCAGGGATGGAAACAGATCCTCGAAGTGGAAGTAACCGGTAATTTCAAAACCTTCCAGATTTCGAGACGAGGTATTGGTAACAAATTCGTTTGTTCCCGTTTCCGTTTCAAAACCCAAGCTGGGATCGTTGGGATCTACCAGAACCTCTACCTCTTGGCTATAGGTGTAAGGGGCCAGGAAGTCTACCAGACTCTTTTTAAATAAGGTAACCGTAATGGCGTTGCGTTGATTTTTCCCGAAGTAGAATTCCCAGGCGAGGTCAAAGTTCTCGGAGGTTTGCTCATTCAGGTCGGGGTTCCCCACGTAAAAATCATCCTGTCTTCCGGTGGCGGTATAATTGGTTACCCCCGCGGCGCCGAATTTCTGGCGAGCCAGGGAGAAATCAAAGGGGACCAGGTCGCGGTAATCGGGGCGGGTCAGGGTATTGGTCCAGGCGAAACGGAATACGTGACCACTGTCCCCGGCCCGGTAGGTAAGAACCGCGCTGGGCAGGAAATTCGCATAGGAATTGGTTTCGTTGATGTCGTCGAGAATTTCCCCGAAGTTGAAAGGACCCTCCGTGTTGGTAATACCAATTCCTTGCAGGCCTTCATCCACGAGAGTTCTCAAGACATTGCGTTGGGAATTGCTCAAGCCCGGGATATTGCTCCCATCCACGATGAAGTTGGATGGTTTCCATGTAGTGTCCAGAAAGGTGTTTTCCACACGCCCCCCGGCCACCAGGGTGAAATTATCCCAACGGAAAGTTCCCTGCATGTAACCGGCCAGGACGTCTTCTTTCAAAAGAGCGGTATCGGCAGTGTCATAAATATGGGATTGGGTAAATCCCCACTCGTCCGGATTTGCCGCGTAATCGGTGTAAAAATAGTTCCAAAGTTGATCGGCCGTTACAAAAGGCCCGAGGGCATCGGAATACTTTCCATCCCAAAGGGTGAACTGACTGGTCGGGCTGCCCCCGACTATTTCGTCGAGCGTGTTGGTCAGCCGGGTGATCGGTCGAAACACACCGTCGTTTGTTTCACCTGGGGCAAAAAACAGGTGGGTTGTGGCATTATCACGCTTGGCAGAACGTAGTCGCACCCCGGTCTTGAAGGTCAGGAAGTCGGTGGCTTCGGTTTCATAATCGATATTAGCCAGGAATATTTCTTCTGTCAGGTTCTGGTAACGAAAGCGGGGGGAACCATCGGTGCCGATTTCGCCGCTGGCGAAAATATTTTCCTTGTTGTTGGTCGGAACATGTCCGCGCCTCTCGGTAATCTCAAACATGGAGAATTCCGGCAATGGAGTGGAACCGTCGGAAACCTGAATCCGTATGAATTTGCCAAAATCGCGGTCCTGTCGTTGGAAACGCCACTGGCGACGGTTGGTTTGATAATGATCGTTGGAATAATAGAGGCGGTACTCCAGCAAGCCGTTATCGAGTGTGGTTTCACCGCCGAAATCCAAGTTGTAGGTGCTCCGATCAAGGCTTAATTCGTTCACGATGCGTTGAATCCGGCCGTCACCGCTGGCTTCCCAATTCGGCGTCACGATCAGGTTCCCGCTGCCATCCTTGGCGCGGTTGAAGGTATCGCCCTCGCTGCCCAGGACTCCGTCCCCATCGGAATCTTCCCATTCTCCCAAGGGATTGCCGGCATCATCCATGAACCAGTAGTTGCCGCGAAAAGCCCTTTCCCCACGGTCAAGCCGTACAGCCATGGAATTGCGGACATCCTGAATTTCCTGGTACCAAGGCCGGAAATAGAGGGAGGTTCGGTCGTTCAAAATAAAATCAAAGCTGGCATTAAAGGTTAGCTGGGATTTATCCGTGCGCACCTCGTTGGGATCAAAGCGGTCCCAAATCGTAATGGAGGCGTCAGGATTTTCGGCGAGGTTGACCTGTTGAAGAAAACTTTCCTCCTCATCGCCCGGGCCGGCAAATCTGTTGGATTCGTCGAAATACCGGTTCTGGGTAGACCAACCCACCAGCTCCTCATCGACGAAATTGAGATTGAACAACATGCCAAAGTTATTCTCACCGCCGAAAAGGTCCATGATATCACCGTGGACAATATTGGCGCCCCATCCCCCGAGGTCGCCTTGGTCCCGTTGACGGGATTCCAGTTTGTAACGGGTAATTCTGCGACCCAGATCGAAGGCATTGGCAGTTTCCACGTTGACGGCGCCACCGATGGAATCCCCCGGATACTCGGCCGTGATACTCTTGATCACCTCGACTCCGGAAACCATTTCAGCCGGGATTTGATTCAGGTCGAATTCACGCGAAATGAAGTTTTGGCGGTTACTTCCCCCGAGGTCCCCCACCCGTGCATTGGAAGGAGCGGCACCGTTGATCCGAATGGTGTTATACTGACCGGCTGCTCCGCGAATGGTGACAATAGCTTCGGAATTGCCCTGGCCTCCGATCACGTTGATACCGGCCAGGCGAGAAAGGGCTTCACCCAGGTCGTCATCCGGAAGTTCACTGAGAGCGTCCGAACTCAGGTAGGAACCGATGATATCGGAGTTTCTTTGTTTGGCCACGGAAGCGGCAGCCGAGTCTCCGTAAATTTCAAATGTTTCCAGGGTGACGACATTTTCGTCGTCTTCCTCTTGACCCAAAAGGGTTAAACCACCGCAGGTCATTAAGCCGATGCACAATAGGGCCGGTTTGCGAGCCAATGCCGGGAAATGTGAAACACTTGTTTTCTGGTCGTTTAGTAAGAACATGTTCATGAGTTTGTTTAATTCTTTGATGATGCCGGCATGGGAATCCGATGATTCCTGCCATTCCAATTGGAGAAAAAGTCGACGACCCAATAGACCGAATCAGGTTCTGTCAAGGTTCAAAATCAAACCTGGATGGATGGGGAATAATCGGCTTTAGGATACAAGCTTTTCCCAGCCCGAGGAGGAGGTAGGCCGCGGATTATTAGGAATGGGGGGGATTACACCATGCGTTCCAAAGCTATATGGCGTCGGGACGCGGATGGGAAAGGAGAGCGGGTTTTCCCTGTCTGCGTGCGGTGACGCACAGGCAGGCAACCCGTTTTATGAAGGCAACGGCGGACAGGAATGTCCTCCCTCCTTTAGGAATGAGAAAATGTGTGGTTTTGTGCCTGTTGTGGCTATTTCTCCTCTTCTCGTCCAGATGCGGTCAGCCATCCAGGGCCTTCCGGATGTGCTCGGCCACCCTTTCGGCCAACTCGAGATTGGCGGACGGCCGGAAGTGAACGTTGTTTGGTAGAAGCAATTCTTCCATTCTGGGTAGGACAAAGGCGTGCAGGTCGTTTATGGGAATGCCATTCTCCTCCATGATTTTCACTGCCACCCCGTTATACTTGGCCGGCTGATCCGCTCGCCGAAGCGGACCTCCCGGCTTATCCGGATAAGGGGTGGTGTTGGCGAAAATAAGCTTGGCCCCACTGGTTTTCAATTTGCGCACGATGACCTTGAGATTGGCTTCGTATTGAGTGATATCCGACTGTTGCGGATGGGCCGGGTCGGTGCTGTTGCGACCCGTATCCGGATGCACGTGCTTCAGGTCATGCAAACCGAAGTTGAAATGGATGAGGTCGAAATCGCCCAATGCCAGCCATTCATCGATCATTTGCGCGCCCCGCTTGGTTCCCTCGCAGTTTATCCACCCACCCCCATCGTTGAGGGGCCGACGTATATCCACTTCGCCGTAGAGCATGCCCTGCAAGACGGGCGTATAACCCAGGGAAATGGAATCGCCGATGATCAGGACCTGAGGCCGTTCTTCATTTTGACCGGTTGCCTGGAGCAGGGTAAGGCCCAGCAAGAAAAAGAGCGCCAAGAGGCTTTGCTTGGTAAATTTGAATTTTGTTTTCATAATCAGTCGGTCCAACAAACGACACATAATGGTTTTAAGTTGTAGGAGCGGCTTTACGCCGCGATTGCTTCGCGTGGTATCAAGGAATTGGGGAAAAGGAGAGGAATTAACCACAAAAACCACAAAAGGCGCAAAAGCACACTATTATTATTTCCAAATCTCTGTGTTCTTTGAGTCCTCTGTGGCTAGTTCATTTGGAGGTGCTGAGAGGAGAAGAGGGAGAGAGATCATTCTAGATTGGCCTTCAGAAAATGAGTTAACATTCTATCTGGCTGTTCCAGCATAAAACTCCTCCTACAGTTTCGCAATATGTTATCAATAAAACATCCAAGCGGACGAATGCTTACGATACCTGAGTAGTTACCACCAATGAATAAATTCTCCCTGGTAGGCGCTGGTTAAAAATTTATTTTCACTCCTAATGAACCGTAGAACCTTTCTTCAAACCTCCCTGGCAGGGCTGCCTGTGGCGGGATTGGCCACACTGGGGAATGCCGCTCCCTCCGCTGGGGATGGGCCACGCGGCAACCCCATCGCCCTCTCCACTTATTCGCTGTGGCGCTTTCGCAACGATGATCTGCGCGACCTGCACCGCTGCATCGATATCGCCAGCGACTACGGCTTCGACGGGGTGGAGTTGCTTCTCTATCAATTTGAGCAAAGCGACCTGCTCAGCAACGCCTACTTGCAATCCCTCAAGCGGCATGCCTTTCGTCTGGGTCTGCCCCTCTGCGCCATGTCCACCCATCAGGGATTCGTCTCGCCGGACCGGGATAAGCGGCAGAGAAACGTCGACCTGACCATCGGGCAGATCGAGCTCTGCGCCCGTCTGGGCATACCCACCATGCGGGTGAACACGGGCCGTTGGGGTACCTCCGACAGTTTCGATGAATTGATGGCCAACAAGGGGATCGAGCCTCCCTTGGATGGCTACACCGAAGAGGACGCCTTCCCCTGGGTCATCGAGGCTTTTGAAAAGTGCCTTCCGGCGGCGGAAAAGCATGGAGTAGTCCTGGGTTTGGAAAACCACTGGGGGCTCGGCCTGACCGCACGGGGCGTGCTCCGCATCGTCCAGGCTATCGATTCACCCTGGATGCGGGTCACTCTCGATACCGGAAACTTCCTGGAAAGGCGCTACGAGCAACTGGAGGAATTGGCTCCACACGCCTACTTCGTGCAGGCCAAAACCTACTATGGCGGCGGACAGTGGTACACCCTGGATATGGACTACCCGAGAATCGCGCAAATGCTGCGCGCCCACGATTACCGTGGCTGGGTCTCCCTGGAATTCGAAGGCATGGAGGACTACCGCACCGCCATCCCCAAAAGCCTGGCCCTGCTGCGCTCCGCTTTTACAAAAAGGAATTAGAGATTAACCGCAGATTGCACAGAGGGAGGGAGAGGGAATAACCACGGATTTCACTGATTAGCACGGATGGAGAAGTGGCCAAGGGTGCGATTCAGGAATTAGGAATGGGGAGAGAGTTTCTGAGATTCTGAGGTGCGGAGATGCTGAGAAGGAGAGGATCAACCGCAGAGAGCCCTCAATCTTGATCTTGGGGCGGTCTCCCCAGAGGTTCCGTAGTAGGCAAAGCGCACGATGCCTTCCGGATCTACAATGACCGTGCTTGGCCGGTTGATGTATTCGGCATGAACCGCGAAAGCCAGGGGATCCACTCCATATTGGGCGCCCACGGCCCGATCCAACAGGTGGGGCCACCAGATCTCGTTCGTGGCTTGGGCCCGCACCATCGCGATGAGGGTCCCTCTCAGCCAGTGTTTCCAAGTGTTTTCGGGCGAGTTCCGCCCGGAGAATCCCATTCGGAGGAATATTAAGCAGCCAATCCTGGATTATGGGGGAGAGATCAACTCTACCCCGGCTCGATTGCAAGCATGCTGAAGGTTTCTATCATCTGTGAAAAGGGGCAGATTCAGGCTAACGGCAAGGTCGAGATAGACGGCATCATACGCACTTAGTTGGTGAGGGCGTGCCAATTGGGCCAGTTGGGAAAGGCTGCGATTGACCGGTTCGTCCAGCACTTCGATCTCAAGCGATTCCAAGGCTTGAAGGTATTGCATTCCTTGGACTTGCGTAAGGTCTTTTCGACGTTCCCGAACCAGTATGGCGTTGGCGACTTCGAGGCGCCAAAGCCAAGGCGCCGCCAAGTTCAGAGGCCGAAGGAGTTTATCCAATACCTCTCCTCGTCCATCTTCGTCAAAAATCCATGCCAGTGTTATGCTGGCATCGATGATACAATGGGGCATCAGCCGCGGCCCTCTTCGATCAGTTCACGAATTTCAGCTTTGCTTACCGGAGGAATTTCCGCCCGGAGCCTGGCGATTTCCCGAAACGCTTGTTCCCGCGACATGGGATAACCAATGCCGCAACGAGCCGGCGCTATATCGACGACGGGTTTTCCCCGATTGGTAACCGTAACCGTTTGCCCGGAAGAGCACACTTGCCCCACCAACTCCGAAAACTTTGTTTTCGCGTCAAAGATCCCCACTTTTCGTTTCATTTCGAACTAGTTGAAATACTAGTTTAATTTGGGAGTCGGAATGCTGAAGTCAAATCTCTTTTAGGAAACATGCCAACACCTGGACTGCAGGCATCCAGTCGCAAGGGGTGTGCGAGTAAATTTCCGGGACGCCACACTAGCCCGCATTTCTCACAAATTTTCTACTGCGCTCCGAAATATCGGCACTGGTGCGGATTTCGCTTGATTCGCGTCTTTGCAGGGTGTCGACCCAGCTTCATCCGCACCTCTGCCCGAAGTTCACCCCAGCACTCGATCTTCGTTCGCTCGCGACGAATTTTTTGAGAAATGCGGGCTAGCTTGTGGCTTTCAGGGCCTTGACATGTCTATAATTCAGGATCCGTTCATCTGCGGTCACCAAGGTTAGTTGGTGTTCCCGGGCAATAGCCACCAAAACTCTATCGGCGGGATCTTTGTGAAAGCTTCCCGGCAATCGGTAAGCCCCGATGGCTGCCTGGTGCGATAGCCCAATCGAACTGCCCTGCAACGCTTCGATCGAATCCTCGATCCATGCTTCCAGGTCTCCGTTCAGCTCCAGTAATCCAACCTGAACGAGGCGGGCAATTTCCAAAGATGAAATGGTGGCAACAAATAAACGTTCCCCCGCTTTTTCCAAACGGCGCATCGCTTTCGGGCCGATCCGATGTGGTTCCACCTGAGACCATATCCAAACATGTGTATCTAACAATAGACTCATGAGGAAGATTCCCATTCGGAGTCAAAGTCGGCCTGGACGATATCCCCTTTAATACGCATGCGGTGCTTCAGGAGGCCAAACTTGCGGGGAGGAGGATTGTCGTAAACCGGCTCGATCCTGGCCAGGGGATGACCTCGCCGCGTAATGAGGACCGGTTCATGCTTCCGCTGAGCTTCCTTTAAGATGGAAATGCAACGAGCCTTGAAGTCTGAGATCATTATCGTCTTCATTCCCGTACCTTACCTGGTCAGATGACCTGGTCAAGTTAAACCGCTCAACCCTTCAACTTGGCGCGAGTGGGTCGAACCGATAGGGCAACAAGGGCGTTATCCTTGGATACATCGTAATTTTTCAGCCACTTTTCACTGTTTGACATCAATTTAGTGGATATGTAAATTTCAGGTATGATTAAAACGCAAATTCAGATACCGGACGATCTCTACCACGATCTGAAGCGTCTGGCCAAGCGCAAGGAGTGGTCTCTGGCAGAGACCCTTCGCCGTGGTGGCGAACACATGCTTGAGATATATCCGGGCCAGGCAATGAAGGCACAAGACTGGACTCCCCCTCCCCTTCGGCATATGGGTTGGAAAGATCTGAGCGCCGAGGAAATGCACCGTTTGGCCCTTGAGGATATGGAGTCCCGTCTTCCTTAAATGCTCTCAATCGATGCCAATCTCCTCTTTTACGCGTTTAATGCCGATTGCCCACAACAAGCGGCAGCGGAAGCTTATCTGAAAAGCCTGACCGAGCGGGAGGACATCGTCCTGAGTGAGTTTGTCTTCTGCGAGTTTTATGTTTTACTGCGTAATCCCGTGGTTTTGCACAATCCTTTAACTCCCCGCGAAGCCTCTGAAGTGATCCGGACCTACCGCGGGCACCCCCTCTGGAAAATAGTCGGATTTCCCCCCCAAAGCCGCGTTATTCATGAAGAGCTTTGGACCCTGGCTTCCAATCGGGAATTCGCGCGCCGCCGCCTTTTCGATGCACGAACCGCTCTCACCCTAATTGCCTTTGGGGTAAAGGAATTCGCCACCGCCAATACAAAGGACTACGAAGGTCTGGGCTTTGACAAGATTTGGAATCCGCTCCAACAGTTCTCTCAATCACCATCCCATGAAATATTATGACCCGGATGTGGAGATGAAGGGATTCACCATTCGAACGGAGCCATAACGCTGCCCGTGGCTGAAGTCTTCCGAATACAGGGTTTTGGCTCTCAATCTTTCCGCCGCGGCGATGATGGCGCCATCCCAGTAAGAGGTTTGGAATTTTATGGAATTGCGTATTCCTTCGGTGATGAGCCCGAAGTCGGTCATAACCATGGGGAAGGCATGAAAACGGTCGAGGAACTGCATGGCCCTTTCCGGCGAGAGGGGCACCCTCAGCTTGCCCGTCACAGTGACATAAAACTCCTGAAAAACCTGTGCCGACAATCCGAAGTCCGTTGTTTCGATCAGTTGCATGGCAATTTGCTTCTTGGAAGAATAACCCGGCGATGCGTCCACTGCGTAGACCAGCACATTAGTGTCGATGAGGCAGTCAGCGGTCATGGAGATCGTCTCGTGTCCAATTGCGATGCCCTATCATAGCGGTGGATTCGCGACAAAGGGCGGAGAGTTCCTTGCGGGCAATTTCCTGACGCGATTGCTGCCGGACGAGGTCACTCAGATACTCCCGGATAAGCGCGTTGACCGAAGTGGCGCGTTGGGCAGTGATGATACGGGCCTTCGCCAGGATGGCTTCATCAATACGTAAAGTGAGATTTTTCATTGTGCACATATTATGTTCATTATGTGCACAGTCAAGGGTGA
>JAABVD010000053.1 GCA_014529615.1 Opitutia bacterium
TCCCTTTACCGGACGGACTTTGACAGGTTGGCGAGACGGCCCGTTACGGAGGCGTCGTAAAGATCATCCCCCACGGCGATGCGGAAACCGGCAATAAGGGATGAATTTTCCCGCGATTCCAGGGTCAGGTTTCTCCGATAGGTTTCCGTCAGGCTCTTGTGGATGGTTGCGATGCTGGAGTCATCCGGAGCGCCGGCGTATTCGATTATCGCTCTGCTTCGGTCGATCTCCTTTTTTATATAGTAAAGGTAGTGTTTCAGAATCGTTTTGAGCCGGAGGGGAGGACGTTTATTCAGCGCCCGCAAAACGGCCTCAACCTTTTCAGCCGAAACAACCCCCTCTTCCAGGGATAGTGCAGCCAATCCCTTGGCAAACTTCTGCAGCTTTTTTTCCGTTTGCACGTCAAGAATTTACCGTGGCGAGTTCCTCGGCGGCAGATTTGCTGAAGCGAGACTTTTCATCTTCGGACAAATCCTTGGTTAAAACCTTGGAGGTGGTGTCGATGACCAGGCGGACAACTTCTCCACGGACCTCAGTCAGCATTTTGTTGCGCTCCAGATCAATGGCTTCCTTGGCCTTGGCAATTATTTCCTCGCTCTTACCAGCGGCTGCCTCGGTTTGCTTATCCAGATACAATTTGGCGGTTTCACGCGCCTCCCCTAGAATTGTTTGGGCTTCCTGCTGTGCCTTCTGGAGCGTTGCGGCATGCGCTTTTTCCGCGTCGGCCAGCTTGGCTTTCATTTCCTCGGCGTATTGAAGCCCATCCGAGATTTTCTTCTGGCGTTCTTCGATGGTCGCCAACACCGGCTTATAGGCAAATTTGTAAAGCAGGATGGCTACGATACCAAAATTGACGATCTGCGCGACGAGAAAGCGTATATCCAACCCGAAAAAGTCAAATATATGCAGGATTTGGTTGGCCGATTCCTGGCTCCCCGCCGCTTCCGCGGCAGCTAGAATAAGGGCGTTCTCGATCATGAAAAACAAGCGGAAAGGTCGTGGGCGCCGGTAACGCGGCGGCCAGGATTAAATTTATAGGAACAGAGCATAGAAGGCCACGGCCTCAGCCAACGCCATACCGATAATGGCCTGTACCAGAATCTTTCCCGAGGCGCCCGGATTGCGGCCAACGCTCTCGGCAGCTTTGGCGCCGACGAGACCGACTCCGATGGCGGCTCCCAGACATCCCAATCCTCCCTGTATGCTTCCGGTCATTTGAGCTAGTATTTCTATCATTTTCTTTTGAATTTAAGGTTAACAGTTGTTCCGGCCACCCTTACACCGTCCTCTTCCGTCAAGCTCGGTATGGGCCAAAAAATAATTAATGGGCATGCTCCTCCGAATCGTGATTACAGATGAGTCCGATGTACACCGAAACCAGCATGACAAAAACGAGCGCCTGGACAAATCCGATGAGCAGTTCCAGGAAATAAAAGGGAACGGGAACTATCCAACCCATGAGGTTGGTCATGCTGTAGAGCAAGTTTTCTCCGCCAAAGACATTTCCGTATAAACGAAAGGGCAAGGAGACATTTCGAAAAAGGATCGAGATGACTTCGATGACCCCCACAAAGAGGAATATGGCCGTCAATAGATAAAACAGGGCGGTGGGGAGTTCCTTTTTGTCGGCCTTATTGCCGAAAAGGTCGTAAATCAAGACTCTTGGACCGGCATAGCGAAGCACGAAATAGAGCCAGGCGGCAAAATGGATGACGGCCAGGGCCAGGGTCATATTCAAGTCGGCGTTGCCCGGGCGAATGTAGGACTGGAATTGGCCCTGCTCGTCCACGTAGCCAATCGTCCCCACCCCGGGGAAAAGCCCACTCCAATTATGCATGAGAATGAAGGTGAACAACCCGACCAAGAGCGGGAAGGTCGGCTTGAGCAATCGCTTTCCCACAATGGGCTTAATGAGGTTCCGGACGCCCTCGACCAGTGTTTCAACCAGATACTGCCCCGTCGTCGGGACCAGTTTGGGTCGTTTTACCAGGGCCCTGATCAGGACGATGATAAGGATGGAAAACACCCAGCTCGTAATCATGGAGTTGGTCACGGGAAGCCCGAGAACCGTGGTAACCTCGGATGCTCTCGGACTGAGCGCGGCGCTTGCCTGTGGCTGGGCCCAAATGCATCCCGCCACTGCCAAGCCCAATGGGGCAGCGTGTTTTTTGGACAAATGGGATAGGTATACCATGCCTGAAAACCAGGTCAGCCGATTAAAAAGTTAATTTGATTGATGAAACGTGGAAACAGGGTCAACCATCATTTGAAAAATAAATGGCCAATCCTCAAAAAATAACCGAATAGACCGAAAAAGGGCTCATAAATCCCAAATGGAACGCCGATAAACCCGTCAGCATCCCGAGTTCATGCCGAAGCCTACCGATACTACGGATTCACTTTACAAGAGCCGGAAGCTCAGGCAATGGCGTTCGACCCGGGTGCGGTCGGAAGCCCCGGTCAAGATCGAGCCCACCAGCCTGCAAATGAGGCGATTGGCCTTCAGCAGCTTTTCCTTTGCCGTGACCATGACCCTAATCATCGCAGTGTGTGGGCAATTTTTGATTATCAGCCTTTTCCATTGGTTCTAGTCTTGCCGTAACCGCGAATGCCTTCCCCCGGGTCAGGGTTTGAAACACGGTGGTGGCCAACTCGGGAAAGGCTTGCCTCCGACTGAGGCGCCATTCATCCGAGGCCAGAAGCAGGTCTCTGGTCCATTCCATAAATTCGGCTTGGTCCGATTTTATGTGCAGTTTGGCTGACCTCCGGCATGCGTCCGCCAAAGCCCCGAGAAATTCCGCCTGAATGATGCGATTTTTAAAATGCCTTTTTTTGGGCCAAGGGTCCGGATATAAAATCCAGATTTTCCCCAGTTTTACCGTCCGTGGCAGGAATTTCAAAAACTCCATGGCCTCCGCATAAAGAAACCAAAGGTTTTTGGCCCGGGACCTTTCCGCTTTGATGACGGCCCGGTCGATCCGGCGCCTGTTGACGTCGATACCGATGCAAAACTCCTCGGGAAAACGCTCGGCATAGGCCGTTAAAAAATGCCCGTGACCACACCCTATTTCCAAAGTAATGGTTCGCGCCCGTTTCAGGCGGGATTGGAGCGCTTTTTTCAAGGTTCGCTGCCGCTGTTCGATCAGCCGGCGGACTTTCGGATCCATGCGAGCGGTCAGCTCGGGGTCGGTCGAATGAAGAAAAAGGCGCGTAGCCATGCTTTACCTCAACGGTAATTTGAAAGTAATGCGAAGCCCCCCGCCCTCGACGTTCTCTCCCTTTACGCTGCCCCGATGGAGAGCAATGATGCGTTTGACAATACTCAGGCCCAAGCCCGTCCCTCCCTTTTCCCGGGACCGTCCTTTGTCAACCCGATAAAATCGCTCAAATATTCGCGGGAGATCCGTTTCGGGGATCCCAAAGCCATTATCTTCCACCCATACCGTCGCTTCCCGGTTATCACGCCGCGTTCCAATGGCCAAGGTAGAATTTTCCGGGGTATATTTGATCGCATTGTCCACCAGATTCTCCAGGACTTGGCCCAGTTTGCTCTCATCCGCCCAAACCTCTATTTCAGAATCGGGCAATTCCAGGTTGAGGGTCATTCCATGTCCTTCCAACCTGTCCGTCAGATTGGCCAGCACCTCCCTGACCAGCGCGTTCAGGTGAACTTTTGTCCAGTTGTGGCCCGTTTCGGTCGACTCGATTTTCGTCAATGACAAAAGGTCCATCAGGAGGTTATATATGCGTTCGACGTTTTTCCTTAACTTTTTGATAAACTTCAACTTACGGCCATCCGGCATCAATTCGAAGTCCTGGTTGAGGGTATCCACATAGCCCTTGATGATGGTGAGGGGGGTTCTCAGCTCATGGGATACATTGGCGACAAATTCCCGGCTGGCCGATTCCAGTTCCTTTTGACGGGTGATTTCAAAGAAAATGAGCAAGGTCAAGTCGTCCGATTCCGGATTGTCCTTTCCCAAATAAGCCCCTGATACGCGAACCCATCTGCTTTCATCGGCCTGCATCAGCTCGATTTCACTGGATTGGGGCGCTTCGCCTCGCTTGATCAGATTTACCGTGGTCAGAAGATCCGAACTGGTGAAGAGAACCTCCAAACGCTGGCCCTCGATCTCAGAATCCTTGATCCAGTTGGAAAATGAATTGCGTAGGGCATTATTGGCCAAAATGATCCGGTTGCGTTCATCCAGTATGAGCGCTCCTTCCAACATATTGGCCAGAATGGCCTCCAATTGCTCCAAATGGCTGGCCCGCGATTGCCGCAATTGCGAGTTCTCTTCGATCATCCGATTGATGATGTTGGTCAACCGGAGCACATGCTTCGAACCCAGCAGGATAGGGCCCTTTGCGGAGAGGTAACGTTGCCTGGCTTCGAGGGATTCGGCCAGATTCTTTACGAAATTGCGGTAGAGCAGGTACTGTCGGAGGTAGACAAGCAGCAGAACGAGTAACAGTACGATCAGGAAGACATCCATCCCCTTACTTGCCTACTACCCTGTATCCAACTCCCCTGACCGTTTGGATGATATTTGCCTGGGCTCCCAGCTTTTCCCGAAGGCGTCGAATGTGGGTATCAACGGTTCGCGTCTCAGTGTCGCCTTCGTAGTTCCACACTTCCTGCAGCAAATGTTCCCGGGTTTGCACCCTGCCCTTTCGTTCGACCATCAATTTGAGCAACTTGAACTCAGTTGCGGTCAATTCTACCGGGTCGCCATCGACCTGGAGCTGATATTGTTCTTCATCGATGAGCACATTCCGCACCTTTAGAGGCCCTTTCGGTTGATCCGCAGGGTTGAATCGAGAGCGTTTTAGAACAGCCTTTATGCGCAATACCAACTCCTTGATGCTGAATGGCTTACAAATATAGTCGTCCCCTCCCGTTTCCAGGCCCAAAATGCGGTCCTCGCTCTCTGCCTTGGCCGTGAGAAAAACCACCGGAACGTGCTTGAACCTTTTATCGGCGCGAATCATTCGGCAGATCTGGATTCCATTGAGGCCCGGCATCAAAATATCCAGAATAAAAAGATCCGGTTCAAAATCCCTGCCCACCCCTAAAATATGGTTGGGATCATTGATGGTTTCTACCACAAACCCTTCTGATTCGAGATGATAACGAACCAAGTCCGTTATATCCTCCTCATCGTCAACAACCAGGATCTTCTGTTTGTTTTCTTCCATTCCAAAGCAATGCGTTCCACATAGAACTTAGAACTGCAGAATCGAGATGAAAGCAACACAAATCCTGGGTTCAGCGCAACTTTCCAGCTCTCAACAGGACCAGAAGAATACTGATATCGGATGGGTTGACCCCACTGATCCGCCTGGCCTGCCCCAAGGTAATGGGCCGAATGGCGTTTAATTTCAGGGCGCTCTCCTTTCTGAGCCCACGTATATTCCGGTAGTTTAAACCCACGGGCAAAGCGACCTGTTCGGCCGAGGCCATTCTCTCAATCAGCTTCAATTCCCGTTGCAAATACCCGCGGTAACGGATCTGATACAACGCCTGCTCCCGGATCGAAGCGCTTTCCGACAAAAATTCCGCGGGAAGGCCGTCTTCGCTTTGTCCTCGTCTGATGCCATCAGCCAACGTTCCTCCAACCCCTTTACTCTCTTCCAGAAATTTTATCCATTTGTCGACAGCATTAATTTTGTAACTTATTTTCAACCAACGGCTTGAAGAAATAGTTCCCGCCTTATTGGCATGGCGAGACAACCTTAGTTCGGCGCTGCCATGATTGAGTAATAACCGATGCTCGGCCCGGCTTGTAAACATTCGATAGGGTTCCGAGGTTCCTTTCGTGACCAGATCATCGATGAGAACCCCGATATAGGACTCGTGCCTCCCCAGGACCAGAAAGGGATCCCCACTGCTCTTCCTGGCCGCATTAATTCCTGCCATCAAGCCCTGCCCGGCCGCTTCTTCATAACCCGAGGTACCATTGATCTGACCGGCAAAGAATAGATTCTCCACCATTTTGGATTGCAGTGAAGGAAACAATTGGGTGGGAGGGGCGAAGTCATACTCCACTGCGTAAGCCGGGCGCATCAACTGTGCGTTCTCCAGGCCTGGGATGGATTCCATGATTTCCTCCTGAACCGGAAAGGGCAAACTGGTGGATAACCCGTTGATATAATATTCATTTGTATTCCTTCCTTCCGGTTCGAGGAAAAGCCTATGATGGTCCTTATGACTGAATTTGACAATTTTGTCTTCAATACTGGGGCAGTAACGGGGACCAACTCCTTCAATCGCGCCCGAGTACAGGGGCGACAGGTGGAGGTTGTTCCGGATAATTTCCCGGGTTTTTTCGCCGGTGTAGGTAATCCAGCAGGAAACCTGCTCCTTTCCCGGTTTCCAACCGATTTTCTTTTCGGCAAAATGTTCCACGTGGAACATCTCCTCATCATCCCGAGTGTCGTAAAACCCAAATAGGGTAGGTTCAGCATCCCCGGGTTGCTCCTCGAGCCTCGAAAAATCAATGGACCTGCCCAAGATGCGGGGTGGGGTTCCCGTTTTCAGCCGAGCCAATTCAATTCCTGCCTCCAAAAAACTCGAAGAAAGGCTTTCCGAGCTGAAATCTCCCATGCGCCCTCCCCTGTTTTTTTTCTGTCCGACGTGAGTCAAAGCCCTGAGAAAGGTACCGGTCGTTACCACGAGGCACGTTCCCCTGAATTCAACACCCAGATTGGTCTTGCAACCTATGACCCGTTCACCGTGAAAAATGAGGCCTGTCACGGTAGCCTGGAATAAAACGAGGTTCTTTTGGTGTTCGATGGTGTGCTTGAGCCGGAATTGATAGGCTTTTTTGTCTGATTGGACCCTTGGGGCTTGAACGGATTGCCCCTTGGAAGCATTGAGGAGTCGGAACTGAATGCCCGTAAAATCGGCATTTACAGCCATTTCACCCCCCAGTGCGTCAATTTCCCTTACGATATGGCCCTTGGCCTGACCCCCCACCGCCGGGTTGCAGCTCATTTGGCCAATGGTATCAATGTTCCCGCTAATCAACAAGGTGTTCGCGCCCATGCGGGCGGAAGCCAAAGCCGCTTCGACCCCGGCATGACCGGCGCCGCATACGATGACATCAAAGGGCCGCTTTCCGCTGATCTTCATTTACTTGCCGATACAAAAGGAAGCGAACAACTTGTCCAATACACGCTCATTGTCAACTTTCCCCACGATGGCTTCCAAGTGTCCCAATCCGTCCCGGAGGTGGCTCGCCACAAGTTCGGCGGGTTCAGATTTGCTAAGCAATCTTCTGGCCTGGTTCAATTGTTCCGATGCCCCTTCCAAGGCTTCGTGATGCCTTGCACTGACCGCCACGACATCTCCTTTGGTCGAAACCTTAGGGTCGCCTACCATTTCGAGAAGGGTCGATTTCAGTCGACCAATTCCATCGCCCGTGAGGGCTGAAGTGGAGACACTTCTGAATCCGGGCCATCCTGTATGCGTTGACGGATAAATTTGTAAGTCATTCTTATTCAATATGATAAGAGTATTCTTCTCGGATAGCAGATCTGTGATCCAATGGGGAAATTGAGGAGGAGGTTGGGAAGCATCCATCGTCAAAAGAACCAAATCACAGGAGGACATTTGTTCCACTGTTTTGGCAATGCCCGCTTTTTCAATGGGGTCGTCCGTATCGCGCAAACCGGCTGTATCCAATATCCGGATGCGATAGGGTTCGATAAAGAAGGATGCCTCCACGTAATCGCGGGTGGTTCCGGGTGTTTCGCTCACGATAACCCGCGATTCACCCAATAAGCGGTTTAGAATACTGCTTTTCCCCACATTGGTTGGTCCGATAATGGCGGCTTTGACACCTTCTCGCAGAAAAATCCCGGTCCTGGAAGTGTCAGCGAGGTCGCCGATCTCTAGCAGCATGTCGATTAATTGTTTTTCCGGAGTGTGATCCTCCTCCGAGGGCAGGTCCTCTTCCGGGAAATCGATGTAGGCCTCAACCTCCGCCATTATCTGCAGTAAACGGTTGGTAAGGTCATCGATGCGACGTTTTAAACTTCCCTGGAGTTGTTGGGCGGCTGCTTTGAAGGCGAGGTCGGTCCGGGCCCGAATCAAATCGATGACAGCTTCGGCCTGACTCAGGTCCATTTTCCCGTTTAAAAAAGCCGTTTGGGTAAACTCTCCCGGAGCAGCCTGTCGGCAACCCCGTTCCAACAAGTCCCCCAGGATGCGCTGAAGAATAAAGGGATTTCCATGGCAGGAAATTTCCAGCATGGGATCTCCCGTGTAAGATCGATCCTTTTCGAAGAAAGTGAATACCACACTGTCCAGAAAATCACCCCTGAGGTTGATGAAGTCCCTGTAGTAGGCAAATCGTGGAACAGGGGCCGGAATCCCAAAAATATTTTCTACCAATTCCCGGCAGGCATTCCCGCTGCAACGGATCAATCCCAAGGCTGACTCGCCGTGCGGTGTGGATAGGGCGACAAAGGTATCCTGTTTAGCCATGAGATAAAGGTTGACTAACCTTCATCCTCACCACCTTTGCCGGATGCAATACTATTTCCCCGTTTGAGGTTTACTTTCTTGAAAATGGCGTTGGTCAATTCCTCCTGAAGCTTGGGATGCTCCGATAGGTACTGTTTGGCGGCCTCACGGCCTTGGCCGATCAAGTCCCCCTCATAGGATACCCACGCCCCTCTTTTTACGAGGATTTTGTGCTCTACGGCCAAATCGAGCAGGGAACCGATCTTGGAAATGCCCTCATTGTACATGATGTCGAATTCGCATTGCGTGAAGGGCGGAGCCACTTTGTTTTTGACAATTTTCAGGCGGGTTCGATTCCCGATCACCTTGCCGCTGGGATCCTTGATTTGACCGATGCGGCGAATATCCATCCTGACCGAGGCAAAAAACTTTAAGGCCCGGCCTCCGGGAGTGGTTTCCGGATTCCCGAACATTACCCCGATTTTCTCCCGAATCTGATTGGTAAAAACACAAATGCATCTGCTTTTGTTGATGGCTGCGGTAAGTTTGCGCATGGCCTGGCTCATCATTCGGGCCTGCAACCCCACCGTGGCGTCGCCCATTTGGCCGTCCAGTTCGGCACGGGAAACCAGGGCTGCAACCGAGTCGAGCACCACCACGTCGATCGCTCCTGAACGGATCAAGGTCTCGGTAATATTGAGCGCATCCTCTCCGCTCTCGGGTTGAGAAATCATCAATTCATTCAGATTGACTCCCAAAACCCGCGCATATTTCGGGTCGAGGGCGTGTTCCACGTCAATAAAGGCGGCCGTGCCGCCCTGTTTTTGCGCCTCTGCGATGACGGCAAGGCATAAGGTGGTTTTCCCCGATGATTCCGGGCCGAAAACCTCAACCACTCTACCCCTGGGCAGCCCGCCAATCCCCAGGCAAAGGTCGATGGCAATCGATCCGGTGGAAATACTGGCCACATCCAACCTGGGAGATTCCCCCAAGCGCATGATGGCGTTTGGTCCGAACTGCCGGTTGATCGCGGTCATGGCGAGTTCGATATTCTTCTTTCTATCGTTGCCGAAATTGGTTTTTGGTTTTGCTGCTCTTGCCATAATTCGGGGTGGAAAAAATGTTTCAGGTTGGTCTAAGGTGAAAGGGCCGGGTCAGTTTAAAGTGCCGATTCAATAAAATTTTCCCATTAGTGAACATAGTTTCACTTATATTTCAATGTTATTTCTTCCCCCAGCCAAAATAATTTAATGCCCTCCCGCAAAGATTCCCAAACCCCGCTTCAGGAACTGAAACTTCAGATAAGAGCTTTTGCCAAGGAGCGCGATTGGGAGCAATTTCACACTCCGAAGAATTTGTCCATGGCCATCGCGGCGGAAGCGGCCGAATTGATGGAACACTTCCTCTGGAAGGATGGGCCCGGATCATTCGATGCGTTAACCCATCCGGCCAAGCGAAAGGAAATCGAAAGAGAACTGGCCGATATTCTCATTTTCTCCCTGGAATTTGCCAATATTGCCGACCTCGACGTCGCCACCGTCATTGGGGAAAAAATGCGGACCAACGCGCAAAAATATCCGGTGGAAAAGGCAAAGGGCAGGGCGGACAAGTACACCGAACTGTAGCTCGGGGAGTTGTCCCTGAAGCAGATGGTCAGGCCCGAAGAAACGGATTGGTAACCGTTACCCCGTTATAGTCCCGGTTGTGGGTGAAGTCCTCGGAGATGAGTTTTCCACATTTGCAGCGATTCGCTGATGCCAGAATCAGGCTATCCCAATAACTGGTTTGAAATTTCCGGTGCATGGAGATGGCCGTTCGAACCAAAGCACGATCCAGATCTACTATGTTTAAAGCGTACAAGCTGAGAATTACTTTTTCTGCTTCTTCAGAGGTCATCAGTTGTTTTCGAACCACTGTTACATGAAAGAACTCTCCGAGGACTTGAACCGAAATCCAGCCCGATCCTGTGGCTATGGCATTGGCGATCAAATCCTGGGCAATGGGCTGTTTCTCGTGTTCCGAGCTGTCGAATGCATAAAAAACAATGTTCGTATCAAAAAATAGAGGTTCACTCATAGAGGTCGTCACGCATCCAGTCCCGTTTACCCATGGGTCGACTCAGTTTGCGAAAGTTTTTGCGGAGCGCATTTGCATCCTGCAATTGGCGAGCGTCAACCGAATCCGCCATTTGATTCAAATAATCGCGCACCAAGGCAGTAAGGGTGGTGTCCTTTTCCAGTGCAATACGCCTCACTTTCTTGATTACTTCCTTATCGACTGAGAGGGTTATATTGCCCATAACAAGGGTTACCCTTAATACGTATACTTAAAGGGCAAGGAAATTCTCCCTCCTGAACAGGGGCATTAATCCAGATAGGTTCTTCCCTTGAGCGATGAATAACCTATCACAGGCCAGACGGTCAGGAGATTTCATTAAGATGATCTGGGCTGAAACCTCGGCTCCGCCTGGCACGACAGCCGGGGCAATTCTCATTTTGTCGTAACTACTCAGGTATCTTGAGCAATCGTCCGCATGAATGTTTATATCGTATCACGAAACTGTAGGAGGGGCTTTACNTACAGTTCTTTCAATCACCATCGCATGAAAATTTGTGAGAAATGCAGGTTAGGCTTTGGATACCTGAGTAGTTACATTTTGTCTTTTCCTGTGCGCTTCCATGGACAATTATCGACCAGGAAAATCTTTCTTTGGTCTCTCAACCCGTTCAACTCATGAAGCCTTCGCCCGTGTCTCGACGCCAATTCATCAAATCGGCCACCGCTGCAAGCCTTGTTTCCTATGGGAGCTTGTCAGGCCAAGTCCTGGCCGACCCATCTCAGGGAGTTGCCGGGAAGAACTGGGCCGAGAGTTTTACCTACGGGGCAGCTCGCTTTCACCAACCGGAAACCATTGATGAACTAAGGAAATTGGTACGCCGGAGCCGCCGCGTCAAAGCCCTGGGCGGCAGGCATTCGTTCAGTCGCATCGCGGACACGGAAGCCGATATGATCGGCACCTCGCAGTTCAATCAATTAATCGAGTTGGACACAAAAAATCGCACCGTCTCCGTGGGAGCCGGCATGAAGTACGGCGACCTTGCCGAACGCTTGCATAAGGCTGGGTTTGCGCTACACAACCTCGCCTCCTTGCCCCATATCCAGGTGGGAGGATCCATTGCCACCGCGACGCATGGAAGCGGGGATGGCAACGGGAACCTGGCAACCCAGGTCAGGGGGCTCGAATGGGTCACAGCGGAAGGGGAACTCACTCGATTAAACCGCGGTGATCCAAATTTTGAAGGCGCCGTGGTGCATCTTGGCGCATTGGGTCTGATCACTCACGTGACACTCGACATCCTTCCCGCCTTCGATGTGCGGCAGTACGTCTACATCGGCCTGTCTCCGGACCAGCTTCAGGCCAACTTCGATGCCATCTTTTCATCGGCTTATTCCGTTTCTGTCTTTACCGATTGGCAACAGGACCCGGGTTTGACCACCATCTGGCTCAAGCACAAGGTTTCAGGTAAGGCATTCAAAGCGCCGACGGAACTGTTCGGAGCGCAAAGGGCCGCCCGGCACGTTCACCCGATTGTAAATTACGATGCCGAAGTCTCCACACCTCAAATGGGTGTAGTTGGGCCTTGGTTCAGACGCTTGCCGCATTTTCTGATGGAATTCCGGCCCAGTACCGCGGCGGAGCTGCAGTCGGAGTTTTTCGTTGCCCGCAAGCATGCCGTTGCCGTGATTGGCGAACTCCACGGTTTGCGACGAGAATTGGCCGAGGTCCTGCAGATTTCCGAGATTCGCACGGTCAAGGGTGACGATTTGTGGATGAGCTCCGCCTATGGGGAGAACCAGGTGGCATTCCACTTTACCTGGATCAAGGACTGGCTCAGGGTTCAAGCCGTGTTAACCCTTGTCGAGGAAAAATTGGCGCCCCTCGGCGCCCGCCCCCACTGGGGAAAACTCACTACGATGGGGCCCGAGGTATTACGGGCCCGCTATCCCAAGCTGCCTGAATTCCGTCAACTGGCCGCCCAGCTCGATCCCACCGGCAAGTTCCACAACGATTACCTGGAAAAGTACGTCTTTGGATAGGATTGTGAGAGATACGGATCCACGCCCACAGTAAATTTGGCGTCCCGTAGGGGATTCGAACCCCTGTTGCAGGGATGAAAACCCTGTGTCCTAGACCTGACTAGACGAACGGGACGACGAAAGAAAACGGAAAAGTGCCGGATTTGCCGATTGGATCAAGCAAATTTTTTAGAAAAATATTGGCTGCAGCAACTTTGGCGGGGTGGAAACTTGACAAGCGTTGGGTCGGATCTAGCGTATGAGTCGTTTTTTGATTTACTCGACGCGCCCGTAAATTCGGGTTTCGCAAGCGCATGTCCACCAGCGGGGGGCGCAAGATAATCGCCGCGCGACGTCGCAAGGGTAGGAAACGCCTGTCCGCCTAACCCCCTTGTTGAGCCGGATGCGCTATCGATTTACGGCGCGGCAACGATTGCGTCGGGCCCGGGAATTCGATGTCGTCCGAAAATTTGGCCGCCCCTTTCGCAGCCCCCCTTTTATTTTTTCCATTTACATTCCGAGTGGGGTGGGGGAGGGCAAACCGGTCCGGAGGTTGGGTATTGTCGCTTCCCGGCGGGTGGGTAAGGCGGTGGACCGCAACCGTTGCAAGCGCCTATGCCGCGAACTTTTCCGCATGCACCAGCACGAACTCCCGGATAACTGCGACTGCGTTCTGGTGGTACGGCCTAAATTTACGGACTTTACATTTCGGGAGCTGGAAAAAAGGTTTACCCAAGCCTGTCAGTATCTGAACCAGAAGTTAACCCCACCATGAGAGCTTTCATTCCAGAACACCTAGCCCGCATTTCTCACAAATTTTCTACTGCGCTCCGAAATATCGGCGCTGGTGCGGACTTCGCTGGATTCGCGACTTTGCAGGGTGTCGACCCAGCTTCATCCGCTCATCGGCGCAAAGCCCACACCAGCACTCGTTCTTCGTTCGCTCGCTACGAATTTTGTGAGACATGCGGGCTAGCAAAAGCGCCCCGCCGGATCGCGATCGGATGCCTCCGGGTTTATCAGACGGTCCTCCGGCCGATTCAAAACGCAATTTTTTGTCCGGGAGGGTGTTGCCGGTTTTTCCCGTCCTGCTCGGATTACGCCATTGAAAGCATAAAAGTGCACGGCTTCCTCAGGGGGGGCTTTTACAGCTTGGTCCGCCTTTTAAAGTGCCATCCCTTTAACGGCGGAGGATTCGACCCCGTAATACCTGCCACCACAAACCAGTCCAGCCCCTCGCGGCGGGACTCCCGGCTCGACCAGACCTGTTGTTCCTCGTAAAGATTCATGGATAAGAAGAACACGTTAATCGGCATCCTTTTTCTTGTAGCCGCATTTGCCCTGATTCCCGTTATGAACTGGAATCAGCAACGGCAGCCACCACCGGCCGGGCCCGCGCCCTCATCCGATTCCCCTCCCCCAGTGGGGCCGGAATCCACCCCTCCTCAAATATCCCAGGGTCCTGAACAATTCGGCCAGGGACCCGAGGCATTGGTCGAACCCTCCACGGAAATCGCTGAAACCGACGCCGCCCCGGAATCCCTTTACTACCTGGAGAATGACCTGATTGAAGTCGTCTTCACCAACCATGGCGGCGGCATCAAGAAAGTGGCCATGAAGGCTTATGAGGCGGACAAGGATTCGGACTTTCCCTTTCTCTTCAATCACTATGGCGCCCAACCGATGCTGGGGGTTTCGGTGAACCGCAGCCGCTTTGACAGTTCCTTCAGCAAAACCTACCAAAGCGACCGGGAAATACACTTCGAGCGACTCGAATCGAACGGATTGCTGGTGCGAAAAAAATTCTGGATCAATACCAACCCCGAGGAAGAGGAATTGTATTCGATCCGGCACGCGGTCGATTTTGTCAATACCACTTCCAATTCCCTGTTGTTGAGCAATTACAAGCTTCACTTGGGCCGGCTCGAACCCGCCTTGCTGGGTGGCGGCACTTTCTTGGGGGGCTTTCTCAATGTGGGTTATTACGAGGATGGGGACGAGGAATTCATCGCCTCGTCCAAGTTTATTCGCTCTGACGGATTTCTCGGCTTTGGCGGAAATCGTAATCCTCCCCCCTACCTCACGGAAAATTCGAGGTTCAGTTGGGCGAGTTTGAAGAACCAATTTTTTACAGCCATTCTGACTCCCGATGAGCAGGGCATCGGGGTCACCGTGACGCCGCGCTCCCTTGACTTCAGAAATGAGAAGGGAGAGCCCGTGGTGGCGTTGGAAGGGGATGCCCACTTTGAGCTATCGGGCCTGGGCCCCAACGAACGGGTCAGCCGCGGCATGGAATTTTACGTCGGACCCAAAGAGATATTCCGGCTGCAGAAAATGGACCGCAACCAGGAAAAGGTCATGCAATTCGGCTGGTTCGGCGCCATCAGCAAGGTCTTGCTCCTGGGCATGAAAGTGATTCACCAGTTCATACCCAATTGGGGTGTCGCCATAATCCTTATCACCATCTCACTAAAGATCCTCTTCTGGCCTTTGACCCAGATTTCCGCCCGATCGGCCAAAAAGATGCAGAAGATCCAGGGCCCGATGAAAGAGATGCAGGAGCGTTACAAGGACGATCCCAAGCGAAGGAATGAGGAGATGATGAAGTTGTATCGGAAGCATAAGGTAAACCCCTTGGGGGGTTGTTTGCCCATGCTGATCCAAATCCCGATCTTCATTGGGTTCTTTTACATGCTGCGGACCTCCTCGGAACTTCGTTTTGCCGAATTCCTCTGGATTGCCGACCTTTCCCAACCGGAAAAGCTCTTCTCCTGGGGGATAAACCTACCCCTTATGGGCCAGTATTTCAACCTGCTTCCCATCCTGATGGGGGTCACCATGTTTTACCAGATGCGCATGACCCCCACAGCCGCTTCGGCCCAACAACAGGCCATATTCAAATTCATGCCCGTAATGATGGTCGTAATGCTCTACAATTTCAGTTCCGGGCTCTGCCTCTACTGGACAGTGCAGAATCTGATGACCATACTGCAACAAACCATTACCAACCGAAGAAAGGATCCGGAGGAAATTGCCCAGGACCGGAAAGCAAAATCTGGCGCAATCCGGCAGGACAACCCTCTGATTCGCAAGAAATCGAAACGTAAATCCAAACGCACATAACCTAATTTCTCGTGTCAGGTCACAGTAAATGGGCAACGACCAGGCGGCATAAGGCTGCCGTGGATGCCAAACGGGGAAAGATCTTCTCAGTCATCAGCAAGGAGTTGATCCTGGCGGCCCGGGCCGGGGGTGGTGATCCCACCCTGAATCCAAGGCTTCGCACCGTTCTGCAGAAAGCCAAAGCGGCCAACATGCCCAACCACAATGTGCAACGGGCCATCAAAAAGGGGACCGGGGAACTGCCGGGGGTGGTGATCGAAGAGGTCACTTATGAGGGCTATGCCCCGGGAGGAGTGGCCTTGATGATTGAAGTCGCTACGGACAATACCAATCGAAGCGTCAGTGAGGTGCGCAGCACCCTTTCCAAGAGCGGCGGGAACCTGGGAGGGCCGGGAGCCGTGGCCTTTAATTTTGAACGCATGGGGCAATTCACCATTGCGGCGGAGAAGACCACCGAGGATACCCTGATGGAAGTGGTTCTGGATGCCGGGGCCGATGATTTATTGGACGGAGAGGATCATTTTGAGGTGCGTTGCCCCATTTCGGAATACGAGAAGGTGAGCCACGCCTTGGAGGATGCCGCCATCGAGCCGGATTCCTCTGAGATCGCCTACATACCGCAAAATCTGGTGCCGGTGACCGGTAGGGAGGAAGCCCAAAAAATACTGCGGCTTATCGATGTCCTGGAAGATCTGGAGGACGTCCAAAACGTCTATGCAAACTATGAAATGGATGATGTTCTGTTGCAGGCCGCCCGGCCATAGAAGGGTGACCTTTGGTCTTTCCAAAGGGGGCGGGATTTCTTAATCTGTAGGTGTTTTGTTTTTATTCTTCCATAATCTGGGTCTGTTCCTCCTTCGCTTGGTCACCGGAGCCCTCACCACCTTTTTTGCCGCACGGGAGCTGGCTGGCCGGTCGGACATTATTCTGAAAACCCTCGGGGTTTTTAAGATCGGTTCGGCCGATATCGTTCAGGTGTTTATCGGCTGTGCCATATTGTTTATCGGGGTTCTCGTGCTCATCGGCTTCTGGACCCGGATCACGGCCCTGGCGCTTTTGCTGTTCCTGATTGTCGGGAGTTTTTCCTGGCCGGCCCAGGAAAACCATTTGTATTTCCAATTCCAAGCTCTCTACGGGGCGTTGTTTCTTTATCTCTCACTGGCCGGAGGGGGGAATTGGGCGATTTCCAGGCCGGGAAGCGGGGGAAGTCAGTCTTTGCTCGATGCGGAACAACCCGCTATCGCCCGAGACGACCGATCTTCCATTATCCGGGAGATGGATGAAGAGACCGGTGAAATGGAGGCGGAGAAGGATAAGGTCGAAGGTCCCGAAGCAGCAGACGAGGAAGAGGACGGGGAGGACCCAAAGCCCATGGACCCCTTAACCTCCTTGTGAAGGGCTGAAGCCCCTTTCCTCAATTTCCTTTAACAACTTCACCTTATTGGTGTCCAGGTAAGGATCATTGACCCGATCGAGCAAAAGAGAGGCTTCCTCCGGATGCCCGAGCTTGAGGTGGCAATTGGCCTGTTGCAGGAGGATAATTTGTTTATCCCGCTCGTCCTGAACGCGGTGGAAGAGGCCATCCCATACCGACAGGGCCTCCTTCAGGTCGGCAAAGGGGTGATCGTAAAATGCTTCGGCATAACGATATTGGTAAGCCATGTTATCGGGAGCCAACTCGGCCGCGCTTTTGAAGGCCCTGAACATCTGGTCTTCCACGGTTTCCTTGGACAGAATTTCATACTGCACAAATTCCTCCCTGAAATAATAGAGCAGGTTGGCCAGTTGGTAGTGATAGAGCGGTTCCCTGGGAGCGAAGCGGATGGCTTCGAGGTAATAGGGCAAAGCGAGTTGGAAGTTGGCTTGCTCGATCATGTAATTTCCCAACTGGTTCTTAACCTGCGGTATGGTGGGATCGAGGGAATCTGCCTTGAGCAGCATTCTTAGCGCATCATCCCCCTTATCGATCTGGGCCAAATACAGGCCATAGGCGGCAATTACAGCCGGATTTTCCGGATTTTTCGCCAGCAGGGCGGCATACTCGGTGTGAATGGCAATCAATCGGAACTCCAGGGATTCCTTATCGCTCGGATTGATTTCCTCACGGTAAGCCTGCATCAGGCGGTTCTGTTTCTCCTGAATTTCCTCCAGTTTTATCTGAGCGAGGGTCTTCGCAGTAAGGGGCGAGACTGTGGAAAAGGCCAGGAGCAGCCCCAGGGCGCCCCAAAGGCAGCCCTTTGGGAGAATAGAAAAGGGTGGCCCGATGACCATCCTGATTCGGAAAGGAGATATACGGGCTAAAACTGATAAACCTGAGGCCATAACCTACCGAA
Organism: Opitutia bacterium; assembly: GCA_014529615.1. Lineage (GTDB taxonomy): Bacteria > Verrucomicrobiota > Verrucomicrobiia > Opitutales > UBA2995 > JAABVD01. Next base: position 18,004 of record JAABVD010000053.1, read on the forward strand.
GCCATTAGATTGCGCGCTATTTTGTTTGGCAAGCCCGGTGTATTCCATAATGTAATGAGGCTCGCCGCTTCTCCAAATTTGGTCAGGTATGTTGACGCTGGAAACCGTTCCCTATGCGGGTCCTCGATGATAACAATAGTGAA
>JAABVD010000054.1 GCA_014529615.1 Opitutia bacterium
GAGGACGTATTTCGCCTCGGTGACCGCCTCAACGAGAGGCATGAACTTAAGAAACGGGATGTCGAAACGGAAATTCGGAGTGTGCGGCGACGCAAACGCAGAAGGTCGTGAACATCGTTTCAGGCGATCGACACTTACTCGAGTTGGGGCAGTGGGAGGAGATTCCTATCGTGACGGCAGAGGTCTTCATACGCGAAATCATAGACCCTGACTCTACTCGGACCGTTTAAAACGACGAGGTCATGTCCGTCTCGACCGTGGTCTCGATCACTTTCTTTTCATGGGTCGATGTTTCGATCAACTCCTTGAGCATGCCTTCGTAGGCGGCTGAATCGAGGGGCAGGGCGATGGGCTGGTGGTTGAGACCGGAGAAGAGAATGGCATTGGCCAGTTCCACCGAGTAGATGCCATCCGCGGCCGGGAAAAGGAGTTCGGCCTCTCCTCGAATCGCATCGGAAAAATTCTTGAACACACCCATGTGCTGGGACCCCCTTCCTTCGACTGGTATTTCCACCTCCCAGGTGGGAACCTTGCCAAACCCCTGAGGGCATTCCTTGGAAAAAATCCACGACTCGGTTTCATTGCGGGTCCAGCGAATGGAATCCCCTTCCAGCACGACCAGGCCGCGCTCGGCCGCAATCTCCAATCGGTTGACCCCGGGCGCTTCCCCGGTAGTGGATATGAAGACCCCGGTAGTTCCGTTCTCGTAGCGCAGGAGGGCGGTGACCGCATCCTCCACTTCGATATCGTGAAAGCGGCCCAGGTCGCATTGGGCAAAGATTTCCACCGGCATGCCGAACAACCACTGCCACAAATCCAATTGATGGGGACACTGATTGAGAAGCACCCCGCCTCCTTCTCCCTTCCAGGTGGCGCGCCAAGCCCCTGAGGCGTAGTAGGCTTCGGTACGAAACCAATCCGTCACCGTCCATTGAATGCGGTTTATTCGACCCAGTTGGCCCGTCTCAATCAGGCTTTTGAGTTTCTGAAAACGAGGATCGGTTCGTTGGTTGAGCATGGCGGCAAAGACCTGGTTCTCATTCTCATGGGCGGCGATGAGGCGCTCGCAATCGGCCTTGTGCACGGAAATCGGTTTATCGACCAACACGTGCAAGCCTGCCTCCAAAGCTGCGATACCAAGGGTGGTATGGAAAAAGTGAGGGGTGGCAATATGCACCGCGTCTACCCCATTCGACTGAAACATCCTGTGCGGATCGGTAAACCTCTCAACCGCTTCAAAGCGGGCCGTGCGCTCCTCCTCCACATCACATACCGCAGCCAGATTCAGGCCGGGAACTTGCCCCTCCAGAAGCGCCCGGGCGTAGAACTGCCCCATGTTTCCCAATCCGATAATTCCGATTCCAACTTCACCTTTCATAATAGTCTTTGGGGGACAGGAAAGTCCCCCCCCTCCTTTCTTTCAATCTGCGTTCATCCTGTTCATCCATGTTTCATTTTCGATCAAGATCAAGATCAAGATCAGGATGAATAACCCTTCTTCCTTCATTATTTATTCCCTTGGTGGATCCAATTTCCATTCAGCCTTCTTCCTTTAGCCATTATCCCTTCCTCACTCAGCATCTCAGTAACTAACCCGCATGTCTCATCCTTTGTGCCTTTGTGCCTTTCTCCCTCCTCATTGGCGCCAACGGCGCCTCACCGCCCCTTGGCGGCATGGGCGATGGCGTCCTCTATGCGGTCCATGTCCTCTGCCGTAAAGCTGGCTGAAATGGCCGTGCGGATGAGGTCCTTGCCCGGTGGAACAGCTGGGGGAAGGACCAGATTTGCATAGACCCCCTTCTCCATGAGCCGTTTTTGAAAAAAATAGGCCTTTTCCTTGCCCCCGACCAGGATGGGGACAGCGGGGGTCTGGCTTTGCCAGTAGTCGAGCTTCAAATTTTCCAGGAAATCCAGATAACGGCGGGTATTTTTCCATAAGCGCCGCAAATGCTCCGGCTCCTGCCGTTGAATTTCCAGCGCCTTGGCCGCGGCGGCGGCTTGGGAGGGGCTCAAGGCAGCGCTGAATATGGTTTGTTTGGAATAGGTTCTCAGATACTCGATGACGGAGCGATCCGCCGCAATAAATCCACCCGTGCTGGCCAGAGACTTTGAAAAACTCCCGCAAATGACGTCGATATGATCCTCCACACCGAAATGATGAGCCGTACCCCGGCCTTGTTCCCCCATGACCCCGAACCCATGGGCGTCGTCCAACAGGATGAAGCAATCGTGTTCGGAAGCGATTTTCACCCATTTTGGCAACGGACTGAGGTGGCCTTCCATGGAGTAGACCCCTTCGACGACCAGCATCTTCTTGCGATGCGCGTCCACGTAAGACAACACATTTTGCAAATCCTCCGGGTCGTTATGGAAGAATCTTTCTATCGATGCCATGGACAGGCGAATTCCATCCCACAAACTGGAATGCACATTGCGATCGACCAGTATGACATCGCCCTTGCCCACAAAGGCGGAGGCGGAGGCCAGACAGGAGAGGTATCCGGCCGAATGGATATGGCAGGCCTCCTTGCCCAGAAATTCGGCCAATTGTTCTTCCAATTCCGCGTGGTAGCGGCGGCTTCCGTTGGAAATCCGGGATCCGGTTGAACTGGTGCCCCATTCCATCAAGGCATCTCGCGCCGCTTCCCTGACCCTCGGATCATAGGCCAGTCCGAGGTAATCGTTGCTTGACAGCATCAACAGTTCGCGGTCATCCAGCCAGACCTTGTTACCTTCCTGCCGATCGAAGGACTGATACCACAAATCGTATTTCAACCGCAGGCGGGTGATGTCATCGGCTACAATCCGCTTCTTGAGCGAACTCTCGAATCCACCTTTATTCTTCGAAAAAAAAGGCATCTATAGCAAAAGGAGTTATTGTCCCAGGCTGGAACTCACGGAAAAGACGGCGGAGACGATGCCGAATACCACCAAGGCCACAAATAAAAAGGCGAAAAACAGCGCTCCCAGGGAAATGACCCCGCTCAGGGCGGACAACCCCAGGGCGAGTTTCTTCTGAAAAATTTTGGAGACTTCATAAAAACTGGGCACCAGGTTGCCGGTATTTTCCCCCACCGAAATCAAATCGATCATGATGTCCGGCATCAGGGCCATGCTCTCCAATGCCTTGGAAACCGCCACCCCTTCCAATACTTTTTGTCGCACGTCCTTGAAGGCAAGAGCCACGGCGGCGTTTCCAATGGTGCGTTCGGTCAACTTGAAGGATTCCACCGTGGTAACTCCATTTTCCAGCAGGAGTCCGAGGGTCTGGGTTATGCGGGTGGTTTCGGCAAAAATGATCATGTTGCCAACCAGGGGAAGACGCAAAAAGAAACGGTCCAGCAGCAGGCGCCCTCGACTCGTTTTATACCACTGCCAAGTACCGACCAATATAACCCCGAAACCGGCCAGAAGAAAGGGACCGTAAAAGAGGAGAAAATCGGCCGTGCCGATCAGGGCTTGGGTAATAAAGGGCAATTGTCCTCCCAGGGAATCGAAGAGGCTCTGCAACCGAGGCATGAGGCCGAAAAGGAAAAACAGGACGACCCCGAAGGCGACCAGGAGAATGATACCGGGATAGACCAGGGAAGTGACCACCTTGGAGCGCATTTCGCGTTGGTTTTCCCTATATTGAATGAGCCGTCCCAACACCTCGTGAAGACTGCCCGTCACCTCCCCTGCCCCGATCAAATTTATGGTGGAAGGCTCAATAACAGGACCAAATTCGGCCAGGGCATCGGAAAAGGAACGGCCCTCCTGCACGCTTCTGAGCAGGCGTTTGTTGATGGTGTGCTGGGCCGGGTCCTTGATGCGATTGTGCAGAATGCGAAGAGCCTCGGCAATGGGAAGCCCGCTTTTATACAACTCCTGAAAATTTTTCAGGAAGGGCAATACATGACGCCGACCGACTTTTACGGTTTTGGGCGACTTACGGCGGGATTTTATTCTGGCCGAGATGGAATGTCCCCCTTTTTTGCCTTTATCGCTCGGAGAGGAGCCCTCGGAAACCTTTATGGGGGTCAAGCCGCGACTGCGAATTATTCTTAGAGCTTCTTTGCGGTCGGCCGCGGTCAACTGGCTGGATACCTGAGTTCCGGCAGCATCCCGCGCCGAATAGGAGAATTCAGTCATCCAGCGACCGGGATTGGGAATTTTCTGAAGAACCATCCAGTTCAATGACACGGAAGATCTCTTCCAGGGAGGTCGTCCCCTTCCGCACCAGTTTCCAGGCGGAATCCTCCAGGGCTTTCATTCCGTGCCGGGACGCTTTGCGCCGAATTTCGCGGGAGGAGGCGCGGTCCACAATCAAGTCGTGCAGGTTGTCGTCAACCCGGAGAATTTCGAAAACCCCGATACGCCCCGAATACCCGGTATTGCGGCACTGGCTGCAGCCTTGGGGGCGGAGCAGACTGGTCACCCCTTCGGCCCTGGAGGGATGCAGGCGCAGGCTGCGCACGGTTTCCAGGAGTTCCTCTCGGGCGGCGGGATAAGGTTGGGCGCAGGCTGCGCACAGCTTTCGCACCAGGCGTTGGGCAATTACCATTTCAATGGCCGAGGCGATGAGAAAGGGTTCGATGCCCATATCGATCAGACGGGTCAAAGCCCCGGGGGCATCGTTGGTATGAAGGGTGCTGAAGACTAGGTGCCCGGTAAGAGAAGCCTGGATACCGATTTCGGCGGTCTCCGTATCCCTCATCTCTCCCACCATGATAATATCGGGATCCTGCCGCAGGACGTGACGCAAGGCTTGGGGAAACCCGAAGTCGATTTCGTTGTTGACCTGAATCTGATTGACGCCCTCCACTTCGTATTCCACCGGATCTTCAATGGTGATGACCCGTTTGTCCGAGGAGTTGACCTCCCGGATAAATGCGTTGAGGGAAGTGGATTTTCCCGCCCCGGTCGGGCCGGTCACCAACACGATGCCATGGGGCAATCCCAGAACCTCATCGACAACGGCCCGGTCTTCCTCGGGAAGCCCTAATTCAACAAAAGTGAGCGGTTTGGATTTTTTGTTCAAAAGGCGCAAACTGACACTTTCACCGTGAAGGGTTGGCACGGTGGAGAGGCGAATATCGAGTTCACTGTCGGCCGACTTGTAGTTGATCCTACCATCCTGCGGGCGCCTGCGTTCTGAAATATTGAGCTTGGCCATAATTTTCATGCGGGAAATTACGGCATCCTGATAGCGTCGGAGGTTATCGGGAACGGGTATGGATACGAGGCCTCCATCCACGCGGTAGCGGATGCGCAGGACTTCGGCCTGAGGCTCGATGTGGATATCGGTGGCCGAATCCTGGACGGCTTGATGAATGATTTCATTCACAAACCGGATAATGGCGGCATCTTCATCTTCTTCCTCCACCTCCACCTGGTTTTCCAAAAGCTCGGCTTCCTCCCCCTCGAAACTCTCGGAACCCACCCCGAAAAAATCGGTGATGAACCGGTTGGCCAACTCGGGGTGTACCAGTTTCCAGGTAACTTCCCGGCCAATGGTGGCAAAAATCCAATCATCCATCAGGCCGTCCGGTGGCCAGACGGTTCCAAGAATCCACTGGTTTCCGTCACTCCCCATGGGTAGGCAATGGTATTCGTGGATAATGCGGACCGGCATCTCCCGAACCTGTTCCGGGTTGAATTGCGGCCTCTCCTCTATGGAGTAGCCCGATTCACGCGACACCCGCGAAAGCCCCTCCTCCAGATCGCAGCCGGCAAGTTGGGCCATCAATTGTAGGCGCTCCTTGCGGTGAGAGGCCAAAACCTGGGCCCGTTCCTCCTCGGAAAGGCTGCCCATCAACTGAAGCGGATCGAATGTGGCGCTGACCATGGATGGTGTAGGGAATTAGCGGTTGGACGCGTTGGATGACCGGGAACCCGGGGTAGATTGTTGGCGCAGTTGATCGGCCAGGGCCTGCCGACGTTCTCTCAAAATTTCCAGGTTGCGACGTGAAGGCCTGCTGGTGTCGACGGTCCGATTTGCCTGGGAGGCCGTCTCTGCGCTGGTTGCGGTGGTAGCAGTGGTGGGCTGGGTGGCACTGGGCGGGGTCGGGGCGACCTTGGGTACGCTGGCCGCGGTTGGCTGGGCGTATTCATTCAATCGAACCTGGTGAGATAGGTTTTCGAATTGGGAATGTATCATCACCGTATTACCAATCGGATTGTAACTCCTGATGGTCAATCCTTCCTCTTGCACCCCTTGCCTGATCCATTTGCTTTGTTTGGTGGAGGGGTTGTAGATACTGAAAATGTATTCTCCGCCAAGGGAGGTAATTCCCCGCAACTGCAGAAGGGTCAAGTAGGGGGGGGGCTTTTCATCCGCATTCCCCTCCTCTGCCCTGGCCGGGGGCAGAAAGGGAGAATTTTCCAACAGGGAAACCGTCCCCTGTCCCTGGGTCAGAAGGGGGCCCAGAACCGTAGTCCAGAACAGAATCCAATGCTTCATTCCCCAAAATCCCCTTCTTCCAAGACCTCGAAGGTATCGTAATTTTTCTCGGATTGCCCGATCAGTCGGACATCTCCCCCGAGCGCTTTGTCGACCAATTCCGCATCGCCAAAATTTTCCGCGTTCTCCAGGGCATCCTCATAGGCCTCGCCCGAGGTTCTCAATATTTTCGGCCGGATGAAGAAGACGAGTTCCTGTTGCCTGTTGGTTTCCGACCGGGGTTGAAATAGCAGGTTCAGGATAGGGATTTCTCCCAGGATTCCGACCTGGTTCTCACTTTCGTCGGTGAAGGCGTCCTGAAAGCCGGCCAGGGTAATCAATTCCCCGTCCGATACCGTGAGGAAGGAAGTGGCTTGCCGCCGCGTGATGATGGGTTGTTCGTTGCCGTCGATTTCTACGCTGCCCCCCAGGTTGTCCACCGTCTGATCGATCTGCATCTGGATGGAGCCATCCGAGCCGATCAGGGGGGTCACGGTCAATTCGATTCCAATGTCGCGGTATTGAACGGTGCTTCTGGTGAAGGTTCCTCCCGTAATGTCCGATTGGGAACCGGTAATAATGGGACGGGACTCCCCGACTATGATTAAAGCCTCCTTGTTGTGAGTCGTCACAATGGTGGGAACGCTGATGAGGCGGATATTGTTATTGGTCTTGGCGATGTTGAAGACCATGTTCATGGAAAGACGAGATGGCAGTATACCGAGGTTTTCTCCAAAGGGCGTCAGGCTTAACCTTCCGCTGTCGATCCCGGTGATATAACTTTGATCCCAGTCACCGGCGTAGTTGAATCCAAAAGCCTTGATACCGGATTCATTACCGCTGGTGAGACTGACCTCAGCAATGACGACGTCGATCCGGACCTGGGGCAACAACACGTCGATCTTCTCGATCAACTGTTTGGCCTGCTCGATATCCCGCTTGGTTCCCGTCACGATGAGGGAGTTGCTGCGTTCGTCGGCTACGATGGTCAGCTTTTCGCTGAATTGCAGGCCGTAGTCATCCCCTCCGGCACGCGAAGCACCGCGCACCGTCACGCTGGGGGTTGGCTGGGCCTGAGACGGCTGGGCCTGCTGGCCCTGGGCGGGGTCCGTCTGTGCCCTGGTTCTCTGTTGGCCCTCCGGGCCGTCCTCATCCGTCTGGCCGGAAATTATCTCGTTTAAAATCCCGGTAATTTCGGCCGCGTCACCGTGGCGCAACGATATGACCTCGTTAAAAATGGAAAGGCCCTTATCAGAATCGATCTCATGGATGAACTGCTCGATCACCGGCAAATTACTGGGGTGAGTGACCACGATGATCTGGTTGGTGCGATCATCTGCCTGGATGGTGGAGTTGGGATTCAGGTATTTGGAATAACCCGAAGAAATGATGGCTTCCACCTGCGCCACCAACTCGGATGCGATAGCATGTTCGACGTCATAGAATTTTACGATCACATTGGGGTTGGAGGGCTGGTCCACCTGCCGGAGCATTTTATCGATTCGCTTCAGGTTGACCATGGTGTCGCTGACCAGGGCGGTATTGGCCTTTTCAAAGAGAAATATCTGTCCGATACCCGGGCTGAGAAACGGTTGGATCAATGGTTGAAATTCGGCGGATGTGAGGAAATCCAGGGCGAAGACTTTGGTAAAGATCCCACCCGTATCGGGCATGTCGGTGAGATCCCCATCCACGAAAGTAGGGGTTCGGCCCGTTATGGAAGCGACGGGAACCACCCTGAGAAACAGATCGCTCTGTTCGATGACCGCTATCCCGTTGAGGGACAGAAGGCTTTCCAGCGCCTCGATCCGCTCCTCCACACTCATAGGGCGCTGACTGGTAAAGTTGAAGGGGGGATTGGGCAATGACTGCGGTCGTATGACGGAACGGCCCGTCAGCTTCTCCAGCAGTGCGAGGAGCGAATCTGTTGTATCACCCCGCAGGATGAGGGGCGCCATTTCCCCCTCCTGCCCCTGGAGCCGGGAAAGCGGCGGGGAAAAGAGGCCGAAGAGGGCGGCGAGGAGGAGCCCGGTTCTACTGAGTCGGAGGTTGGCGGTTTCTCGCATTTTATGGAGGCGGGCGATCATAGGGAGGGCGCCGTCATCTCCACCGAGGAGATAAAGAACTGGGCGTCGAGGAGGTTCTGGTCGGACCGGTCGGCGGTCACAATAACCCGATCCAAGGTGACATAGGGCACCAATCGCTTCAGGTTGTCCGACAGCCTGAGGACCGCTTCAAATTCGGCTTTATTCACGTTCAACCGGATATTGTGAAAGGTAAAGAGGGTTCCGGTTTCCGATCGCGGACTGTTGATGGAATATTTCAATTCCAAAGGCCTGATTATTTCGGAAATCCTTCCCACCAACTCGGTGCTGGAAAGGGTTTTGTCCGAGTCGAATTGAGTGGTTTTTTCAATGAGTTGAGCTTCAATGTACTCCCCCGCATCAAGTATCTGAAGCGCATTCCCGATATGTTGCCGGGTGTGGGAAAGCGATTGGGCGCTTTGGCGGTAACGGGAAACGGTAGACCCCAGCCAGACCACCGCAATCCCGCCCAGAAATAGAAACAGCAACACCTTCTCCCGCGTGGTGGTAACCTTGTAAACCCTCTTTATCGACGCGATCACAAGTCGGTTAAAAAGGTTTGGGGTTCCAGGGCTCCTTGCTTGAATTCGACCCGCAACCGAAACGTCGATCGATTGTTGGCGTCGCGCAAAATTCTTATTTCGAAACCGGAGAGGAATCCGAGTTCCCTGAGGCTCACCTCAAACCCCTCCACTTCCCCCGAATTGGCGCTGATAGCCTCGATCTGCAAGGCATTGGTGCTTTCCGCGATAAACCGGGTAAAGTAGATGTTGGCCGGGCGCACCCGATTGATGGCGTCGAGCATTTCGAAGGGCAGCAACTGGCTCGTGGTAATCTGGTTTATTTTTGCCAGCATGTCCCCCTTGCGTTCTACTACCACGGCCATCGGCTCCAGCTCGGAAGCCACTTCCAATTCCTTGGCATGCCACTTCTTCAACCCGACCAATCCGCCCTCGAGAAGACCCAGCAGAAGAAACAGAAGGATGGCCGCTACACTGCACCGCCAGAGACGCACGGTCCATTTTTGCTTTTTCATCAACAGTTCCTTGGCCTCCGATTTCCGGATATCCCGCTGCCACAACCGACCGGAAGAGGGTAAGTACACTTTCCGAGGCGGCCCAGCCTCCCCATCCCGCGGAATCAGCTCGATAGCGGAAGGGTTCTGGCGGTCCCCCACATCCGGATTGCGCACGTATACGGCATCCGGAATGTTTACCTCCTGAAAATCGCATACGGGATCGGACGAGATGGACTCCTTCGACAACGCAAGTTGTTGTCGTATCCGGCAGATGATGCGGTCCTTGGCTTCCACCAGAACATCATGATCGGGTTCCCCGTCTTCCAGTGGGATACTTACCACACTTTGCGGCGCCGGATCAGAGGTAGGGAAAAGCGCCCCGCTCAACCTGTCTCCATGAAGAAAAAAGATCAGGGTGGGCCGATCGAAGGTCAGGCCGAAGGTTTGGGCAAAATCGGGAAAAACATAATCGGCGGATTCCGTATCCGCCATGGGGATTTTAAGCTTCTGGTCAAAGGCGGCATAAACGAACAAGCGGCCCGTTTCGCGGGAGCAGGTGTAACCCCAGTGCAATTGCTTCACGTTGAAGGGAGACAGTTCCTCCACGCTCAACTCCGCATATTCCCGGAGTTCGCCGCCTTTCAACCCCTCGGGTAGGGGTAATGACCGGTTGACAAACCAATTTCCCGGAACGAAATGGGGTTCAACCGGATCCTCGTTTCCCAAAAGTTGTCGAATCCACTGTGGAAGTTTGGCCATGAGCAATTAAAAGGCCGAGAATAGGGAGTTTTCTTCCCCGTTAAAGCGCAATTTCATTTTCGAAAACCTCTACGACGACGAGGGGATACTGAAGGCTGCTTATTTGATTGGTCCTTTCGCTGGCATCCTCAACCGCAAAGACGGGCTCCTCTCGTTGAAAACGGTCGTAAGCTGTGTTTTGGTTACGGGGAATTTCCCCTCCGACCGAGACCAGGGCGCGAAGTTCAAAAACATTGAGCCCGCTTTTGACCGTAACGTAAATATTCAACCAGCGGATGCGATGGGAAATTCTGATCCCGGGAAGGGCTGCCTGAATGGTCGGGGGCACCTCAGAGGTATTCTCGAAATACCGGTCGTCTGCGGTGCCGCGCACCCCGTCATCGCCGGCCAGATATTCCCAGAAGGGCCGTTGTTCATGGGTCATTCCCTCCTCCCCCAGGGAAAAGAGAGTGGCATCGGCGGTATTGATGTTCACCTCGGAATCATTGACCGGGGAAAACAAGCTTTTCATGAAAAGGAAGAGTTCGTTGGGCCGGCCATCCAGTTCGAAGAACTGCTCATTGAACCCTCCGATCAACGCCAGTTCATTCATGGAATAGATGGGTTGATTGGGGGGTTCATAGGGAATGGGCATATCCCAATAATAATCGTTTTCAGCTCCGTTGGCCCTTTCCAGGTCGTCCTCATCCACCCAAACCTGCAGTTTGTCGACCAATTCGGAAGTGGTGTAGTCGTCGTAACCCAGGGTCTCGAGAATGG
>JAABVD010000055.1 GCA_014529615.1 Opitutia bacterium
GTTTTCGGGCCCGCAATTCGTAGCGGTATTCTGCCACCGTTTGCCCGTCTTTTTTGAACTGGATGGGGAAGGACCCCGGCTCTGTTTCCGGGGCCAGTTCCAGGTTGAGGAAAAGATAGTTCGGGTTTTCTACCCGGACGACGGACTTCAACAAAACTGTCTCCGCCTGCAAACTTACATCGGATTTTCCGATGGATGGGCCGTGCACCAAAACCTGAAGTGATGGACGCTTCATGCCGGTCCACCAAAAGGGTGGTTCGACATGCTCGATCTTTCCGTAAACCGGACTTAAGGCAAGTAGGAGGGAAAGAAAAACTGTGATTTGTTGTCTTCTGATAGTCTTTCAAGCTCCCCGGGTCTGGAATCGAAAAAGCCCCTGTGGGGAGGGCCCTCCCCACAGGGGCTCGCATTCGGAATTTTAGAATTTATAGGATGCCCCAAGGCTGTATTGGGCGCCCCAGCGATGGTAATCACGCACCAGCCGCAGGTCGTCAGCGCCAAAGGTTGCGGCGAGGGGTTCGTCCGTGAGGTTATAACCCTGCAGAATTATGGTCAGGCCTTCCAGGATTCCAGACTCATATTCATAGCTCAACTGGGCGTCGAATACTGTTTCGGCCAGGATGTTGCGGAAAAAAGGTCCTCGAAAACCGAAGGTAGCAATGTCCCCGCGAAAATCGGAACGATAGCGGCCACTTGCTCTGGCCTCGAAACCACCTTTTTCGTAGTAGACGGTGGCATTGTAGATATTTTCCGACAGACCTGGAATCGGCTGTGATGGATCACCCAAATTGGGTTGAATACTACTCTTGGTCAGAGAGGCATTTAAGATCACTCCAAATCCTTCCAAGGCCTCGGAGATCCTTTCTCCGGGAAGGGATAATGAAACCTCAAGTCCATAAATTTCCCCGCCTTGACCATTCTGTGGTTTGTTCCGGAAGCCCTGGTAGATGGCCGGGACAACGCCTGGTACTCCGGTGGGATATCCAGTGAAATCCGACAAGAGGGATTCCTCGTAGGTGTAACTGACCAAGTCCTTATAGTATCCGGCCAATGCCCAGTAGCCCATATTGTCGGAAAAGTAATTCTCGAAGGAGAGGTCGATGGAGTTGGAACGCCACGGCTCCAATTGCGGGTTTCCGCTTCGTCCGCTCCAGGGACTGAACTGTACGTCGGTGGAATCGGCCATGGCCTCATTGAAATTGAAGGACGCGCTGGCGCGCATATCGTCCATCTCCTGCCTGGCCAATTGCCGTGCCACGCTGAATCGCAGTCGTCTGAGGTCGTCGATTTCAAGAATGAGGTTCAAACTGGGCACCAAATCTGTGTAACTGTGCGAACCGGTGGCGGTGCCTATGAGCAGTTCGTTGGGGCCAGCGAAGGTAGCTACCCCGCCTCGGGAAAGCTGATTGGTACGGATAAACTGGGTGCCAAGGGTGCCGGTAACCGGCATAGACCCTAAACTGGTGTCGATGATAAATTGCGCGTAGGCTGTGGTGACCTCTTCTTCAATATGATAGTTTTGGCTGATGTTATTGGGATGGTTATTGGGAATAAAGTCGTAGATGCCGCTATCTAAAACAGATCTGACATCGTAGGCTCTCTGCGGACCGATACCGATAAAGCTGAGGTCTGCAAAACCAACGGATTCCGGGAAGGGCGCGCTCCAGGATCCATCGGCCAAGGCCAAAAACCAGCCTCCGCGGCCCTCGGGGGCCGGGTTCGTCTCCGACTTGACCCGATCGGTCCAGGCGAGGCCAAACTCCATTTGGTTGAAAAAGCCTTCCAGGTCGCGCCGCATGGCGGTTCTGGCCTGGTTCAATTCATCGTTGGCTATGGGACCTTTGAAGAACCCGAGTTGACCTCCCTCGACTGCGTTACCGCCCCAACCTTGGGGACTGGCCAGGCGAATTCTATCGGATCCATAATCGAGGGATGAGGAGAAGGTGGCCCCTGTTCCACCTCCCAACTGGAAGGAGAGGGTGTCCGGAGTGCTCCAGTCTGCCTCGGCGCCTCCATTGCCTCGATTGGACCCCCAGCCCGAGTAGGTCTCCAGAACGAAGTCTGTGCGATCGATGTTGGAGTGGCTCAAATCGAGTTCGAATTGCCAACCGTTGTCAGTGTCAATGGTGAGGTTCCAACCCGGTGAATAAACCTCGGCATCCCTCCAGGTGAGGTCATTTCTCATGACACCATAAATTCCGGTAAAAGTTCCCGCGGTAATGAGCCCGTCCTCCACCGTATAGCCGGGCTGCAGTTGTGCTGAACTCCATTGCAGCGGAAATTCAATTCCCCGCAGGATCTGGGTTTCGGCAAAGTCGGAGAAAAAGATATCAAAGGTCGTGTGAAGGTTGTCGTTGGGACGGGACTCGAAGACAACCAAAAGGCTGTCGCGGTCCAATTCACTGGAGCGAACAAAAGGTTTGGCGCCACCCATGATCAGGTTGCCATCACCTCTGGCGGGGAATCCCCAGGCATTCCATTGTTCTCCTTGACCGGGTTGGTTGGTGTTGGAATAGCCGACGGCCCAGCCCATGGTCTCGTCATCGTTTTGGTCAATGTAATTGAGCGAGAATCGGGTCCCCTGGATATCGACATCGGGATTCAATTTGTTCAGGCTGGTCCACTCGTAAAAGGCATTGGCTACAAAGGTCTTTTTACCGTGTTGAAGCGGTCGAACCGTGCGCATATCAATAGTTCCGGCCAAGCCTTGACCAACCAGATTTGGCTGGGTCGTCTTGTAAACCACCACGCCGTTGAGGAGTTCTCCCGGGTATTGGTCGAATTCGACGGACCGGTCACCGCTGGCCGATACCTGTTGACGTCCGTTGAGCAGAGCGGTGCTGAAATCGCCCGTCAAACCGCGAACCACAATATCTTGAGCCCGACTATTGATGCGCTGGGTGGTGAGGCCCGGGAGGCGGGCCAGTGTTTCTGCGATACTGCTGTCAGGCAATTTCCCGATATCTTCGGCCGAGATGACTTCGAGAATAACCGGGGCGCGTCGTTTGGCTTCGGTGGAGAAGGCCAGGCTACCGGCGAAGCCCGAGTCGACTTCATAGGTAGCGAGTTGATAGAAATCCAGGTCGTCTTCTTCCTCATCCTCCTGGGCCTGGATGGGAAAAATGGCGCCAACCAGCGGTAAAGCCAGGATAACTGCCAGGAAGGATTTCGACTTTTTTAAGAAGGGTAATAGTTTGCTTTGATCATTCATAATGGGTTTCGCCTTAATCTGTTTATCGAGCTCAGTTTGCAGTGCCCGGATTCGGAGTTTAGAACACGCAGTACTGCGTTAAATGGGCCATACATGATGAATATATCTACTTCTGCCGCAATTAAAAAACGCAGGAATTTTCAATTCCGACAATCACGATGCCTTCACTTGATGCTCCCCTACTGCATATTGGCCAATCACTTCCACGTCCTTGCGATATTTGTAGTCCCCTTCCTTCCTTTCTTTACGAGTTGCCCAGTTCAATTAGAAATCGCAACAAATCGCGCATCTCCTCCGAATCAAGCCCTGCAGTCAGGCCGGGTGGCATCAGTGAAATCGGGGTGGTGGCCAGTTCTTTGATTTCCGAAACCGGAACCGACCGTACCGTACCCAAGGCATCTCGCACCAAAGCGGCGTTGTTGGTTCTTCGTTGCAACGTTCCACTGACAATCTCGTCGTTTTTCAGGGTGATAAGGACGGTTTCAAAACCTTGTTTGATTGCGGCGTTGGGTTCAAGGAGCGACTCCAGAATTCCTTCCGGCGTCATAAAGGCGCCGATGGAACCGAGGTCGGGGCCAACTTTGCCACCATCCCCTGCAATCGCATGGCAACTGATACACCCCAACTCGGCTCTTGCGTAGATCTTCTGGCCGCGAACTGGATCACCCAGGGAAAGCGATGCTGAGATCAAGTCTCGTCGTTCCCCGGTGGAACCTTCCGTGGCGATTGGAGACAAAGAACCTGACTCCCGCAATTGGCCGACCAGATTGCTCAGGTCACGGCCCGAGGACTGTGCGACGAGGATACCTACCGCTGCAATGGATCCGTCGATTCGTTTTCCTTTCAGTGCATCGGTGAGAGCTGCTGGACCACCCATAAATTCAGTAAAGGCTTTAAAGAGGTGTGTGGCTTGCTCCTCATCCTCGATTTCGTCCAGCAGGTTGACGCCGGAGCGAGTTGCCTTAGCGAGATCCGACCCAACCAAGGCCGCGACCGCCGATACGCGGACCTCGGTTGGATAGCTGGATTTTGAAAGATTGCTGACAGCGTTGATATTGCCCAAGGCGAGCAATGTTTTGGCTGCTTCAAATCGTTCATTGAACGCGGTCGATGGGTCACCAGCCTGTCGCAGAGCATCTTTGGCGCCTGCCTTGATCCCCCACTTTGCGGCCAATCGCAAGGCTGCTAAACGAACCTCGCTTTTGCCATGAGCAATCAGCGCCACAATATCCGCCGCGTTCGCTGGCACGGCTCGATTTTGAGTTTTCGCCAATGCTTGTATCAGGAATGGATCTTTTTCCCTGGTGGCAGTTTCGACCAGAAAGGCCAAGTCCTGCTCGTTACCGAACTCTGCAATAATACTCAAAGCCTGATGGCGGCCCTTACCGGAAAGACGTCCTGCTCGCGCCATAGAGATCAATGGCTGGATGGCTCCGGGATCATTGGAAGCGCTAAGCGCAAACGTAAGACGGTCAGTTTTTCCATCAAAGACCGATCTTCCAGCCTTTTGCGCGGATGTCTCATTTAATTCGTCGCGGGCGACATTCCGGAGCGCAGTAGAAGATTTTTGAGATATTCGGGTTAGTTCGGGTAGCCAGTATGCCTGTAATGTCCGCGCGGTTAGCCAAAGCGCATAATCAAGTTCCTCGTCCAAGGAAAAATCAAGGGCCTCCATCGCCGCGTTCGCCGCTTCCAAGCTATTGAATTGGCGAAGGGCATTTACCGCTTCCAAGCGCACTTGGGCATGTTCATCACGAGCGGCCAAAGCCAGGCGGTTCAGAATTTGCGCATCGCCGGTATGAAAAAGTGAAGCGAATCGAACCGCGGCAGCCCGAGCGCGATGATCCTTGGATTGCAACAGTTGGGCCAGGAGTTCCTCATTGGGTGATTGAAAGGATCCATAGAGCCAAAGCCCCTCCAACAGGAGGTGTTCATAATCCGGATTCATCTTATTGATTTTGGACAGCCAGGACCCGAGTTCGCTTAGCACTTCATTTTTTGCTCTTCCGGCCAACTCGCGCCTGGCCTGCTCGATGGTCCAGGTTTCCGGAGCTTTCAGCGCATTGAAAAGCTCAGGGATAGCTGCCCCATGGATTTGAGGCGGATCGACCAGCGGTCGGTCAACTGCGGTCAATCTCCAGATCCGCCCGTGGGATTTGTCTCGCAATGGGTGATAGAAATCGACTTCGCCATGATCGATTATCGGATTGTACCAATCCACGATATAGAGAGCCCCATCAGGTCCCATCTTAAGGTCGACGGGACGGAAAGACCGGTGACTTGAATGCACCAGGGTTTCGACTTCCCGGGAAGCATAACCACTCCTGCTTTTCTCCACTTTGTAACGGACGACACGATTGGCACGAAAGTCATTCAGAATAAAATCCCCCCGGTAGGATTCCGGAAAGTGTCTCCCGGAAATGAATTCGGCGCCTGTGGCTTTGGGCTTGCCCGGATTCAGCCCGGACAAAATGCGATCGGCTCCCACAGCTGACCGGAAGGCCGATCCTGGATACAGGTAATGAATGCCGTCGCCTCCAGCACCGTCCGTAGCATACGACTGCCCCCACCGATCAAACACCAGACCCCATGGATTGACCATGCCTCTACTGTAAATTTCGAGTCGCTCGGTTTCTGGTCGGAATCGCCACACACCACTTCCATTGAGACGCCGCGGTCCCCAAGCGGTCTCGAGGTATGAATTAATGTAAATGGACTGTTGAAAGTAGAGTTCTCCCCAGGGCCTCCAGCGCAAACCATGAACCATGTGGTGAACATCCGCGTTTCCAAAACCGGCGTAAATAACACGGCGCTCGTCGGCATGGTCGTCCCCATCGTGATCAAACAGGTGCAGCAACTCGGTGGAACTGCATACGTAGGCGCCCCCGGGATTGGGCATTACGGATTGCGGAATGGTCAGTTCATCGGCAAAAACGGTAGATTTGTCCGCCTGCCCATCGCGGTCGGTATCTTCGAGAATGACTATTCGGTCATTGGGAATAAGACCCGGTTTTATGTGCGGATAGGTGGAACTAGTGGATACCCAAAGGCGCCCCCGGGTATCCCTATTGGCAATGATGGGATTCATGATCTCCGGATCTGAAGCAAAGAGGTTGATCTCGAATCCGTCAGGAACCGTGAAGCAAGCCAGCTCTTCGTCGATGTCCGGGTCGGGAATGTATTGCGGCACTTCGTGATCCGGATATTCCCGGGGAGGTCGCCAGGGATCTGCGCGTTCCAATTCATACCGATGCGGGCGTGGAACTTTCAGGTAAGCAATTTGCTCGTCCTGCTCAATCGTCAGTCTATCTAGGTCGTCGGACTCGTAAGACAAATGCCCCATTTCGTATCGTCGAAACAGAAAAATATAGGCTTCATTGAGCGGTCTCAGTTTTTGAAAATACAGACTATTCTTTTCGATGATCCTTTGCCGAAGCGTCTCGCTTTGGGCGAACTCAGGTCCGGCTGCAACCATCACCCCCTCTTGCCAACCCTCGGAGCCGGCTAACGCCACTTCCGTCCCGTCAATTTTGAGTCGGTATCCTGTTCCCGCGGGCAAACCGGTTACTTTAAGTACACGCCCGGCTTTTCCCACTGCGGGTGGAAGGGTGTCGTCGATGAGTTCCCAACGCAGCCGATCCTCAGTGACCTCAAGTTTGCCGAGACGCGTACCAACCGTTTCACGGACTGTGCCCCCCATGTCCAATTCGAGGCGCCATTCCACATCCGCCTCAAGCGACTGCACTATTAGCGACGCGAACTTGGCGTAGCCGGCGGAGTTCAGGAAAATGCCGTTTTCCGTTATGGGCTCGTTCGGGTCTGCCGCCCTCAAGGTTTCGAATAGATCGATTACTTGGTGTTTCCCATTGTCGGCAGCCTGTCGGATCAATTCCGCAATCTTGGCCATTTGGTCGTTGCGAGGGCCGACATTTGGATTCACCGCACTGCTCTCGTGTCTGGGCGGTGTCAAGAGGATCAGTTTTACATTCAATTCCTGAAGCGCATTCAGAAGACGCATGTAGCCCTTGGAAAATCGGGCCAAGCCCTGCGGACCCATATCAAAAGCGGAATTGGATCCATACCCAACCAAAATGACCGTCGGCTCAGCATCTTGCACCTGTCCGAGTAGAGTCTCGTATCCGAAATCCTGATCCCGTTCCTGGGGTGGTTCCCAGGAGCGGGTGTTCTGGCCGGATCCGAATTGAGACCGGGCCAAGCCAAACACGTCATCGCCTGGCCATCCGAGATTGCGAAAGGTGATATCGTCATTGGGCCATCGTGCAGTGAGGGCCGACTCTAAAAAAGCGTCCTTGCTTTCATGAGCCATCAACGTGTTTCCCACCAGGACGATTCGATGCTTTTTCCCTGACTCGATTCCGAGAGGTGAAGAAGACTGTGCAATCCCCATGGCCGGCCCTGCCAATACGGTGAGCAAAAAGGCCGTGGGCACATTTATTTGAACCTTAAAGTACATTGATCTGATAAAAAGTCACTGAAGTTGAAATTCCGTAAACCACATTTCTCAATTCCGAGTTAATGTGAACATCTTACATAATTCGTGACGAGCGAATGAAGATCAAGAACCGTTGGGGTCATTCCTTGTATTCCTGACGAAAGGGGTTTTAAATGGGTGGCATGATCCGTTATTCGCTTCACTGGATTTCTTTTCTGGCGCTCGTTGGCCAAGCCTTAACGCTTGAGATTCGGGCCCAATCCGAGACCGTCCGGCCAAACGTCATCCTGGTCATGGCGGATGATCTGGGTTGGGGGGACGTGGCTTACAACGGGCATCCTGTCCTGAAGACGCCCCACTTGGATGCCATGGCCGCCAACGGTTTGAAATTCAACCGGTTCTACGCGGGGGCCCCGGTGTGCAGTCCCACGCGGGGTTCCGTTCTGACCGGGCGGCATCCCCTTCGCTACGGAATACCTACGGCCAACAAGGGGCATTTGAAGGAGAAGGAAGTTGCCTTGCCGGAAGTTTTGCGGGAACTGGGCTACCGAACGGGGCATTTCGGCAAATGGCATTTGGGGACGTTGACTCCGGAATATTCGGGCAAGAAGGGAAGGGAACCGGCCAAGAACTACGCCACTCCCGGGACATCCGGATCGGACGAATGGTTTGCCACCGAGTACGCAGTGGCAACCTGGGACCCCTACGAGCCGGCCAATGCGCATAACGGGGTGAGGGACACACGGACGCTTTATTGGGAAAATGGACACAATATCGTGGATGGAGAGGCGGAAGGCCTGGTGGGATGCGACAGCCGCATCATCATGGACAGGGCGTTGCCCTTCATTGAAAAAGCGGTTGCGGACGACACATCCTTTTTTGCCGTCATCTGGTTTCATGCGCCGCATGCCCCGGTTGTGGGGGGTCCTGAATACCGGGCCATGTACCCGGAACAGGATGAAGACACCCAGCATTTTTACGCGGTGGTAACGGCCTTGGACGAACAGGTGGGGCGTTTGCGCTCCGATCTCCGTCGGCTGGGGGTGGCGGAGAATACCATGATCTGGTTTTGCTCGGACAACGGCCCCGAGGGAAATCCGGGAAAGCGGAAGCGGTATCAGGGGTCCGCCGGGGATTTTCGAGGCCGCAAACGCTCGCTTTATGAAGGAGGGGTTCGGGTTCCCGGAATTCTCGAATGGCCGGCCCAGGTAGAGGCAGGGGAAACGAATTTTCCCGCCGTCACGAGCGATTATTTTCCCACCGTTTTGGAGGTCCTTGGTTATAAAATACCCGAGATGGACACCCGGCCTTATGACGGATTATCCCTGCTTCCGGTAATCAAAGGAGATTTGCAGCAACGCCCCAGGCCCATCGCATTCGAGGGTCACGGGCTGGCCACCCTCAATGACAATCGTTACAAGCTGGTGCACAATCCCAACGGGAAGCGTTTGAATTCCGACAATGGTTCGACCCCCGTGGCCACATGGGAACTCTATGATCTGATCGAAGATCCCTCGGAGACAATCAACCTGGCCGACAAACATCCGGAAATTTTGGAGAAGATGCGGTCCCGGTTGGAAGCTTGGCAGGCCTCCTGCAAAGCGAGCGCAAAGGGATTGGATTATTAAGGCACGGCGCAAGCGCAAAGGACTTACCACAGAGGCCACAGAGAGCACAGAGGAAGGAAGAATTGACCACGGATTACACGGATAAGCACGGATCTGGAGAAGAGTTCAGAGTGCAGAGTGCAGAGTGCAGAGAGGGGAGAAAGGAGGGCGGACATTCCCTGTCTGCGTGCGGTGACGCACAGGCAGGCTGTCCGCCATTTCAATTCATAGCACAAACGGCAAACACGCAGACAAGGAATGGAAGCGCCCAATGGCGCGAATTAGAAATTGGGAATGGAAAGGCATAGGGGCTACATCCGTGCTTATCCGTGAAATCCGTGGTTGGATATTTGGAAAAAGAAGTGAAATTTCGTCCTGAACATGCCTTACTGAGTTATCCGGATTAGGCCCTTCTCTCCAGGGCATACGGGCTGAAACCATAGCGCTATGAAGACAATCGAGGTCATTTCACCCATTGACGGCTCTCGTATCGGCGCCATTCAGGAAACCCCCGCAACGGGGGTGGATGCGGCCGTGCGGGTGGCCCAAACCG
Organism: Opitutia bacterium; assembly: GCA_014529615.1. Classification (GTDB taxonomy): domain Bacteria; phylum Verrucomicrobiota; class Verrucomicrobiia; order Opitutales; family UBA2995; genus JAABVD01. Next base: position 9,825 of record JAABVD010000055.1, read on the forward strand.
CCTTTCGGTCCTGGGGCCGGGTACCGGTCAAGGAGCGGGTCCAGCCATTGTTTCGCTTCAAGCAATTGGTTGAAGCCAATATGGATGAGCTTTCCAAACTTGTTTCGGCCGAGAATGGAAAAACGCTGGCGGAAGCGGAAGCGGGTATTCGGAAAGGTCTCGAGGTGGTGGAATTTGCCACCTCTCTGCCGGTACTCGGACAGGGAAATAAGCTGGAAGTGAGCCCCGGGGTGGATTGTTTCACCAGGCGCTATCCCCTGGGTGTGGTGGCGGGGATAACCCCGTTCAATTTTCCCGCCATGGTCCCTATGTGGATGTTTCCCCTGGCCATTGCCACGGGCAACGCCTTTTTGCACAAACCTTCGGAACTTGTGCCCCTGACGCCAATCCGGCTGGGAGAGTTGCTCTCGGAGGCGGGGTTGCCGGAAGGTGTGTTCCAAGTGGTGCAAGGAGGTCCCCCCACCGTCGAAGCCATCCTCGATCACAAGGGAATCCGGGCCGTCGCCTTTGTCGGATCCACCCGGATCGCCCAATTGGTTTACCGGCGCGGTATTGAATCGGGGAAGCGCATGCTGTGTCTGGGTGGAGCCAAGAATCACCTGGTAGTGGTTCCGGATGCGGACCCTGCTGTCACGGCCAGAAATGTGGTTGCTTCCGCTACGGGTTGCGCCGGGCAAAGGTGCATGGCGGCGAGCGTCTTGATTTCGGTGGGTGACTGTTCCGCCGTCATGGCGGCGGTGGAGGAGGAAATGCGCAAGATCGTGGCCGGCAAAAACATGGGAGCGATCATCAGTTCTGGGGCCAAGGAGAAAATTGAAGGCTATATCGACCGGGCGGAAGCGGGTGGCGCCAAGGTCAGGGTGGATGGGCGGGGTGTCAGAATACCGGGCAAGGAAAACGGGTTTTACGTGGGAGCCACCATCATTGACGGAGTGGCGGTAGGCCATGAATCGGCCCGCGATGAGATTTTTGGTCCGGTCTTGACGGTACTGCACGTCGATACCCTGGATGAAGCCATTGCCATCGAAAATGCCAACCCCTACGGGAATGCGGCTTCCATTTATACCACCAGTGGAGCTACGGCGCGGTATTTCGAAGAACGCGCCGATGTCGGCATGGTTGGGGTGAACATCGGCGTGCCGGTGCCGCGGGAACCTTTTTCATTTGGGGGCTGGAACGATTCGCGCT
>JAABVD010000375.1:0-1863 GCA_014529615.1 Opitutia bacterium
TTAATCCCTCCTAATTGGCGCCAACGGCGCCTATTCGCGACGCATCAATATCCGGCACCGATTGATTTACCAGGTCCTTGAAAAGGAGAAAACGGTGAAGGTAATCAGAATGTGGATCTACTATGGGGAATAGGTCAATCTTCCGGCCGTTCGTCGGCGGGAGCCATTTTTACCAGTTGCGGATCGAATCGGCCCTTTACTTCGACCAAATCCTTTTGAGCTGCCATGACCCGGTGAATGTCCTTGTAAACCATGGGAGCTTCATCCAGTCCAGCCGAGATCAGGGAGACCCCGCGGTCTGCCAGAAGGCGTTTCACTTGTTTCCACCTGAAGGTTTGTTTTGCCCGTCTGCGGCTCATGACCCGGCCCGCTCCGTGCGCGGCCGAGTCGAGGGATTGGGCCTTGCCCTTTCCCTCAACCACAAATCCGGGGGAAGCCATGGAACCGGGAATGATGCCCAGGACTCCGGCGCCCGCCGGCGTGGCTCCCTTGCGATGCACGATGACTTCCCGATCCCTGCCCTCGATGATGTGCCGTTCCTTCCAGGCAAAATTGTGATGGTTTTCCAAATCCAGCAGCACCTCATATCCAAGATGATCTGCCATGTGCCGATGGATCACGGCATGGTTGGCCGCGGCATAATGCCCCATCAACTCCATCGCAGCCCAATACTCCCGGCCATCGGCTTCATCGAGGGAGAGCCAAGCCAGTTGCTTCAGCTTTCCCGTTAAATTCCGGTGTTTGGAAGCGGCCAACCGGCTGTAATGTTTGCATACGGCTGCGCCAACGCCACGGCTGCCGCTGTGACTTAACAGGGCGACATACTTGCCTGGGGGCAATCCCTCCAGCTCATGGCCGACGCTGAAGACGCCAAATTCCACAAAGTGATTGCCGCTGCCACTGGTTCCCAACTGTGCCCAGGCCCGGTCTTTGCAGGACTTGGTAATGGGGCTGACCGACCAGTCCCGGTCCAGGACGTGGTGATGCCGGCGATTCCGGAATTGCGCGCCGATACCGAACCGGGTCTCCGCCACAATCGCCTTGGTAAGGGGTTCCCTTTTGCTTTTCAAATCGTCCACGGGAATATCCGTTACGGTCATTTTCATACGGCAGGCGATATCGACACCGACGGCATAGGGAATGACGGCATTATCAGTGGCTAGAACCCCCCCGATGGGAAGCCCGTAACCGGGATGCGCATCGGGCATGAGCGCCCCGGCAACCGAGACGGGCAACCTGCAGGCATTTTCCATTTGATTCACAGCCTGTGGCTCGAGGTCTTTCCCCCATTGACGGTAGCTGACGGGTCGGGTCCGCCGACGGGGCGCTTCCATCAGGGACTTGGCCAAGCCTGAGCGCAGGGGGTCCTTCAGGAACGTGTCGGGATGGTCAAGCACCGCCCGAATTTCCTCCCCCAGGCGGGATGCTTCGCCGCCGCCACGCATATACCGGGCAATGAAGTCGGCGGCCCGCCGCATCGTTTGGCCCGGCGGAACCCCCAGGCGGATCAATTGTTTACGGGTCATTTTGGCTGATTGAGATGCTGAGAGGGAGAGGCGCTCAAGCGCGCCGGGGCGCGCGAATTAGGAATTAGGAATTAGGAATTAGGAATGAAAAGGCAGGGAAAATAAACCACGGATGGGCACGGAGTAAATCATCGTGATCATGATCGTGATCTTGATCCTGATCGAAAACTCCAACATCTTCTCCACCTCTCGTCACTAACCACTGGAAGGCGCCGAGGGCGCGCCAATTAGGAATTAGGAATTAGGAATTAGGAATTAGGGAGAGGAGAGGGATTAACCACAAAAAGCGCAAAAGGCGCAAAAATAATTTATAGTTTAACAACGTTTCGCTTGATGC
>JAABVD010000375.1:2085-3053 GCA_014529615.1 Opitutia bacterium
TGGGCACGGATGAGCACGGATGAGCACGTATAGGAATTAACCACGTATTTAACGGATGCGGTTTCAATCGTGATCGTGATCGAATGGCACAAAGAGGAGGAGAGAATCTGGAATTAGGAATGGGGGAGGAAGCGGGAAGTAATTATCCATAAATTCATTTACCCGTATTTATGGTCTTGACTATATGGGAATATGGGACAAGTTGAGGCTATGAAAACAACCATCGAAATTTCCGACCGGCTTTTGATGAAGGCCAAGCGCTTGGCCAACAAGCGGGGTGTAACCCTGCGCAGCCTGACCGAAGAAGGGCTTCGGAAGGTGGTCGAGGAAAGTTCCAAAAATTCAAAGTACCAAGCAAAACCGGTTACATATAAGGGAAATGGGTTATCGACAGAATTCCGAGGGGCCACCTGGGATAGAATCCGCCAAGCGGCCTACGAAAACCACGGGGCATGATTGCGGTAGACACCAACCTACTGATTTATGCGCATCGAGAGGACTCGGATTTTCACGAACCATCCTGTCGATCCCTTCAGGGGCTATCGGAAAGTGGCCAAAGGTGGGCTATTCCATGGCCTTGTCTACATGAATTTTTAGCAATTACTACCCATCCCCGTATATTCGATCCACCAAGTCCATTGCCGCTCGCACTTCAGGCTTTGGAAGTATGGATCGATTCGCCTTACTGCGGGATGATTGGTGAAGAGCCGGGATACTTCGACACCCTCAAGACAATTGTAACGCGAGGAAGGATCATTGGCCCAATGATGCACGATGCACGAATTGCGGCCCTGTGCATTGACCACGGGATTCGGGAACTTTGGACGGTTGACCGCGATTTTTCCCGTTTCGCCATGCTTAAGACTCGCAACCCATTGGCCTCTGCCTAGCCCGCATGTCTCACAAATCTTCTACTGCGCTCCGGAATCTCCGCCTTCATGTATTACGGCGTGACAAGGCCGGCACTG
>JAABVD010000056.1 GCA_014529615.1 Opitutia bacterium
ATGAGAATATGAGTACTAAAAAGCCAGAGGTCGCCGTTTATTATTTTCCCAACTATCACTCCGATGCCCGCAACCGTGCCTTGCATGGGGATCACTGGACCGAATGGGAGCTTGTCCGCCGAGCGGAACCACGTTTCGAGGGGCATGTGCAGCCGAATCTTCCGGCATGGGGAGAGACCGATGAGGCCGATCCACAGCAGATGGCTCAAAAAATCGATGCCGCCGCGGACCACGGGATCGATACGTTTATTTTCGACTGGTATTGGTATAACGATGGACAGTTTTTGGAACGCGGCTTAGAGGAGGGCTTTCTGAAGGCACCCAACAATGACCGTTTGAAGTTTGCCATGATGTGGGGGAATCACGATTGGATCGATATCCACCCGATGAAGGCCTGCGATAATGCCCTCGAGAACGCCACCGTGCTCTATTCGGGATCGGTCACGCCGGAAACGTTCGAGAAACTAATAGACGTGTGCATCGAGCGCTATTTCAAGCACCCGTCCTACTGGTTGATCGACGGCTGCCCGTATTACTCTATTTACGAACTGACCAAATTGATTGCTGGCTTCGGCAGCGTGGAGAAAACCCGTGAGCTGCTCGATTTGTTCCGTCAGAAGGTGAAGGCGGCCGGATTCAAGGACTTACACCTGAACGCGGTCGTTTGGAATATCCCGATTCTTCCTGGAGAAACCGCTCCAACGGATGCGAAGCAGTTGGTGGATGCTCTGGGCTTCGACAGCGTCCACTCCTATGTATGGATCCATCACTACGCGCCGAAGGATTTTCCGAAGGTCGAATACAATGATATTCGAGATGCGTATTTCGATTATTGGGACGAGTCCGATCAGAAGTACGATCAGCCGTACTATCCGAACGTGACGATGGGGTGGGACGCTTCGCCGCGTACCGTGCAGTCGGACTCCTACGAAAATCGTGGGTACCCGTTCATGTATACGATCGCCAACAATACGCCGGAGAATTTCAAAAAGGCGTTGGAAATGGTGAAGGCGCGGCTCGAAGCGAGTTCGGTCCCGTCGCCGTTCCTGAGTATCAACGCGTGGAATGAGTGGACGGAGGGCAGTTATCTCGAACCGGATTTGAGAAATGGGATGAAGTACCTTGAGGCGATAAGAGAGGTTTTCGGAATAGAGGAAGACGCTAACGAAGCCAGTAAGGACGCTGATCTGGTGGGCGAAGGGGTCGTTGAATAATAGCTATTGTCTACCAAGCCGTTCCGGTGAGCGCATAAGCGGCGCCTTAATTTGGTTCGCAGTCCACTCGGAGTATTTACCGTTGTAAACGACTACCAATCAATTGCTTGAAATAAGATACTCACATTGTGGATACCTTAGCTTGTTTTTCCCGAGCTCTGTTGGGCTTTGTAGGCTCGCGGGGTGATGCCCATGGCTTTCTTGAATTGACGGGAGAAGTAGTTGCTGTCCTCGAAGCCGCATTCGAAGGCGGTTTCAGTAATGTTCTTGGAGGTCGTTTGCAGCAGGTGCGCGGCACGGCCGATACGTAAATCGTGGAGATAAGCCATGGGCGTTTTGCCGGTCAATTCGGTGAAGGATCGGAAGAAATTGCGTCGCGACATTCCTGATACTTCGGTCAGTTCTTCGATGTCGACGGCTTGGTCGTAACGCTGTTCCATGTGACTTAGAACCTTGCCGATTTTGTGCGTCTTATGGGGGGCTTGTATGGGTTTGCCCGCGTACCAGCGCGAAAGGGTACCGACCAAAATCATGAAATGACCTAGGGCGATAAGGCGGCTTCCTTGGTCGATGGGCTGTATGTCTAGATCCGATTTGTCACGTTCGTCGTATTCCCGCACTTTATGGCCGATCCTCGAGGAATGCAGTTCGATTTCCATGGCGTTGGTTAAGGCCCGAACGCGAGTCAACTGGGAAAAATTCAGCTGCAGGTGACGGTTGAAATGACCGATGTCCAACAGCGCGGGTTCCACATCGAAGAGCGCTTGGTAGCCTGGCAGATCTGCGATTTCCAGTTGGTTGACCTCTAGCAAACTGCGATCGAAAAGCACATTGATCAGCGACAGCTGTTGGGTATCTCGAAAGCCATGCGGACGGTTGCCGTGCAATACGAAAACGTCGCCCGCCTTCAGGGGAAAGCTTTCTTCGTTGATGACGTTGACGCCGCTGCCGCCGAGTACGATGACGATCTCAGAAAAGTCGTGGACGTGCAGGGGGTAGTCCGGATGGTCTTCCAGCGTGGATAGATTCAAAGGAAAGTCCTCGTTTCCAAAGACTAGCTTTCGTTCGTATTTGAGCTGATTGAGCATGAGGCGGTCTAAGTAAAATTGCCCGTTCTAGATCCGGTTCCTAGAGCCTTTATAGTCTCTTGAATCTTGCGGAAAGTGAAGCGGGGTCAAACCTTTCATGGCTTGTTGAAGCGTTTATTCGGCCATGTCGACCGTGACGGGCAGTATCGGCTTTTGGTTCTATATCGTCGTAAATGGGATTTGGAGTGGTGCCTGGAAATGTGACTTGTTTAGGCTGCCTCGTCGCTTTTAGAGCCCGGCCGATTTAACCCGCTTGGAGACTGACCGAGGTCCCCTGGAAGTATACGGAGGATCTGCCGAATTAAATGACGAATATATGAACGTAAATAACAAAATTATTGTTTGTTTTGCATCATTGTGCCTTTATTGGCCCTTCCTTGCCAAAACGATCACTTTCCCTCTCGGTTAAGCTGACCGGGACCGGCCCGAATTCTGTTACCTATCGATGTCAAAAACTTCAAAGTCCAGCCTTGGCAATTTTGATGCCCACGAGGATCACATCATCCTGCCTTTTGGGAAAAAAGTGGCATATGGGGTTGGTGGCGCCACTCACATGCTGATGTCAAACGGCATTGGGCAGATGACGGTGATCTATACGGTCATCTTTGGGGTGGATGCATTGATTGTCGGGGCTGTTCTTTTTTGGCCGAGGATGTGGGATGGAATCTCCGATGTGCTGATGGGGCATATTTCCGACAATACCCGGACCCGGTGGGGGCGGCGACGGCCCTATGTTCTGATCGGTGGTTTGATTACTGCAATCGTGTTCCCCTTGATGCTCATGATTCCGGATGCCTTTTCCGGACGTGAAGGGACCTATCTTCTATTGACCTCATTAATTTTCTATACCGCTTACACGGTGTTCCTGGTTTGCTACAATGCCTTGGGAATGGAGATGAGTATGGACTATAATGAGCGAAGCAGGGTTATGGCCTTTCGGGCGTGGTTTGCCTCCGCCGGTATGCTGCTTCCCTTTTGGTCCCTGTATTTCATGGAGTTGGACATTTTTGAAAACTCCATCCAAGGAGCAAAATATTACGGTTGGTTGGTGGGAATTTTCGGAGTCATCACGGTGCTGATCGTCGCCACCAGAACCCGGGAAAACGCCGAGGTCCAGGCTCAGGATCGCATCAAAGTGTGGGATGCCTTCAAATACACCTTTTCCAACGGGAAATTTCTCCTGCTTGCCCTAGGCATCCTGATTTTTGAGATTGGATTGGTGGTATGGATACCGCTGAGCAGTTTTGTCATCATTTACTACGTATTTGGAGGGGATATCAAAATGGGCGGTTTATGGGGGGCGATGTCCGCTACGACTTTTGCCCTACTCAAATGGTTTACGGTGGGGCCTATTGCCTGGATAGGAACGAAGATTGGAAAGCACAAAGCTTTTGCCATTGGGTTGTTATTAACCGGGGTTGGATTTGGACTAACCTGGTTCTTCTATAACCCCGCATACCCCATACTCATACTGGCGCTTCAGGTCCTGATGATATGGGCCCTCCCCGCATTTGAAATATTTCCCTACGCCATTATGGCCGACATATGTGACTTGGATGAGTATAAAACGGGACTTCGACGGGAAGGCCTATTCGGGTCGAGCCTGGGTTTTGCCCAAAAAATGGGTGTGGCGGCGTCTGCCCTCATAACCGGAATCGCGTTGAGTATCGCCGGTTTCCAGGAGGGAGTTTCGGTGCAGACAACCGAAGTACTTTTTAACCTGAGGTTGGCCATGGTGATCGTTCCCGGCATATTCGTGCTGCTATCGGTGGTGGTGCTTTATTTTCTTCGCCTACCGGAATCCGAGATCCGCAAGATCAGGGAAATATTGGATCAACGCCGGGCAGAAGAGGAGGCCGGAGGGCCATAAATGGAAGCCACCGCCGAGCGTTTGTTGCGTTGGCCGGACCTCTTGATCCTGGCCATATTTCTGGGCATTGTAATCGCCATAGGCGTTTACAGTGCGCGCAAGATGAAGTCGGCCGATAACTATTTTCTGGCCGGTCGAAGTCTGCCCGGTTGGGCGGTTGGTTTGTCCATGATGGCTACGATTGCCAGCTCTTTGACCTTCCTGGCCCTGCCCGGAAAGACCTTCCATGGAAACTGGGAATTCATTCCCTCGCAAGTGCTCTATTTTCTACCGGTCTTCCTGGCTTACTTCATTTTCATGCCCTTCTTTCGGAGGTCGGCGTTTCGGTCGGCTTATGAGTATCTGGAACACCGATTCGGCACCTGGGCCCGGGTTTACTCCGCCTCCATCTATGTGGGACACAATATGTTCCGGCTCGGTTTGATTTTGTATATTACCAGCATTCCCCTTCAGCAGATGAGCGGCTGGTCCATGCCGACCATAATCGTTGTTCTGGGAATTTTGGTAGCCGTCTACACTATTGCCGGTGGTTTGGAAGCGGTCATTTACACGGACGTCTTACAGGCCATCGCTCTTTATGTTGGGGGATTGATTTGTATTCCAATTATTATCGACTTGTTACCTGGAGGAGCCAGCCAGCTTTTCGCGGATGCCAACGCCAATGGAAAGTTTTCCTTGGGCAACACTTCCTTCACATTGAGTGAGACGACGGTGTGGAGCTATATATTGCTCTTTCAGTTTCTTTTTATCCAGTACTTCGCGTCCGACCAAACGGTGGTTCAGCGCTATCTGGCCATGAAGTCGGATAAGGAGGCCAAACGCGGACTTATCATCGGTACCGTAGTGGCCGTTCCGGTCTGGGCATATTTCGCCTTTGTGGGAACTGCTCTGTGGGTCTTCTATCTCAACTTCCCCAGCGCGGCGGTGGATGCTATGGAGCCAGAGGGTGTATTCACTTATTTCATATTAACGAAGATTCCTGCCGGCCTGACCGGATTTGTCATCTTCGGTATTCTGGCAGCTGCCATGTCTTCCCTGGATTCGACGCTCAATGCCACGGCCGCGGTCATGAACAACGACTTCTACAAGCGTTTCGAATCCGTAGCGAAAAGAGAGAAGCGCTACCTGGTGGCGGGAAGGTGGTTCACCGCTATCATCGCCGTCTTCATGATCGGGGTCGCCTTGGGAATCCACTTCATGCGTAACGACACCCTGATGGACTTGATGAGCTTTGCCCTGGGATTGATTTCAGCCGGTCTATTGGGAATACTTTATCTGGCGTTCTTCACAACGCGGATCGGTTCGAAGGCAGCCGCGATCGGGTTGATAGCAACGGTTCTGTTTGTAACTCTCTGGGTGTTCCTTACGACCGATACGGGGGAGGCTCTTCTTCCCGGATTGGCCAGTCTGGTGCCCAGCCGGTTTTGGATAGCGGTTTTGCCCAACCTTTTTTTGATCCTGGTCGCCTTTCCAACCAGTCTGATCTTTCCCCGGAATTCTGACAAGAGCCTGCAAGGCCTGACTGTCTGGACGAATTAATAGCCATTTTTAAGCGTGACAACGGATCGGCAAACCTAAGGAATATAACAATTATATTAGTATTTTAAACAAAATAGTCGTTTTATCTTGGCTTTTGAGAAATGGTTCAACAGATTTTTCCCGAGTCTGGGGATTGCTGGAGGGTGATCCCGCCTCATCTGTTACATTGAGAGAATCAGCCAGATATGCGTTTACCAACCTGACGCTTTTGATGGCAATGACCATGGGTAGCAAGCAGATCTTGGCCGCAGGCAGTAGCGTGCATATTCAAGTTGATATTTCTGAAACCAAGGGAGCTATTGCGAAAGGCATTGGCGGGTTATTGACGGATCCTCCTCGTGGCCCGGGGCTGCACATGGAGCGAGGGGATCCGTTGGGATTCAACTGTCATTTGTTGCCTGAAGTAAAACCGTCGATTGTGGGCCTTGGTTGGGGAGGCGATGTCTGGTGGGCCTACCAGCCTTGTCCTTCTGAAGGCGTTTACGACTTTGGTCCCCTGGTCGAACGTATCAAACAGTTCCGGGAGGCGGGAATCGAAGTGCGCATGAACTTCTGTTATGTGCCCGAGTGGCTCTGGGACAATGACACTTACGACGACAATGAGGCCATTGCCGGGGCTCCCGAGCAAACCATTTTCCATTACCTTAAAAAAGGCTACACCCGTCCTCCCAAGGACTACGATAAGTGGCGTACCCTTGTTTCGGATACCGTTCATCATCTTAACGAAGTGGAGCAACTTGATGTCCATTTCGATATCCATAATGAACCCAACATAAACTGGTTCTGGAATGCCACCCTGGAGGAGTTGTTGGAGTTTTACCAGGTAACGGCCGAAGCTGTGAAAGCGGCCAGCCCCAGCTCCAAGGTGGGTGGCGCCGGTTTTGCCATGAACTCGCAGACTTCTTTCGATTGGGATTGGTTTGAGGCTTGGGTGAAACACTGCGCTGAAAACGAGACACCGGTCGATTTCATTTCCTGGCATTACTACCTGTTGGCGGCCATGAATTACAAGCGGGTGATGGACTTTGAAAAACAAGCGGAGAAGGTCCGAGGTCTGATAGACAAGTATCCAGGCATCGGGAATCCTGAATTTTATATGACCGAGTGGTCCTATTACTGGGACTTGCGCAGGCAACCCGTGGATGGATTTAACGGCGCCTATGTCGCCCAATCCTTGGGTCTCATGCTAAAGGCTGGTTACAGCAAAGCGCTATATTGCGGTCCCTTGGGCCCATCCGAGTCACCCGATTCCGCAGCCCAGGCATTATGGATGTTTAATCGCTTGGCTTCCCACCAACTCGAGGCGACACTGGACGGTGAAGATAATAGTGTTGGGGCGATCGCGGCAGGCGAAGAAGGGAAAATCTCCCTCCTCGTTTGGGACTTCCCCTTTTCCGCAGAGGACGGTGTGCCGCAAAAATACCGCTACGAAAAAGGTCTGGAATCGATACCGGCGAATTCCATATCAATTCAACTGAACGGACTACCATCCGGCAATTATCGGTATACGCGGTATTCCACCGGTGAAAGGGACGGAAACGTGTTCGCGCCGGTTGCTGAAAGGGGAAACAGTCAGTCGGATGGTCAATTGACAATAAATTTTTATATTCAAGCCTACCAAGTGGCACTCGTGGAAATAATTCCCGGCAAAAAAGACCTGCAGTGAAAATAGAGAACATAGAAACTTTCTTAATTGAACGGCCCATCGAGGAGCCCTTTGGATGGGGAATGGGATGGACGGACCGCCGTCAGGCTCTTGTTTCCAAGATTACCACCGATGACGGAATCATCGGTTGGGGAGAGGGGGGCGGAGGGCCCTCGGCCTCGGTTATTCACGACTGCTTTTCCAAATTTCTGATCGGCCAAGATCCGCGAAACATCAACAAACACTGGCACAGGATGTTTCATAGCCTGCACAACGCCTTTGCCACTGGTGGCTTTGGCGGAGATGCCATCAGCAATATCGACATTGCCCTATGGGACATTGCGGGCAAGGCCTCTGGCAAAAGCATTTCGGAAATGCTGGGCGGGGCGCTACGCGGGAAGGTGGCCGTTTATGCCACGGGTCTTTACTACCGAAAGGATGAATTTCCTACGAAGCTCATCGATGAGGCTTTATCGTATGTGGAGGCCGGATTCAAAGGTATGAAGACCAAGGTTGGCGGCCTCAGTGTTCCGGATGATGTAAGGCGGATATCGGCCATTCGCCAAGCAATTGGGGATGATCTCTATCTGATGATCGACGCCAACAAGGCATACAATGCCTATACCGCGATCGATCTGGGAAACCGTCTGGCTGACCGGAACATCCATTGGTTTGAAGAACCGGTCATGGCCACCGACGTGGAGGCCTACCTGCAGGTGAAAGCGGGGCAACCCATTCCCGTTGCCGGAGGAGAAGTATTTCGCAACCGGTTTGAAAACCGGGATCTTCTCATAAACCGTGCCCTCGATATCATTCAACCCGATGTAATGCTAGCGGGGGGAATTACGGAATTCAGAAACACGGCCGCTATGGCCAATGCCATGGGTATTCAAATTAATCCCCATGTCTGGGGCTCGCCCATCATGATATCCGCTACTATCAGCCTGGCCTCTACTTTGCCACCTTGTCCCTACAGCGTGAATCCCCGTCCATACGAACAGGAACCGGTGATGGAATTCGATCAGACTCCCAACCCGATCCGAAACGATCTGGCTTCCATGGTATTTGAGCAGGAGGGCGGTTATGTCGACGTTCCCCATGGACCGGGATTGGGTGTGGAGATCGATGAATCGGTCCTCAAAAGCTTCTGTATCCGTCACACCTCTGTGAAGTAACTTCTTTTCAAGATGAATTTCCCGGATCTGAGAAAACACCGCGGGGGTTATTCCATCCCGATGACTCCCTTTACGGACGATGATAAAATCGATCTGGATGTCCTGGCGAAGGAGATAGAGTACTGCATCTACAGTGGCACCGACGGATTCTGTTCCCCTGCCATGGTCAGTGAGTTTGAGCACCTGACCGAGGAGGAACGGAAAATCATGATTTGCGTGCCTCTGGAAGTGAATGACGGGCGCCTGCCTTTTATTGCCAATGTAGCTGCCCAGAACGCCAACTTTGCCGTTGAACTGGCCGAATACGCCGAAGAGCAGGGAGCAGATATGGTTATGGCTATGCAGCCTTCAGCTATTCCCCTGACCTTTCCCAAAGTAATCAAGTACTACCAGCGTATTGCCGCCGCTACTACGCTACCCATCATGTTGCAAAACGCTCCCATTGGCCCTCCTCCGCTTTCAGTCGGGCAGATTGAAATTTTATGCAGGGAGGTGGAGAGCATAACCTGGATCAAGCAGGAGCTATCTCCCCAGGTTGTTTCCATCGCCGATGTCATGGACGGTAAAATACCGGGATTCCAGGGTACCATGTCTGGTCTGGGCGGCCTCTATATGCCCTACGACATTGAACTGGGTGCAGTGGGTACTATCCATGCCTGCCAATTCTGCGATGTCGTTTCTTATCTCTGGAAATTATTCGATAACCGGGAAACCCAAAGAGCATACCGGCTATTTTACAAGCACCTGCGTGGAATCATCCTGGAACTGCGCCACGGTTTCGCCTTCGACAAGGAGATCATGGTCAAGCGTGGTATTTTCAAAAACCACAACATTCGCACCGTGAACGCACCGTTAAATGATCAGGCCATGCAGGAAATCGACAACTTCTGGAGAGTTTATAACGAGGAAATCCTCCCGGAGCTGTCATTACCCCAAGCGGCTCGTCCCTGAGGACGGACCGCAACCCCTTCCGGTTGCTCGAATGAAGATTACCAAGGTAGAAGCGATACCCACGGTTATCCCTCATGAAGCTGCCTATTGGGATTTGGGATGCAACGTGTCGGTCATTTCCACGGTGGTAAGCGTTGAAACCGACGAGGGAGTTACCGGTTGGGGCTATGTGGGTCCAAATCTTCCGCCGCCACCCAGAGTGGAGGCCACCATCGAGACGGAAATACAGCCTCTCATTCTGGGAGAAAGTCCTTATGATGTTGAAAAGATTGTAGCCAAATACCTGAATGGCTTCCCGGCCAAGTGGACACTGGAGACAACCACAATGGCCATGGCCGGAGTTGAAACCGCCTGCTGGGATATCATCGGACAGTCTTTAGGCGCACCGCTTTATAAGTTAATTGGGGGAAAGTTTCGTTCGCAGGTGGAGATCTTTGCCACCATGCGCTACCACGAACCGGTTGGGATGGACATCGTTGCTGCTGACGCGGCCAAAGTCGTTGAGCAGGGCTACCGGACCATCATGATCAAGGAGGTTGAACCCGGCCGGACAGTCGAGGTGGTCAAGACCATCCGCAAAGCGGTTGGCAGCAAAATTCAGTTGCGAGTAGATCCCAACCAAGCCTGGTCCATCGCCACCGCCAAACGGGTCATCAAACGCTTGGAACCCTATGACCTTCAATGCGTAGAACAGCCCATCTTTCGTTGGGACATTGATGGATTGGCTCACCTGCGGCAGGCGGTCGGAGTACCCATCATGCTGGATGAAGGCGCTACCACCATATACAAGGTTTTTGAGGCGGTTAAAAAAGAGGCGGTGGATATCATCGGTATTGATATTGTCCGAGTCGCGGGCATCAGTGCATTTAAAAAAGCCGCCGCGATCGCCGAAGCTGCCGGAATTCCGGTGGTGATGCATTGGACAGGTGATGGCGGTATCGGAACGGCGGCTGGATTACATGTGGCAGTTTCCACCCCCAATCTCCAATTGGCCCATCACATTGGCCTTGATGATAGCTTGATCAAGCAGTCTTTCCAACACGAGCTACCCTATATCGAGGCGCCCGAGGGTCCTGGCCTGGGAATCGAGGTCGACAAAGACCAACTGGCAAGGTATTCCATGAAGGGCCGCAACAACGAAATCCCGGACGCTTACAAGAAGGTCTAAACATGGAGTTTCAGGGCGGGGAGATTGATTCGTTTAATGGGACTGAACCATTGGTTTCGGCAATGAAGCAGTTTTCGCAGGAAATGTATGGATTGCGTAATGAATAATTCGATACGGGCCGGCCGTCAAAACATCGAAGACCTTCTTCGCGATCTCCAGGATGGGAAGTCCTCAATGCTTTATACCATGATTGGAACCCCCGTCAGTCAGGTGAAATCTCCGGACTATTT
>JAABVD010000376.1:0-1823 GCA_014529615.1 Opitutia bacterium
GGGAGCAGTCGGCTTGGCTCGTTTGATCGCGTAAAGAGCTGTCCCTTTGGTGGTAAAGGAAAGGTGTTCGTCTTCCTGCGCGTTCTCTTTCCAATAGCGGGTAGCGTAGATGGCATCGCTATTGATCCTCAACCAATTCCCCATCACCCGGAGCCGTTCGACCTGCCATTCGGGAATGGTACCGTCTGCTCTTGGGCCGATATTAATCAAAAAGTTTCCGTTGCGACTGATGATTTCCACCATCTCGTGGATGACCTCCTCAGGCGTCTTCTTATGGTGGGGATAGTTCGGATCTTCCTCGGCCGCCAAATACCCATATGAGGTGCCGAAGGTCGTACAGCTTTGCCACTTCGGGCCAATCACCTCGAGTTTCAGGTTATCCTTCTCCAGACAGCCCACTCCCATCGGCCAGTTGCGGTTGCCACCTTTGTTATTCAAATAGACCTCCTGCCCACGGGCCGAGGCGTCGTTCATGAAGTCTGTGATCATCAGCCGAAACTGGTCGTAGAAATATTGCACTTCAGGCTTCATTATTCCTGCCTGCACATTGTTTCCATCCCGCGTCCAAATCGGGACATCGTCCATCCATAGAAAGTCGGGCCGGTACTTGCTCTGGATTTCCTTCCAGCGCGCCACATAGTCATCGACAAACGCCTTGGTGAGCCCAAAGGGACCATAGAGAGAAGCCGCTTCAGGCACGCGATTGATCTCCTCCAGAATGTCGTCCTGAGGCTCGGCCTTCACAACGAAAAGCTTCTTGGCAAAAAAGGTTTGATGCCGCTCACGGTGATAGGAAGGCGCGAATTTGAGCCCACGCTTTCGTAGCGCCTTCCCCAGGTCGCCGACCAAATCGCGTTTGGGCCCCATGTCCACCGCATTCCAGGGAGTCAGGTCCGAGTCCCAATTGGCCCAGCCATCATGGTGCTCCGCGGTCATCACGACATACTTGGCGCCGACCTCGGCAAAAAGCTCAGCCCATTCATCAGGATCCCACTTCTCTGCTTTGAATTCAGGAATGATATCCTTGTATCCGAAATCCGGAGGCGTGGCGTCCCAACGCTCTTCCATGTAGGGATAGTAGTGCTCGGAATCGGCATAAAGCATTTTTGGCACATGCTCCGCATAACCGCGGTCCCCCTTGCGATATCCAATCACACTATATGGCCCCCAATGGATAAAGATTCCGATCTTGCCATCATCAAACCAAGCCGGAACGGGCATCTTCTGCAGCGACTCCCAACTTCCATCGTAGGGAACCTTGGCTTCCGTCTTCTCAACGCTGCACGCGCTAAGGACAAACATGGAGAAAACGCAAACAAGCGCCCTGTTGATTTTCCGTTTAATGGGTATCTCTTTTTGAACAAATAATCGAATCATTCGCCTATGTGCATTCAAATTTTCATCCGATAAAAACAATTCGCCCCAGGATCTCAGAAACTACTAAAAATGAAACCCCAGGGCGATATTGAATAGAACTACAAACTACTAGAACTGAAAGGTTGCAGATGCGCGCCAATTACGGGGCACCACATAGTAGCGGCGATCGGGAGGATTGCTGCTATCGTTGCGAAGATACCTGGCAATATTCGGTTGCGAATCATTTAAGAGGTTCGAAACGTTAACCTGAAAGGACGCCCTTACATCCCCGCCAAAGATATTCATATTCGTCCGGTAACGAATCATGGCATCGGCAAAGAAGGTTGATTCGCCCCAGATCCTGATCCGATTGCCATCCGCATCGTTTTCCCAATGTAAGGCGTTTTTGCCTTGGTAGCGCGTCCCGCCGCCAACGGACCAACCTCTTAATGCGCCTTCGTTGAAGG
>JAABVD010000376.1:1998-3428 GCA_014529615.1 Opitutia bacterium
ATCGTTGAGTCGAACCACTGGTTTTCAAGGATACCGACATCCAACTGATCCTTATCCGTGTAAGAGTAATTGACGGTTGCACGCCAATTTCTGGTTAGATTGGCCGTCATCTGAAACTCGTACCCACTACTTTCCTTAGATAGCGTGAAACGGTTTACACGATCCTGATACCGGCGAGGTGCGGCCGGATCGTCCGGCAGACCAAATCCGATTTCATCCCACCACACGATAACCTGGTTATGAAGCCAATTATTGAGAGGGCCAGCTCCTCCTTTGAGAGCATTTTCCTGTTTCGATGTGTAACGGGTCAACCGCACATTGATGCGATTGTCGAACAGACTTGCCATAACTCCATAGTCCTTGCCTTCGCCGTCGCCGGGAAACGTTATTCGCCCCGGTCTTTCCAGGGAACCGATGATCACATCCTCGGCGCTCGGTATATCATTATTGGTAGCCTCATTATAGAACAACGAAAATTGGCTATTGATATGGAAGACGGCGCCTGCGGTAAAATTATCAACGGCCCAATCCGTCGCGACGAACCTATCCGTGCGCACGTAATCGTTCACGAGTTCGTTTGGATCATAGAGGAATTTTTTATTGTCTCCGGTATCCTCCCGATATCCGGCCGTAACCACCAGCCGGTCATTGAAAAAGAAACTTTGAGTGGAAAACAACCAGGCTTCCACATTCTGGTCGGCATTCCAGGATTGCTGAAAGGTTTGCGCCCAAGCCGAATAGATCATGCGGCTGGGGTCGAGCGGGTCGGGCACGCGCTCACCAACACTTTCAAGAGTAAGCCCTGTCCAGGTACTTGGGTCGTTCAGGTCGATATAATGCATACTGGATGCATGATTCTGCCCGCCAGGTTGGTTCAGATCATACGCCGGACGGTCTGTTGCGGCATCCCTCCAGGCCAAGCGGAGAACCGGTTGGTCGGATATATATTCCACCCATTCAAGACCACCGGCTAGACGGTGCCTGCCCAGATTGGAGAGCCATCCATCTGCGCGTTCCGCAAAATCGAACTGGTAGGTGGAGGTCAGGCGAATAGTCTCCTGCTCTCTATCCGTGTTCCACCGGGTATGGGTGCCCATGAACACGAAAGTCCCTCCCGCATTGGGATTCGCGATAGCAGTCGCCGGAGTTCTATCAGGCCCTGCGTAAAATTCGTTGGGGTCGCCCCTGAATTGGGCGCCCGTGCCCGCAGGCATGGTGTCCCAGTAGTAACTCCATCTATTGTAGTCCGCTTGGATGAACAAGTCCTCGGCCAACTCGCGCTGCAAGGTCAATACGAAGTCTGACGCGTCCAAGGTTCTCACATTTCCTGGACCATTGAATGCCACGTCATAGGGGTAATGCGCATCGGTTCGAGAAATATTATTGGCCAGGGTAAATTGCCCATTGCTATTCGTATCGAGGAATTGCTG
>JAABVD010000057.1:0-1843 GCA_014529615.1 Opitutia bacterium
ATTGAGAAACGTTTTCGTGGCATAATAAGTTTCTCCTGTTAAGAGAATCTCGTGTCCACTTTTTCCAGTACACATCACATGGAACCACCGCCGCGCCCACGTCTAGCCTTCGTTAATAATCCAAGACCCTTCGAAACCGAAATTCTGCTGGATTGCGCACCTCCATCGACGACCGGGTTTTTTGAAAAACCACGCATGCCGCGCAGCGATGCGATCGAGAGATTCAGCCTATGCGATACGCCCTTTTAGTCTTGTTGCCCTTGTTTATTAATCCGCTTCTTTTAGCCGCTGCCGAAAGCAAGCCCAACATCGTACTGATCTATGTCGATGATCTTGGATACGGAGATCTCGGGTGTTACGGCTCGGAGCGGAACGACACGCCTCATGCGGATCAGTTGGCCGCGGAAGGCATGCGGTTCACGGACTATTATTCCGCAAGCCCGGTGTGCACCCCGTCGCGCGCGGCGCTGTTGAAGGGCGGATACCCGGGTAGAGTGGGATTCGATGCGTTCAATGAGAACCGGACGAGCTGGGTTCTCTTTCCGGGCTTTGCCGAGGGCTTGCATCCAGGGGAGCTGCTGCTTCCCGAGTATTTGAAGCGGCATGGATACGCGACCTGCCATGTGGGAAAGTGGCACCTTGGAGACCAAGTAGAGCACCTGCCAACCCGGCACGGATTTGATTCCTACTACGGGATCCCCTACAGCAACGATATGGCGATCATGCCCCGGCGCCCCAATAGCCCTCCTATGCCTCTGCTGAGAGACGAGGAGGTGATCGCGGAGCAGCCGAAGCAGGCCCCTTTGATACAAAGCTACACAGAAGAAGCCGTGACGTTCATCAGGAAAAACCGGGATCGCCCCTTTTTCCTGTACTTCGCTCACATGCATGTCCACCTTCCTCACTACGTCATGGATCCGTTTCTCAAGGCGTCCCGCAACGGTATTTATGGCGCGGCGGTGGCGGCTGTGGATTGGAGCGCCGGGGTCATCGTGGCCGAGCTCAAGCGGCTGGGGTTGGAGGACAACACGATTGTCGTATTCACTTCCGACAACGGCAGTCGCGTGGATAAGCATGGGGGGAGCAATGGGGCGCTACGCGGAACGAAGGGCCAAACCTGGGAGGGCGGGATGCGTGTTCCCTGTATCGTCAAATGGCCGGCTCAAATCGAGCCCGGATCGGTTTCCAGCGAACTGGTCACAGCCATGGATTTCTACCCGACCTTCGCCTCCGTTCTGGGGCAGCCCCTGGGCGATGATCCGGTTCGCGATGGCCATGATGTAAGCGCCATTTGGAAAGGCGAACCCGGCGCCCGTTCGCCCTATGACGCTTTTTTCTACTACCTGGTCGATGAGCTTCAGGCTGTTCGTGTAGGGGATTGGAAACTACGCTATCCAATTAAGGAACGACGGCGCGCCGATATTTCCCGGCCCGAATTGTACAATCTAGCAGCCGATTTGTCGGAACAGAATAACGTCGCTGGGCAGCGCCCCAAGATCGTGCGGGATCTCATTCGACGGATGGAGGAGATGGGCGACCGGATTGGAGACGGGCTGCGCGGCAAGCTCGGGGATGAGCGGCGTCCGCATTCGGTTTCCGAGGATCCGCATCCCCTGACCGAGTTCGACCCGGACTACCCTTACATGGAACCCAGTTACCTCCTGGATCAGGCGGGTTGAGCGGGACGAACCTAGACTTCGCGGCGAAGCTAGTGTGGTGTCCCGTAAAATTGTTCACTCAAAGGACTGGGTGTTATTCTGTAACAGCCAGTTGGAATGTTTAACCATTAAATTGAGGCCACACTTGAAAGAACTGCAAAGCAGTTCCACTCCAAAGCCCAGTG
>JAABVD010000057.1:2052-12786 GCA_014529615.1 Opitutia bacterium
TTACCAGATGCATTGGATCTGCCCGGATAAGCCGATGACATTATCCCTTGTGAGTAGTGGTAATCCAAGTGTCAGGCCTGTAGCTACAATAACGCGGTCTGCCGGGTCGCGATGCCCCCAATCCAACTCGAGGCTCCGAATCCACACCCATTCGTCTATGGGGACGATTTCCAGGCATCCAAGCCGCGCCAACTTTTCAGCATAGTCGCGAATAGACATGCCAAGATCCAATTTGCCGTTGCGTATCTTTACCCCCAATTCCCAAATCGAAATGGAAGAAAGATAGGCTCCCCGCTGCTCGATCTCTCCACAAATGGTAGCGGCTTTGTTCGATAACTTTTTGGGATCGAGCGTCCACCAAAGCAAGGCATGAGTATCCAAAACAATCATAAACTCAGGTTTCGGGCCATTCTTCGGTGGTGGGTTTCATTATGTCTTCACCATAAATAACGGCCTGGCGGTGTTTTCCAAATACACCGTCCACGGATTCCCTTTGGGGCAACCTCGTTATCCTCAGGGTAGGCTTGCCATGATCGGTCACAATGACCTCCTCTCCCGTTCGCTCAATCTGGCGAAAAATCGACAGCATCTTGGTTTTCAGTTTCGACTTTGAAACTTTCATCCCCCAAATATGACCATAGTCATGGCCCTAGTCAATTTTTATGAATCGCAAAAGGGGGGTTGGATCTTCCCAAATCCTTAAACTGTAGGGCCGTCACCCAGCAGGGTTGTCCGTCTCATGATGCGCCGGTGATTTGCCGCGTCCCAGGGCCGGCCTCGATGCAGGGAGCAACGGTTGTCCCACATTACCAGGTCCCTCGGTTTCCAGGCGTGCTTATAGACAAAACGGGGTTGAGTGGCCCATTCCATGAGTTCTTCGAGCAAGTCCCTACCCTTCCCTATGGGCCAGTCGATGACGTGGGAGGCATGGGCCCCGACGAAAAAGGTTTTCTCACCGGTTTCCGGTATTTCGCGAACGAGCGTTTGCTTCACGGGCGGCACTTCCTGTTGGAACTTCCGGTCCATGAGACCGGGAGCAATCTTGTTGCGGGAATGAAGGAGGCTGTGTTCAGCCACCAAACCTTCCAGATTCTTCTTTTTTTCTTCGGGCAGGGCGGCATAGGCGGCCTTCATGGAGGCGTACTCCGTTCCACCCCCCTCGGGGGGAACTTCCACTGCGTAAAGCAGAGCGCCCCGGGATGGCACCTCCTTGTAGGAACTGTCGGAATGCCAAAGCGAGTTGCCCTTGTTGTAGAGCATGCGCGGATCGGCTGGCGGAATGATATTTCCCTCCTCATCGATATTGGAAAGGTGATTGATCCATCCTCCCCCACCGGAGGGGTCGTTCACCATGGTCGGTTCCAATGGACCGAATCGCTTGCTGAAAGAAATCTGCTGATCCTCGTCGATATCCTGATCGTGAAAGACCAAAACAGAGTGTCGGTAGAAAGCGTGTTTCAGTGCGGCGAAGGCGTCTTCAGGAATGGGGGAAGCGAGGTCGATCCCACTGACCTCCGCCGCCAAATGCTCGCTTAATTTTTCGATCCTCAGACTCATATTATCATTGCGATCCTAAACCCGATCAAACCATTCAACATCAGGGAATTCCCCTTTTTCGATCAAGATCAACAATAAAGGGCAATCGATGGGCATGTAAAGGAGAGGTCAAAGCTGAATGGCACTGCTGCTAACCACAGAGGGGAGAGGGAATGAACCACGGATTACACGGAAGAGCACGGATGTAGCGACGCATGCGTCGCGGTAGGGTTTACGACTGAAAATCCTGCATTTTTCATGTAGGATTTTTCAGCCGTGAGTTCAACCCCCAAGGGCAACGGGTTCGGGCAAGGTTCGGCCGATTGTTTCCACCCGGTAACCGAATCCGGTTTTCCCCACGGTGGACCAATCCAGAATTCCGTTTCTCCGCCGAAAAAGTCCTGGATGGACGGCCTCCTCCGGAGCTGAAGCCTCGGGGTAAAACTGCATGGCATTACTTTCCACTCCCATTATGGTGGAGGCATGGGCGGCCAGAAGGACGTGGGGAATCTGGGCCAGCATGGGATTGGTCAGGTCTTGAACCATCAGGGTCATGCCGTGGGCTTTAGCCCAACAGAGGCTGAGGATGGCGCCGGTCTGGGTCTTGCAGGTTTTCAGGGCCACTCCGGTCCAACCGAGTTCACGACCCCTTTTTACGTAACGCCAATCGTGCGCGCTCTCGTCCATGAAGAGCGGTTTGCGCGCGCTCACACTATGGACGTCGATGGAGTGGGCCTCGAGGTCGTAGGGGAAGGGCTGTTCCACGTAAAGAATCTTCTGATAGGTCGGGGCTTGCTCATGGCACAGTCGATCGAGGATGGCGTTTACGTAGGCAGGATCGGTGACCGTGCAATTGAAATCCGTGGTCAACCAATCGACTTTTTCTTCATGGCAAATTTGCCCGATTGCCACCAGACGCGCGTAATCCCACTCCGCATCGTCGCCCCGCAGTTTAATCTTCAAGCAATTGAGCCCGTCCCTGCGAATCCAGTCTTTCAGCAGGACGGGATGACCATCGTCCGGTTCATCTCCGGTCAGGTCATTCTCCGCGATGGGATCCAAGCCGCCCACCAAGTGCCATACCGGCAACTGTCTCGATGGGGAATCCACTAAAAATTCGGCGGGGTATTTCCCGGCAAATCTGCCATCATTAAAATAGTGGGCCAGATCGCGGCTCATCCAATCCCGGGAATAAATATCGTAGACGGACACCCCGTTTGCCGAGGCAAAGGCATCGTGGATGGCGATGTCGAAGAGGGAGAAACAAACCAGAGCAGCAAGGTAGGGCATGGCGGCTTCCCTGTCCCGTCCCGCGTTTAGGGCGGCCAACAAATCGGGCAACAGGTCCTCCATGAAATCGCAGCCTATCTCCATGGGGTGACCCGATAAACCGGCCGAGGGCAAGGCATGGGAGATCCGCCGGCAAAATGCCTTCAAGGCCTCCTCGCGTTCCCAATAATCCAGACTGGAGGGCCAGACCCAGGCCACCGACAAGGGAGTTTCACCCCACCCTTGGGCGAGATTTCCATTGGCGTCCTCGAGCGTCACCCGGGTTCGCGCGCACACCACGCGATCCATGATCTGGGAGCCGAATTTCAAAGGCATCCGCATGGTTACGGGGAGCAACCACTACTGGGCAGATTTTATTTTCATGCGATGGCGGACCTTAATTCCTGCCATCCAAATACCCTTGGAGCCGGTCCCCGTATTCGGGACGTTTCAACCAGTCCTGGAAATACGGTTCGTATTGCGGCATTTCCCACCAGAAGATCCTGGGCGGCTGGTCGGGGTCTACCCGTCCCTCCGGGTAATCCTGCCCCGCGATGCTGGCTGCGACCGATTGCCGCCAGGAGACCCATTCCTGTGCCATGCGGGCCGCCACCTCGGGTTTGAGGTAGAAGAGATCTTTCGTCTCGGCGGGGTCGCGAACCAGATCGAAGAGTTGGTAAATTCCTTCGTCTCTGTTCTCAAGGACCAGTTTATAATCGTTATCGACCAATGCGGCCGCGTTTTGGAAGTAAAATCCCAATGGCTGCGGCCGGGTCTCTGTGGCCTTGCCTTTAAACAAGGAAAGCAGGCTTATGCCATCGTAAGGGTGAATCATGGCGGAGTCGTCCAGGCCGAGAATATCCAAAACGGTGGGGAATATATCGACCACGCCGGCGGGATACCGGGTTTGGCGGCCTTTTTCGATCACTTTGGGCCATTCAATTATTCCGGGAACGCGAATCCCGCCTTCCCATATTGAGCCTTTCCAGCCGCGCAATCCACCCACCGTGGCCGGACCGAAAGGGGGCAAACCGCCATTATCGCTGCAGTACCAGACCATGGTGTCATGGGCAATTTGCAGATCTTCGAGTCCCTTTCGCAAAGCGCCGATACTGCGGTCCAGGGCCACCAACTCCCCATAGTGGTGTTGCTCCCGCTCGGACAAATGCTGGAAAGGTTTGCGATCTTCGGGAGTGGCTATCCAAGGCGAATGCGGCGTTCCATACCAGATGACGCATAGGAAGGGATCGCGGCGGTGTTTTTTCATGAACTGCAACGCTTCCCGGACAATAATTTCCGATGAATCTCCCTCGTATTCTTCAAACTCGCCCTGGCGGCTGAGGATGGGATCGAGATCGAAGAAGTTCGTAACGGTGAGCCAGGTATCGAAACCGAATGCTCCCGGACCAGCCCTGTCCTCGGCCAAAACCGGGACTCCCGGTCCCCGAATTCCATTGAGGTGCCATTTCCCGAAATGCCCTGTGGCATAGCCCTGTCCTTGCAAAACCTGAGCCAGGGTCTTTTCCTGCGAGCGCAAGGGAGCCCCATGACTCCACACGCCGGTTCGGTCATGGGTGCGGCCCGTCAACACGCTGGCCCGGGTCGGTGAACAAACGGGACCTCCCGCATAAAACCGATCCAACCTCAGGCCGTTGGCAGCCATGTCATCGAGATGGGGAGTCTTCAAAATGGGATGATTGTAGTAACCGGTTTGACCCCACCCCTGGTCATCGGCCATGACCAGAACGATATTGGGCCTATCCTCAGCTATTAGCCGGAATACCCCAACCAACGAAAAGAGAAAAGCGATCGGAATTGAGTGAAACTTCATGAAAAAAGAAGGGTTAGTTTTCTATCCAGGTTAAGTCGGGCCACCAGGGCACGTCATTGGATTGAGGCTGGCCCGGAGTGGTCCGCCCATTTTCTACGATGAGGGTAATCCTTTGTTCCAGCCGCTTCTCAATTTCCGGATGTTGGCCAAACAGGTTTTTCCGCTCTCCGGGATCCTCGGCCAGATTGTAGAGCTCGCGCGGTTGACCCCGATGGGACATGATCAGTTTCCAATCGCCCTGGCGGATGGCAAAACGGCCGGAGGAGGAATGGTGGATGACGGGAGCTCGATCCAGTTCAACCTCCGGGTCCTGCAGGACGGACCAGAGGCTGACGCTGTCCTCGCCCGCATTTTGGGGAAGCCGGACCCCCAGCATCTCGGCAAAGGTGGCCAACAAGTCCGTCTGCCCGACAGGTTCAGGGAAGGCCTTGCCGGCCGGTATGCGGGCCGGCCAACGCATGAAAAAAGGCACCCGGTGTCCGCCCTCGTAGATACTGCGCTTTCCCTCCTTGAAAATATGGGAACTGTAATGACCAAAATCCTCGATCCGTTGCTTCCAGGAGCGTTCGGGACCGTTATCGCTGGAAAAAATTACCAGGGTGTTCTCGGCCAAGGCCTTGTCGTCGAGAAATTCCAGTATGCGCCCGACGTGGTAGTCGGTTTCGATCATAAATTCGCCATATCCCCCGGCCTTCCCCTGGCCCCAGAACTGAGGCAAAGGACAAACGGGGTAATGGGGCGAGGTGTAGGGCAGATAAAGAAAGAACGGCCGCTTTTGCCCATCATCCACTTTTCCCTTCATCCATTCGATCGCTTTGTCGGTAAATCGGGTCAGGCATTCGCTGTCGATAAAGTCGGGCGCCACCTCGATTGGCTGGGTATTTTGCGGACGAGGCGTTTCCTCCCGGGAAGGCGCATAGGGAGGCATGATGCGGTAATCCATGTGCCGCTGGTTGTTCTTCTTGGCCGTATACAAAGTCGGGGGAACCTTGGCATGTCGCCCTTCAAACCAGGCCAGAATACCGTAATTCAACGATGCTGGAATCCCGTAAAAATAGTCAAAGCCCTTGTCCAGGGGCATATCCAGCACCGGTTGACTCCAATCTCGATTTCCTTCCTTGCCCGGAAAGTCCATGCCCAGGTGCCACTTGCCCACCATGGCGGTATCGTAACCGTTGTCCCGAAGAAGGGAGGCCAGGGTCATGCGACCATCCTCGATCAAGCAGGGCCTCTCGGCTGGGAATACACCTCGCTTCAAATGGGTTCGCCAACTGTAACGGCCGGTCAGCAACCCGTAGCGCGAAGGAGTGCAAACCGTATCCGAACAATGCCCGTCGGTGAAGGTGAGGCCCTCCGCCGCCAAACGGTCCAGGGCCGGGGTCTCGAACTTGGCCCCAGCATTCAGGTTGGCGGCATCGCCATACCCCTGGTCATCCGTATAGATAAGAATGATATTGGGCAAAGCGGGAGCCCCGGCTTCCTCGGCATTTCCCGGATGTGCCACCGCCAAGGCCAGAAAGGCTAAAACTTCCAAATAAACCAAACGCCTGAATTTCATGATCATTCTCAGATTTCCCCCCCACCGGGTGGCAAGGTATTAATTATTTGAGCTTCAATCCTTTGGCCCAGTCGAGCGGTCAACAACAACCGGCTCCCCGGGACGATGTCCGGCAATCCGGAAATGGGCAGAGACCCGTCGCTACGGCTGCGGGTTCCCAAAATGGGGCGGCCATCCAGGTGACGCAAATGGATATCGGCATCGGCCAGAGTTTTGATTTTGGGCAGGACGGATAATGGTAGACGCCCGGTGTCCGAGGCTGGACGGACAAACGAACCACCCCCCCGCGGTTCCGTAGCGGGACTGTCCTTCAAGTTGCGGATATTCAATGTGATGGTCGGATCCTCCGCTTCCGGATCGAAAATACTCTCCAGAAAATTCCAGGTGGTGCGTTCATGGACTCCGGGCAGGTCCAGGTCCGGATTTTTTGCCTTTCCACAATAGAGGGCGTGCAGGGTAACCTCGCGCCCATCGTGGTCCACCATTTCCCGGCCAAAATTCGTTTTAAACCCGCGGCCGCCATAATTGCGGCCGATGGGGCCGGCCGAAGCCTCTATCAGTCGATGTTCCTTGTTTTCAACCACGCTGCCCAGGTGAATGTCCCCGTAAATGCTCACCACCCCGGGACGAGCGCCCAACACTTGAAGAATGCGGTCCACCCCCGCCGAAACCCAGCCGGCATAATCAGCCGCCACCCGGTCCTCCTGTCCAAATTTGTCCTGGAGTTCGGGATCGAATACCCCACCGGTAAAAATGGGAAACATGCAATTGATGCCGGTCATCATGATCAAAGGCGAAGTTTCGCTGCGGATTACCTCCTGAAACCAGGCAAATTGTTCCTCACCGAGTAAAGACCGGGTAGGGTCGCGGCGATCATAGAGACTTTTGCGGTGTCCCCATCCCTGCTTGACCCAGAGGTTGGTATCCTGTGAAGACCGCCAAAGCCTGGATTCGAGAACGAGCAGAGTGAAATCACCGTTCGGCATTTTCCAACGGCGCCAATCCTTGGGATTTTCCGATCCGATCCAGTGTTCGGTTCCCTGAACCAAGTGATGATTAATGGAAAAATTCCGCGCCATATAGAGGCTGTCCTGTCCCAGATCGTCGTTTTTGCGAACCAGAATCTGCTCGGGACCTTTGACATCGTCCATGCCGTAATCGTGATCCCCGGGATTGATGACATTCCAGTGCCGCATCATCTGCCAACGGGTCGTGGGATTGGCTATGGTAAGCGCGATCATCTTGTAGGCGTCATCGCTACTGGGAGGCGCTTGAATCAGTTCCAGATACCACACGTCGTCCTCCCAATTCAAAACCTGGAAATTGAAATCATCAAAATGTTGATAGGCGCCAACTTCCGGCTGTCCGTGAATCCAGTTGCGCTGGTAGGTGCCGGTATCCTCCAAGGTGGAGTTGTTGTGATGCAATGCGTGGCAACTCAGGGTGGCTATGCGGTAGGGGGCGGAAAGCTTGGGCAATCGACCCACGTAGGATTGTTTCCCCAGATAGCCATCCTCAGGAGGAGCATCCCGTGGATCTTCCGTCACATTTTCTCCATCCTTCCAAACTGTGTAGAAGAGGGTCTTTTCGCCTGGATTAAAGGGCAGAGTTACGTCTACCACAGCGGTATAACGCCGCGATTCGTGATCGATAATCCGGGCCGAGCCCGAAACCGGAACCGCTTGCCAACCGCCGGGAGGATTTTCGCTATCCGAAACCCGGATACCGACCTGATTTCCTTCGCTGCGAAAGAGGGCAATAAATTTACAGGTCCATTTGCCTTCAATCCGTCGCAATGTATCGCCCAAGGGATAGGCCACGTGCAATTCATTGAGGTGGATCGGCCCGGGGCGATTGCTCCCGGGATCCATCTCTATTTCGTTCACCTCAAAGTCCAAGGCCCCATAGGCAGCCAAACCCACAAACCCATCCGTATACATGGCCCGGTCGACGCCTTTTTTGGTGATCTGGTAGATTTGCCCGCCTTGTTCCGCCTTGACCGTGACATCGGCTTCAACAGGGGAATCTCCATGGACTTCCACGTAGAGAACGATCCTGTCGCCCACCCCGGGCATGTTGGTCTCAACGGCCTTCGTGCCCTTGAGGGGTCGTCCTTTCTGACCGTGCTCGGACAATTTGAAGGATCCGTCTTTTTCCCAAATCGCCAGCCAGGACGATGCTCCCTGGGGAGCGCCACGGAATTCACGCGTTTCAAAGAGGGATTCGCCCCCAAAGCACAGCCCGAAATAACCACTGGGTTCACCTCGCCCGGGAGGGTTCAGGTCGCGGATGGTAAACGTAGCCCGCAACTGGTAATTACCGGACAAAGACCAATCGCGCCGCCAGATCATGCCCACCGGGAGATTGGGCAAACGGTCGCCCTGTCGGTTCGCTATCTCCCTCCCACCCTGCGACCAGTGCCAGGGAAAACTGGTAATGGGATTGCGGGTACCCAGGTTCACCAGGCGGCGGCGCAGGGAATTGTTCTCGATTTTCCAGTAGCCGGGGCTCATGGATTCCCACCCGTGACCGTGGTAGCGCGAGTCGGACCGCTCGAAATCGTCTACGGTTTGCCAGTCGGCTCTCAACAATACGGCCGAACCAGAGAAAAACAGGACCAGAAGAAGGATAGAGGCTGATTTCATGGCTTTAAGGTAGGGAGATTAACCCTCCACCGATCCGGAGATCAAACCCAAGAATGGGCAAAACGCTACTTTCCACTGATAAACAGCAGGATTCCCCCTTTGGCTTCCTCCGGCCAAAACCACTACAGGTAGCTTGCCACCGGGCGACCAAGGAACCATTCTGCGGGATCGAATCAGGATTGCCCATGCCGATTTCCATATACCGACTTCTCCTTGTTTTGCCCCACATTCCCTCGCGCACCCCCGGCCAGTAAATCGGTCTGCCCCCGGGTTCCCTGCTCCTGCCCGAATCGGAACTGCCCGAATTTGAAAAGGATATCGACCATGCCGGGTTTTTGCGTGGATTCGACAATAAGACCCTCCCCCGCGGCAATCTGATCTATGAACAAGCCTGTTACAATTGCCACGGCGACCTCAGCCTTCCTGGCTCCCTGCCCAATTCCACCCGCTTTTCGGAAGGAAAATTCCAGTACGGCAATGATCCCTATTCCATGTACCAGGCCATAACGCGCGGCTGGCGCCTCATGACTCCCCAAATTCATCTCACGCCGCAAGAAAAGTACGAAGTCATTCATTTTATCCGGGAAAAATACATCAAGGACAATAATCCGAGTGAATACTTTGAGATTACCGAAGCATACCTGGCGGGCCTGCCCCAAGGGACTTCAAGGGGTCCCGAGCCGGTAAAACGCGAACCCTGGAAGGATTTTCATTACGGGGACTTCATGATGAAATCCATCGAACTGGTAGGGCCGGACACGCTTCCCGAACCGGTCCTGACCGATGAGAAAAGGGCATGGGTAAAGGAGGGCAATCCCCTCCCGGACACTATTTCCCCCAATGCAAATATCGCCTACAAGGGAATCGCCTTTCGCCTGGACGAAGGTCCAGGTGGAATGCCGGCGGGAAAGGCCTTCATCATGTTCGAACACGATACCCTGCGGGTGGTGGGAGCTTGGACGGGTGAAGGATTTGTAGACTGGAACGAAATTCAATTTAACGGCAGGCATGAGGTGCATGCCAAAACGGTGGGTGAGACGCAGTTCGAACTGCCGGATGGACCCGGCTGGGCCAATCCAACGACAGGGAATTTTTCCGATCCCCGCTTTGTCGGCCTGGATGGAAGACGCTTCGGCCCATTGCCACGATCCTGGGGAAAATACCAGGGGTTGTACCATCACGGTAGTCGTGCGGTCATTGCTTACACCATTGGGGACGCCAAAATACTGGAGGCCTACCGGGTGCAGGAGGCGGTAAAACAGACGGTTTTCGTGCGAACTTTAAACATTGAAAAATCTTCGCACGACTTGCTCATGCGGGTGGCCAAGGCCGGGACCGGTTTGGCTGTATCCGGCGATAAGACCACCATCGCGGAAGAAGGCGGACTGATTACCCTGAAAATCCCCGCTTCCGCCACTCCCCTCAATTTGGAACTTTTTTTGGCTAAACGCCCCTCATCACACCTGCATGGACTGGCAAAAACCACCCGGCCGGAAGATTTGACTCCCCTTACCCGAGGAGGACCGAGCCGGTGGCCCCAGGAACTCGTCGCCCCCATTGTAAAGAGCCACGAAAACGGCGGTTTTGCCTGGGACCGGTTGTCCCGACCACTGGAGAACCCCTGGAAGAGCCAGATTCGCGCCACAGGTGTCGACTTTTCTTCCGATGGAAAATTTGCCTACATCTCCTGTTGGGACGGAGAAGTATGGAAGGTCGGAGGGATAGATGGAGACCAATCCTCAGTCACTTGGCGTCGTATCGCTGCCGGTCTGTATCAACCACTGGGATTGAAAGTCATCGATAACCAGATCTATCTGACCTGCCGGGATCAACTCCTGGCGCTGCGCGACTTCAACGGGGACGGCGAGACCGATTATAACGAAGCGGTCAATAGC
>JAABVD010000377.1:0-460 GCA_014529615.1 Opitutia bacterium
ATGCGGTGTTTCCCCACGACGTCCGCGCCAGCGCCCAGGGATTGTTTAATTTGCTCATCCTGGGCCTCGGCATGGTCGTAGCCAGTTTTACCTTTCCCCAGTTGATGGACCATCTGAAACTCCCGGACGGCTCGGTGGATTGGCAGACCTTGTTCCTGGTCCCAACCGGCCTGGCCTTCCTGGCTATTCTCCTCATGGCCCTTTTCTTCAAGCCTCCTTCCTCACGGCCAGAGGAAGTGCCCAGGGGCGCGAATTAGGAGGGAGAGGAAATGACCGCGGATGAAGGGCTGACGCCCGCCCCCCACCGGCGCGACTGCGGGCTAGCGCCCTTGTCTTGCCGACTCCCCCTCAAGGGGGGAGTGATGGTTGGGCACGGATCCCGCTTCGCCAGAACCGTGCTTCGCAGGTCAAGAGGCTACCATGCTTCGCCTAAAGGCTTCGCACGGCACAGCGCAGGACA
>JAABVD010000377.1:785-2530 GCA_014529615.1 Opitutia bacterium
TGGGAAGGGGAGAGATCAGGATCATGATCACGATCACGATCAGGATCACGATTACAGGGAGGAGAGGGAGAGATCAGGATCATGATCACGATCAGGATCACGATTATAGGGAGGAAGGGGAGAGATCAGGATTATGTGGATGGGGTATTAACCGAGACTATACCTCGGGATACTCCCACTCGCCCCGGTAGTCGCGCCTGAGCAGGTCGTTGGCCTTCTCATCGTGAAGAATCCGTTCCTTGCGGCCATCCCAGGCGATGCCTCGACCCAGCTTGTAGGAAAGCATTCCGAGCAGGCTCAGATTGGTGGAGTAATGAACCTCCTCGATGTCACAAACAGGTTTGCCCCCGGTCTTGATGCACTGGAGAAAATCCGCCCAAAGTTCCCTTATGTTCTGTGAATCCGGATCGTTTAATTGAGCCTTTTCCCGCAAAACCGGTTTGCTCTTGGAATGGGGATAAAACACCCAGCCATCTCTCCAGCCCATGTGAAAGGTGCCCTCGGTTCCGTAGAAGTAGCAACCCACATTCTCCCCCTTTTCGGCGTTGTTACCGGCAAAACGACGGTGCTCCCAGGTAGCGGTAAAATTTTCAAACTCATACGAGGCAACTTGATGGTCGGGAGCGTCGCCGGTTTGTTCCCGCTCGTTGTAGACCGGAGGCCCCGCTATGGGCCGTCCCCCCGTGGAAAAAACTTTCTTGGGATACTTTTCCCTCAGGATCCAGACGATCTGGTCGAGCCAATGAATGCCCCAGTCCCCCAGGGTGCCGTTGGCGTAATCGAGATACATGCGAAATCCCTTGGGATGGATGGCTCGGAACGAGCTACCCGGCATTACATCACAATAATGACGCAGGGGCGCCGGACCACACCACATGTCCCAATCCAGCTCTTTGGGTGGATCGATGTTCCTCAGGGGTTTGTCGGGCCCTCCGCCATAGTGAACGAATGATCGGACCATTCCGACTTTCCCCAGTTTTCCCGATTGGATGAAATCGCGCCCCGACAGGTTGTGAGGGGAAATGCGCCGGTGGGTTCCCACTTGCACTTTACGATCGGCCGCGCGGGCCGCATTCACCATGGCCCTTCCTTCCAGGATGGTGTGACCGATCGGTTTTTCCACGAAGACATGGGCGCCGGCTCTCACGGCCTCGATCATTATCAGGGGATGCCAATGGTCCGGGGTGGCAACGATCGCGATATCCACCGCTTCCTTGGCGAACAATTCCCGGTAATCGCGGTAGGTTTTTGGCTCATCTCCCGTCAGTTGGGTGACGCGCTCACGGGTCGGATGCAAATACCGGTCGTCCACGTCGCACAATGCGGTAATCCTGCATTCTCCGGAAGCCATGGCTTCACCCAGAATGTTGCCGCCCCACCAGCCCGTTCCGATCAAAGCGGTGCGGTACTTGGGCGCGCGAGATTGCGCGATAATGGTCGGAGCCGCCGCCAGGACACCCCCGGCCAATACGGCTTCCATAATAAATTCGCGACGCGTCCGTTTCATGCTGCTCCAGGGCTTTGAACCCCGTTTTTCCCAATGCCTGTAAAGGATGGCTTCAATGGGTCCCCGGGGTCAAGCACGCAGGCCATCGACTTGATCACGATTCTTCGAGCAAAACCTCCACCACTCGGGAAAGCGAGGTCGCCGCCCGTGGATCAAGGCCATCGCAATAATAGCGCACACTCCCCTCCCCATCGACGACCAGTATCAGGTTGCTGTGATAGATGGCATTATTTTCCGG
>JAABVD010000058.1 GCA_014529615.1 Opitutia bacterium
CTCTGAACTCTGCACACTGAACTCTTCTCCCTCCACCTCTCGCCACTAACCACTAACCACTAACCACGGATTTCACGGATGGGCACGGATGGGGAGGGGATTGCGAATGGGGGAGGCGGTTGAAAGGATTGACAATTGACCTAATTTGGCCTTCACTCCGTGATCTGGTCGTAGATTATGTCTTTCGACCAGACAACTCAAACACTGAACCCCAAATATAGGACGAGACTGAAATGAATCTAAAGAAGAACAATTGGTTTATGGCCCTTGCAGGCGTGTTAACCCTTGGTGTAGCTGGCCCGCAGGGTCAGCTCAGCGCCCAGGAAGAGGCTGAAAGAGAAATATTTGAACTCAGTCCCTTTACCATCGATGAATCTGCTGAGGTGGGATACCAGGCGACGCAGACGCTCGCGGGTTCCCGTCTCAACATGCAATTGAGCGACGTAGGTTCCGCCGTATCCGTTATGACCGAGGAATTCATGGACGATATCGGAGCTAATGATGCATCGACTCTATTGTCCTATGGATTGAACACGGAAGTGGCTACAGGCGACCAAGGTAACTTTTCCGATGTGGTAGCAGATTCAGGCGGCAGGTATAATCAGAGATCCGCCAGAGTTAACCCACAAGGCGGACAACGCATACGGGGATTGGCACAAGCAACCCTCACGAGAGATTATTTCCTGACCAGCATACCATTTGACCGTTACAACACGACAGCCGTTACCATCAATAGAGGTCCGAACTCCCTCCTTTTTGGAATAGGCAGTCCGGGTGGTGTCATTAACAACTCGATTAAACAAGCCAGCATTGGGAGTGATTTCGGTGAAATAGAGGTCCGCATCGGGGAACGTGAAAGTTACCGTGTTTCCCTGGACTATAACAAAACATTGGTCGAGGACCGGATTGCGCTCAGGATCGCTTTCTTGGAGTCGGATACCCAATTTCAGCAGGTACCGGCCTTTGAAGCAGCTGGGCGGCTGTATGTCGCCTTGAATGCGATTTTGGCTAAAAACGAAAATGTCGATTGGTTGGGAACCACAACTCTGCGGGCTAATATAGAGGACGGAACTATCGAAGGGGCTCCCGTCAATAACGTCCCGATGTACGATCACATTTCAAGCTGGTTCGGAATGCCTGATAATGTTTTGGAGATCGCCGAAATAACTGGAGTTGAACCCGTTCCGTATGCTCTCGACTACACTCCGAAATGGACGGTGGATAATCATCATGGCTTTGTCACCAGACCACAATTGAACACGGTCATCGGTCCCTGGACCAATGGATATTGGGAACACCTGCCAGTTGTATTTAACGATCCGAGATCCACCGAGTCTTCCGCAGGGCTACCTGATCCTACCATCGATGGTGTTCTTGCTCGCGTTCAGTGGGCAAGAGGTGAGGGAGACCCCGATTGGGGACGCTCGGATTTAATTCAGAGTTATAGTTATTTCCACCCTACGAGGACTCCCGGTTTTTCCGTGCCCAATATTATTGATACGAACGTGTATGATAACCGCCGCCTACTATTGACCGGCACAAACCAAATGGTGAAACACGATTTCGATGCCAACAACTTCAGGCTCGAACAGTTGTTTTTTGATAACAAAGCCGGGATCGAACTGGCTTACAATGTGGAGAACTATACTCGGGAAGAGCATATGCCCGCTTCAGGCGCCATTCGAACGGCTCTCATGGTGGATTTGAACGAAAGACTTACCAACAATATGGTGAATCCAAATCTCGGCCGACCTTTCCTCTTTGACATTGGAACGGATGACCGGAATGTCAACCACACCAAGCGGGAAGCTTCCCAGGCCACTGCTTTTTACGAGCTCGACTTTGAAGACTTTGGCGACGGCTGGATCAAATGGTTGGGTCGTCACGTCATTACTGGCTTTGTCGGCTCCCAGACCATTGATAACAGAGGTTATCGATATCGCAATGTAATGACCGATATTACCGATGCGACCGACATAACTTCCTATCAGAACAATAAGCTGCACGCATGGCGCAGAAACATACCCACGGTAGTGTACCTTGGGCCCTCCCTCATCGGTCCGGAGTATCAATCCCTTTCAGATGTGCAGATTGACACCTATTGGCACGGCCGCACACCTCAAACCGGGGATATTGTGACCGAATTGTATCAAACCTGGAACCCGACCTGGAGAGGCGACGAATTCATAGAGGACCTTTACTTTCGCGGCGACTTCCGCGTGCAGGAATACCTTATTAATGGGAGCCGTTCACGCCGTGAAATTGACTCGGAAATTATCAGTTCGCAAAGCCATTGGTTGGATGGCCATGTGGTTACCGTCGTTGGTTGGAGGAGCGACGTGCTGACGGATACCAATCGCGTTGTGCCGTCCGTTTACAATCAAATGGCTGCCAACACTGACAACTACCGTTTCGAAAGCGGTGAAATGGACCCAGGTTCTTTTATTCTCGGTGATAGGCCTGAAGATAGCACTTCTCAGTCTGGCAATACCTTTACGGCCAGTATAGTAGCTCATGTGCCAAAATATTGGGTGAAACTTCCCTATGACTCCCAGTTCAGCCTACATTATAACGAGTCGGAGAATTTCTCGGCTTCCGGAGTACGAAGAACGGTTTATGGCGCTATCATCCCGGCTCCCACGGGTGTGACGACGGACTACGGCGTTACCCTGAACACCTTGGAGAATAAGCTCTCGATCCGCTTGAATTGGTTTGAGACTTCCAATACCTATGCTCAAGGACCGGCCATTTCTTCTCCTGGTTGGGTTGGTAACGGCATGAATCGTTGGCGGGATGCGGAAAAGGGAGGCATGACCTTCGAGCAAGCCATGGCCTTGAATACGGAACTGACAGGCACCGATGTTTCCCATCTGTTCAGTAGCTATCAGGATGTTTATGACGAAGCGCTGAGTATGCTTCCTCAACCTGTCCTGGATCGTTGGGAAGGCTGGGACGAGGGAGGTGAAGGTAAATTCGGCGTTTGGACCCCCAATCAAGGACAGGCCTCATCGCAGGATTTCGTCGCAGAAGGCATTGAATTGGATATCATAGGAAGGCTTTCTCAGAACTGGTCGGTGGCCTTGAACGTTGGCCAACAAGAAACGGTCACGTCAAACGTAGCGCCGGTGGCTTCGGAGTTTGTTTTTGAAGTATCCGACAACTATGCCAACTCCCCGCTGGGAGGCATGATTGACTCGCCAAACCTCTCGGTTGAAAATACATGGACCCAACGTTGGAATAATTCCGCCGTAAATCCGATGATCGCAGCTCTGGCCAAGGAAGGCCAAGTTTCCTTGGAGCAAAGGAAATGGCGCGTGAATTTCGTAAGCAATTATTCCTTTAGCGAAGGCATCCTCGAAGGTTTCCAATTGGGTGGTGCGATTCGCTGGCAGGATGAGATTGCCACGGGCTATCCTATTGAAGTCAGCGAAGATGGTCGGGTGACTCCGATTATCAGTTCTCCTTTCTTTGGAGAAGGTGAAACAAACGGAGATGTTTGGGTGAAGTATGGCAGACCAATTGTAAACGGTAAAATCGATTGGATGGTTCAGCTTAATGTCCGAAACATCTACCGCAGCAATAATGGATTTATTCCCATTTTGACCAATCCGGATGGCCGTGACGTCATTTTCAGGAATCCGAATCCGAGGGAGATTTTCCTGACCAATACCTTTAAGTTCTAAGTAGTAGTTCTATTCGTTTGTTTTCCGTAAGAGCCCCGGTCCGCAAATGCCGGGGCTCTATGAAACCTTGATGAATGCCATTCCGGAGTTGACGGCCTTTGATTTGCGTCCACTGACAGGAAGTCTGGGCGCCGATATTGTTGGTATAAACCTCCTCACTGCAAGTGACGAGGAGATCGCGCAGGTGCAAACGGCCTTGGATCATTGTCATGTGCTGGCTATTCGTGACCAGAATCTGGATCCTGCTGGCTTCCATAAGGTAGCTCGCAGATTTGGGCCTTTTAGTGGAAACATGATTCATAGGCCGCTCGAGGGTTTTGAAGACATTGTACGATTTACTCGAAATCCCGAAGATCGCGGTCCGGTGGTGGGTGAAGATTTTCATATGGACCTGGCTTGGATGGAAATCCCTCCGGGAATTACAATGCTCTATGGCGAGGAAATCCCGCCGGTGGGTGGCGATACTTTGTTCGCCAGTCTTTCGGCTGCTTATGAAGGACTATCGGATACAATGCGTAATCTCATCCTGAACCTGATTGGGGTACATTCAGGCAAAGGGGTTTTCGCAATCAACGCTTCAAATACAGCCCTTTCCGTAAAGGCAAGTGGACAAGCGGTTGAGGAAATCGAGACTGAACACCCCCTCGTCTGCCGTCACCCCGTCACAGGTCGGCCATACCTCTATCTGAGTGGTGTGCTTCAACGCTTTGTCGGTATGACCGAGGAGGAAAGCAAGCCGATCATTGATTTTTTGATATCGCATGCGCTGCGGGGTGAATACACCTGTCGACTTCGCTGGGAACCGCGCACGCTCACCATGTGGGCAAATCCCTATCTCATGCATGCAGCCATCAACGATTATCACGGTCACCGTAGGGTTGTCCTCAGATCCACGGTAGCCGGGTCCCCGCCTATAGCTGCGGGGGCTGGGGATCAGGAAAATGGATCCACTACCTTCAGGAAAGGGAACTTTAGAAAATCCCGATCACGAGAATAGATGCGTTTAACACCCTGCTCGCGAAGCAGGGAAGCAATGTGGGCATCGGGAACGAGGTTTCCGCGAACGCTCATCCCTTCACAGGATTGTTGGTAACAATCCCAGAAATTCTCGCCCTCTGAAATAAATCGAACGTGAGATGCTGATTGCAGCGTTTCCATATTCCCCATCGCTTCGCTCGGGGAAAGCGGCGATGCGAATATGCTGGGGTGGGTAGCGATTCTCAAGTAGGCGAAAACGGTAGCCCAGCAAAGATAAAGAGGGTCGGGTTCGCTCATACATTGGCCAAGAAAGTCGACCGCCTTTTCGAAGTGCGCCGAGTCCTTGTTCGAAGCATAAATCAAGATGTTCGCATCGAGAGAGTAGCTCATTTGATTTCGTCCAAAACTCTGTATAGCTCATCTTTGTCCTCGATATCGATGCGAGCCCTCATGGATCTTGCATTCCACCGGAACGTCTTTCCCGAAACGCCTTTTCGTTTTTCCGTTTCGCGCTTCAGGGACGTTGCCAGAAGTTCGCTGGCAATTCGGCTTAACGACTTTTTGCGTTGCTTCCCCAACCGTCTTAATTCGTCGAGAATCGGTTTATCGATATCCAAAGTCGTCCTCATATTCATCAGATGTAAAAAATAAACACATCTGATGTCAATTGCGAATACGGCACTAACCACGAAGAGATCCGAAAAGGATTTGCAATCGAGGCTCCATTTTGCAAAACTCATGGTGTTGAGGCCAACCCCTTGCTGAATCGGCTTTCCATGGTGATTCATCGCTTTTTATTCTGCCTTGCGGTTATTGCCCGCATATTGCATGAATCTTCTGCTGCCCTCCGGAATGCCGGCACGGGATCGGGCATCGTTGGATTCGCCTGCCCGTGCGCCGCACAGATGCAGGCGACTTTGCGGGGTGTCGACCCAGCTTCACCCGCTCATCGGCGCGAAACCCACACCAGCACTCGATTTTCGTTCGCTCGCTACGAATTTTGTGAGAAATGCGGGCTAGCCCGCATTTATGCCAGCCAGTGCGCTCGGAAAAAATCGATGTCCAAACCATCACAAAACCATTGAGTAATCCCCGATTGCCAGTATATCTTTAATACTGATACCCAGCATGAAATCGACTCGGCAATATCCTGAAATGATTCGTGGCGCAGTATTTCCCTGTCTGCCGCTCCATAGGATTATTGCATTTATTCCCCTGTTAGTCGGTCTAGACAACGGTTTGCTTCATGCAAAGGAAATCGTTACGAATGACCCGCCCACCGTACGGGTGGAATTATTTGAAGATATGGGAGCAGGATCGTTGGATGAAACAACGGCGAGAGCGGTCCATTCAAATGACGCGGTGGGAGTGGATCCGGCATCGCAAAATGACGATGCCCTTGTCTCGAGCCTCAACGACACCACTGAGCCCAATGGCGAGCAGCTCGTTAGGCCGGTGACTTCGAATCAGATTCCGGACCATGCCTACCAAGTGCGCGCTTTTGGGTTTCACAGGCTACCGTTCAAGTATGATGAAACTGGCGTACGTGAACTTCATAAGGCCCCCATTATTTTAAGAGCGACTGCTCAATTGACATTGGAAAAAGGCGAGCACCGGATATTAATACGTACGCGTGATGATGCCAGTTTCTGGATGGACGGCGAACTGCTTACAACCGTCAAGGTATTACAGATACCTTCAGACGGTCACAACCCGATGCGAAAGATACCCGACCGCGTTGTCCCGACGATCAAGGATTTTGCACCCGGGAATACCGAAAAATTTTTCACCCTTTCATCTGATGGTCTACCTCATACCTACCGCTTGGAGACCGTTGTAGGCCGCTCAGATCGCAGGCCGGACCTGGGTGTGCTCGCTGTAGCCGTTGCCGGCCCGGGCGAGAATGTTTTCACCCTTTTAGGCTCTGAGAATAAAGGTGATTTCAGCAATCCGGGTTGGGCTAAATTCGTAGAGGATGAAGAAGCCTGTTACCGGATCATGGATAGCCAGGAACGCCGAACAAGTTCGGCAAAGGAAACGCAATACTGGAATGAACGGCACGCCTATGCAAAACAATGGCAAAACCGTCAGGATCCCGTCGGGGTCCCAACGGTAAGTAAGTTAATTCCGATACACAATACCATCGACCATTTCATTGGACGGCAAATTGAGGAAGCCGCTCTCCACCGCATTGCCAGGACGGCGGCCGAGCAAGAAGCACAATCGAAGGGCCTGGTACTTTTTCACAAGGACATTCAGCCGATTCTTCAAGAGAACTGCCTGAAATGCCATGGCGACAAAGAGAAGGGAGAGTTGCGCCTGGATTCACGGGAGCGAGCATTGCTGGGCGGAGAATCCGATGAGCCTGCCATCGTTCCTGGACATCCGGAAGAGAGTCTTCTTATCGAGATGCTCAAGCTGGAAGACATGCCTCCGAAAGGCCAACTCCTTGGAGAAAAAGAAATCGAATTGCTGGTCCGCTGGATAAAACAGGGTGCACCCTGGAACAACTTGGATGAGGAACCATTCCTGGCGACCGAGCATCCATCGGCCGGAGAGCTGCGATCCACACAGTTGGCGCCACGACCGTTATCAAGCGACCTCGCTTTTCTACGTCGTGTAACTTTGGATACAGTGGGGCTGATACCCTCTCTTGAAGAAATAAAAGCGTTTCAGGCCGACAATTCTTCGGACAAACGTAGCAAGGTAATTGATCGTTTGTTGGATGACCCACGTTGGGCCGATCATTGGGTGCCGTTCTGGCAAGATCTTCTGGCGGAGAATCCCAACATCGTAAAACCCAACCTGAACAACACTGGAGCCTTTCGCTGGTGGATCCATGAATCGTTTCTCGATAATAAACCGATGGACCGATTTGTAACGGACCTGATCCTTATGCGTGGTGATAAGTATATCGGTCCGGCTGGTTTTGGCATGGCCACCCAGAATGATGCGCCCATGGCGGCCAAAGCCCACGTCCTCAGTGGCGCTTTTTTGGGGGTCCAAATGAAATGCGCACGTTGTCACGACGCGCCCTTTCAGTCCGTACTTCAGGAAGACCTTTTTAATGTGGCAGCCATGCTTGAGCGCAAGCCCATCAAAGTGCCCGCGAGTAGTATCGTGCCTGTAGATAAATTAACCGGGCGAAATGCGCTCGTTAAAGTCACATTGAAAGCGAATGAAAAGGTAGAACCCGCTTGGCCGTTTACTCATTTCAGTGATTCACCACTTCCGGGAAGTCTCATTCGCAATCCCGCAGATCCACGTGAAACACTGGCAGCACACATTACTTCACCATCCAATTCGCGCTTTGCAAAAGCCATCGTCAATTGGGTCTGGAAACGGTATTTCGGGAAGGGATTGATTGAGCCAGCCACCGACTGGGAAAACGCAGATATTTCTCATCCGGATTTATTGGCTTTTCTGGCTCGGGAACTGGTGAAGAATAATTACGACATTAAGCATGTCTGCCGACTGATCCTGAATTCCCACACCTACCAAAGAGAGGTGGTCCTAAATTCAGATGTCCAGGCGAAGGCCTTGTTTGTGGGACACACTCGAAGGCGGATGACGGCAGAGCAAATCCTGGATTCACTTCACTTGGCCACTGATCGAAAGATCGACAGCGAAGAGCTGAACATGGATCAAGATGGCAGACGACCGATCAAACAATTCATAAATCTGGGCAAGCCACAGCGAGCATGGGAATTCACATCCCTATCGAACGAACGCGACCGACCTAGCCTCACATTGCCGCACGCACAGGTGTATGTCGATGTACTCGAGGCCTTTGGTTGGACTGGCTCGCGTCAGAATCCCATTCATAATCGCGATCATGAAACCAATGTGCTGCAACCAGCGGCCCTGGCCAACGGCATCATGAGCCAACGGCTTACACGGCTTTCAGACACCCATCCC
This sequence comes from Opitutia bacterium, assembly GCA_014529615.1. Taxonomy (GTDB): domain Bacteria; phylum Verrucomicrobiota; class Verrucomicrobiia; order Opitutales; family UBA2995; genus JAABVD01. Next base: position 8,580 of record JAABVD010000058.1, read on the forward strand.
TTGACTCACTTGGTGATGGAATCCCGTGAAGTGGATGATCTCGTAGAAATTCTCTTTCTCAAAACTTTAGGCCGGCCTCCTGACCCAAATGAGAGGAGCGCCTATGTCGTCCTCCTTGGCGATGGTTATGAACAAAGAATCATCCCAGAGGAAGAGCGGGCTCCCGCACCGAAACCACAGCGCTATCCTTATGTGACCTGGTCCAACCACCTGAAATCAGAAGCCAATGACATCAAGAATGCCATGGCACGGGATATTGAAGCGGGAGAACCACCGACCCGTTTTCTGAAGAGGCCATGGAGAAGAAATTTGGAGGATGGTCTATGGGCTTTGATAAACTCACCTGAAATGATTTTTATCCCATGAAAAAAGAGAACTATTCACCACACACAATAGGAAGGCGCCAGTTCCTGGGAACTCTTGGAGCTGGCACAGCAGGCATGTTTCTGGGAGGCAGGTCTGCCCTGGGAGCCAATATTTTCCCCAAGGGAAAAGCGGACCATTGTATCATGTTGTGGCTGGGCGGTGGCTGCGCTCAAATTGACACCTGGGATCCGAAACGAAAAGGCAATGCTCTGACTGGAGAGCCCGGCACTTATTACGATACAATACCAACAGCGGTGGATGGGATTCAAGTTTGTGAACACCTTCCACGCTCCGCGCAGATCATGGACCGCCTTTCAATCGTGAGAACGGTCCATCACGACACCATCAACGAACATGCTGCTGCGGTAAACCGCATGCATACCGGTCGAGCAACCAGTGGTACGGTTATTTATCCTTCCTTAGGATCCATCATTGCCCATGAGCGAGGACCCGGCGATGAAGGAGTCCCGCCTTATGTACTTATCGGCTATCCAAATTTGACGCGGGGGCCCGGATTTCTCGGAGCACGTGACAGTTACCTTTACCTCATCGATACCGAGGCGGGACCTCGTGGACTCATCCCTCCTCCCGATGTGGATGCCTCCCGCATGCTTCAAAGGCAGTCGCTCTTGCATGGCCTGAGGAAAAGTTATATCGCCCGCGGAAATCAAGACGAGGTTGTTAAGAATTACGATGCGGGAATCCAAACCAGTATGAAACTTGGGGGATCTTCCTTTATGGACACATTCAATCTGGACCGGGAAAAACCAGAGCTTCGCGAATCCTATGGAGGTGAATTCGGGCAACGCTGCCTATTGGCGAGACGTCTGATACAGTCAGGCGTGCGCTTTGTGGAGGTATCTCACAACCTCAACTTCATCAATGGTACCGGTTGGGATACCCACAAAGAAGGGCAACTAAAACAGCATGGCCTTATCAGAGAATTGGATCATGCCTTCGCATCCTTGACCCTGGATCTCGAGGCACACAATCTGTTGGACCGCACACTGGTAATCATCGGTACGGAGTTTGGGCGTCCACCTGAATTCGATGCGGCGGGCGGTCGTGGTCACTACTCCAAAGCATTCAGCATTGTCATGGCCGGAGGTGGACTGAATCACGGCGGAGCCGTTGGAGAAACGGACGAACTTGGGAAAAACATTATCCATACTCCTGTATCGGTTCCCGATTTGTTTGCTACCATTTTCAGTACGCTGAAGATCGATCCTTCTAAGGAACTCTATGATGGAGATCGCCCAGTTCCCATTTCCGATGGTGGAACGCCCGTCGCACAATTGTTTAGTTAAGGGGTCAATGGTGAATGGCACTTAGCCCGCATGTCTCACAAATTTTCGACTGCGCTCCGGAATATCCTGCTTCGCCTAAAGGCTACGGCAGGACATGCCGGCGCTGACGCGGACTTCGTTGGATTTGGCCGGACAGGCCCAGCATCACCCGCAAATCTGCACCAACTCGGAATAGACCACACCCAACTGACTTATAAATTTCAGGGACGTCACTATCGCCTGACAGACGTCCACGGCGATGTGATCCACGAGACACTCGCATAGGGCCAAAACGCAGGATCATAAGCATTTTCAACACCAATTCAATATGCTGACCAAACCCTCATTTATGAATACCCCAAACGCTAAACTTTCTCGCCGCTCCTTTTTGAAATCCACTGCGGTAGCTTCGGCTGCTGTGGCGGGACCCAACATCTTGAATGCTATCGACAAATCCGGGTCCAGGCGTCCTCGCCTCGGCCGCGGGGAACATACCTATGAAGTTTATCACGATTGGGGGATGGACAGCCTTCCCGGCAATAATAGCTATGGCGGCGCCTCACACGGTGTATCGACCGACGCCGAGGGGCTCGTTTACGTCACCCATCATGGCAATCCCGGCTCGATATTCGTCTTCGACCCTGATGGGCGGTTCATGAAATCGCTCGGGGGTTTCCACCAGATCAAAGGCCAGGACTGAAGTCCAGCGGCCAAAGGCCACGGCATCGATATCCGCAAAGAGGGAAATCAGGAATTCGCCTATCTCTCGCCAAACGATCCTTCGCTGTCTTTCACAAAGATTACACTGAACGGCGAAATAGTTTGGAAAAAGGGTCGCGAGGAAATGGACGAAGCCAGCGACAAACTTGGCCGGAAGGTCGATTTCCGACCTACCAACGCCAGTTTCCGGCCCGATGGAGGTAACTATCTCGGAGACTGTTATGGCAGCAACAGGATATTCGAGTACGACAAGAATGACCGATTCGTCAGGGTGATCGGAGGCAAAGGGGAAGTAGACGGCCTGTTCGCAACGCCGCACGGCCAATGGCTGGACGATCGGGACGGAACGCCGAAACTCGTCGTTGCCGACCGCGCCAATAAACGTCTCCAGTGGTTCGGCATGGACGGGAAGCATCTCAAGACGCAAGGCGGCTTCCTCTTTCCCGCGGACATCGATGTTCAGGGCGACCTCATGCTGGTTCCCGACCTGCATGC
>JAABVD010000059.1 GCA_014529615.1 Opitutia bacterium
GAACCCCTGCAAGAGGCCGTCAATTATGCCCACTCACAATGGCCTAAGCTCACAGCTTATCTCAAATACCCTCAAACGCGTATCGACAACAACCGCGCAGAGCAAAGCATCCGGCCGTGCAAACTGGGGGTGAAGAACTGGTTGTTTATCGGCCATCCCACTACCGGCCACCGCAGCGCTGTGATCTACACGCTGATCGAATCGTGCAAACGCCACGGCATAGAACCTCAAGCCTACCTCACGGACCTTCTGGAAAGACTTCCGGCCATGACCAACCACGAAGCCGATGAGCTTACTCCGGATAAGTGGGAAGCCCCGGGCCTAAAAAAGGCGATTTAGATTTGACCCGCCTGAAGGTGGTTTCCTGCCAAGCCCCTCCCTGGCCGTTTTCCTTGCAAAGACATGCTAGGCCGGACGCTTACCCTCTAAACGGCAGAGCCGTGGAACGGTAAGGTTAGCTTTAACAGACTTAAAGTTATTATTAATCCGTCGGAGAACGGCATAGGCGCGCTACGACGGACGCTTACTCATGATCTCTCTCCCTCTCCTCAATTCCTCATTCCTAATTCCTAATTCCTAATTGGCGCCAACGGCGCCTCATCCGTGCCTTTCCGGACGATTTATAAAGTTACCTGAGTAGCTACCTGTCGATTACATCAGATCCAATTTTACCGAGAATACCACGCGCCGACGCTCATTGGCATTTCCGCGTGTTCGGAAGAAGAATGTGTTGCCCGCGTTTTCGATGTTCGCCCCAAAGGTGGTTGGCGTATTGCCTATGATCGTCTCGTAGCGGGCAAACAGGTCGTATTCCGTATAACCGTCCTCGATGATCCACCGGTTTGACGAGGTCGGGGACTGAGGAATCGGGCCTTCCGCAATAACCACTCCGCCGCCAAACCTCAATCCTGCCAGCGGACCCTCGGTAATTCTATAATTCGTCCAGAGTGAATAGGAATGGGGCGCGGCGCCTTCAAGTCCGAGAACGGGCAAGGACGTTGGGGGAAGATCCGCATGGGCGTTCATGTAGGTGTAGGCGATAGTGGTTTGCCAATTATGAATAGGGGTGAAGAACAGTTCGACCTCCACTCCCTCGCTCACGTCATTGGTCAATTCATTGCGCGATTCTCCAAAATCCGGGTCGAAGGCGGATTTCAGGACACTGTTCTTGGCGATGTCAAAATACCCTATGCTTCCGGACACCTTGCCTTCCCAAAGATCCATTTTAACTCCAATTTCATATGCTTCTCCCGTTTGGGGGGGACGTGGAAGCCCGGTATCGGGGTCGACCGCCCTGTTGCCGGAATAGGAGGTGGCATAATTGGCGTAACCGGCGAAATCATCGTTAAAATTGTAAACAAAACCCGCTTGTTCCGAAATATCGTCACCCTTGAAGGGTTCCGGAGCCTGGCCGCCCGCGAATGGAGGCCTTTCCTCAACGTCGTTGTAGCGCAGACCCAATAATAAATGCGCCTTGTCATCGCCAAAGGTGATGAGATCCGAAATATGGGCGCTGAAAACATCGGCGGTCAGCAAACCATCGGTGCTCGTGGCGGAACCATTGGCCTGAACGTAATCGAGATCGATCAGGTTATCATTCCAGTAATCCAGGCCCTGCGCCATGGCCTCCGCTTCAGATAGCGCATGAGCATTAAGGATCTCATCGATGGTGATGGTGTAGCGCAGTTGGGCGTCCGGATTATCCGCTGCCCATTGTTCAATAAATGCGCGTTCTCCCGCGTTGGCGTAACGGAGCCGAGCAAACTTGCGCAAGAGCTGGTTATCGAAGAAACGAGCCCCAAAGCTGAGGCGGTTCCTTACATTTCCGGTCATGAGTTCTTTGAACCCTTTTACAGAGTGCACGTTCGACGTTCCTCTACTGTTGTCATATTGATAAAACGTTCTTTCCAAACCAGTGTTATTGAAGGTGTTGTATATCCGTCCATACCCTTCGTGAGCCTGTTGCGAGTGACTGAAGATATACTGAAGACTAAACCCCTCAAACCACATGTTCGTGCCAAGCTGTAGAAAATCGGATTCGCGGTCCTTGAAGCTTTCGGGCACTCCACCGGTGTAATCCCGCGGCAGGAACGGACTGTTGCGGCGAATGGTGTTTTCCCGTATATTTTCAACGACATCGTCGAAATCGCCATCATTGTTGAGATCCTCTGGTTGAATCCGGTTGAAGATGTAAGCGCTACGCACGCCTTGTGTCCCGCTCAATTCGAGCTTACTTCCGATAAATACCAGCTCGAAATTTTCATTGATGGAATAACTGCCTACTGCTCCATAGGAGCTTTCGGTGTGTCCCCCCGGAGTTTTCCGCCAGCCATCATACTCTTCATAGGACCCGATGAGACGGAGTTTCAGGCGGTTGTCTTCTCCGGTTGCGACGTTTGCGTCGAAAGAGCTCTCCAGAAAGCCAAAGTCGCCTATCTTCTGGGTGAAGCGAAGGTGATCTACCGATTCAGCCTGCTTCAGCATCACGTTGATCAGTCCGCCGGGATCCGATTCGCCGTAGAGCGCGTTGGGACCTTTGACCACTTCGACCCGGCTAATCAGGTTGGTAGGCACATTTTCATTGGATCGGATGCCATTGATGAGAATTTCACGGGTGGCAAATCCACGAATGGTAAACAAGGGCCGCCGCGCAATAATTTCGGACCGGGTCGTTTGCCTTACAGAGGATGAATAGTCCATTGCTTCGTTGAAATTACCCACAAGGTTGTCTTCCAGGAAATCAGCGGTAATCACATTGGTGGTAAAGGGTAGATCCCGCATGGCGGTGGCTATTCCAATTCCAGAGATGGTTTCCTTGGCTTGATAACCATTGTCCAACTCACTGCTCACTTCGAAGGGATTCAATTCATATATGGGTGCGTCCTCCTCCTGAGCAGGGAGGCCGGTGGCCCATAAAACGGTTCCACAGAGGGCAAGAAGTTTCGAAAAATGGTATTTTGAGAAGACGATGGAGTTCATGTTCGGGAACGTGATAGATGTTACTGTTTATTGGCGGGTTAGCGCCAGAAGATGGCAATCTTGCCATAAATTCCGGATAGAGGCCTGAAACAAGAAAGACGGCACCTGTCCATGGGGGAGAGGGTTGAATTCTATTTCCGATTTTTATGCATCCCGGATTTTGGGAATGCGATCGGAATAGCAGAATACGGAGGTTTTGGAGTGATTTGCAAGCCTTATAGCACTTGGCCCATGTAAATATATTCAATAGGTGGAAATTGTCCGCCTCCGGATCCAGTTAATTTTTTTCGGGATGCTTTTAGCGAATACTCACGGTTTTGGGAAAACCCGGATGTTGCTCGTGCGCATCGACTCCTTTGAATCTGCCATATACCGGCCAACTCTCGAAGGTCACAGAATTCGATGACTTATCAAATTGAACGATCCCATAACCGAGCCCTTTGTAGCGAAGAAAATCCAGAGTCGCTTTACCGTCGCCTTCGTAATCGTCCTCGATTAAAAAGCTGAACGGATTAACGGCGGCCCAGATGGTTATCTTGTTACCCCAACCATCGAGGAAACGGCCGGTGTAGGACGGCATTCCAGGCAGTCGATTTTCTCCCTCGATATTTGGTCGCCATTCTCGGCGCGTACCCGTTACGACGGCGGGAAGGGTAAACGACCAACCTGCGTCTTCCCAGGTATCAATCCCTTGTTCTACGAGGGTAGCGAAGTGCAGATCACCATGGATCATGACAGCTTTGGCACGGCGAATAACCTCCAGTGCGCGTCTACGTCCCGATTGCGGCCAACCATTGGAATCAAAGTCCGCTACCATCAAGTGATGGGGTTGGCAATAGGGAGATTGCGATAAAACCGCCCGGAGTTTCCTTCCGTCAGATCCCCAAACCCGAAGAAATTCCAGTTGGCGATGTCCCAGTAGCGTCAGGTCGTGGCGATCCAACTTGGAAGTATCGAAATCCTCCTCCTCAATCACGTCCAACCGAGGAAGGTTTCGTTCTCCCCGCATTTCAAAAAGAGGCTCCATGGCATTGATCACATCACCCGGAGCAGATTTGAATTTGCGATCGTTTATGAGGGCAAAACTAACGCCTCCCACGTCCAAACTTGTATAGTAAGCCCCGATACCTTGCTCAATCGGAGTCGGATCGAAAGGATCCGGATGATGCCCCATTTGGGTATGTTCAACCATTTTTACCCACTTCGGGTGCATGCGATATCCTCCAAAGCAACGCATATCCATATTTTCCAAATCTCCCGACATGCGAACACCTGCCTTGCCCCAAAGATCATTTGAATACACATCATGATCATCCGGGATCATAACGCTCGGCCGGTCCTTTAACAAATCGCGAAAACTGAGTCCGAGGAGCCAGAGTTTTCCGAGGTAGTTCAGCGCCGCTCGCTCAACCTTCGCTTCCCCTTCGGCCAAGACAATGCCATATCCACCGCAAGTCTCGTAGACCTGGTCCCCGGCGAAATACACCACATCGGGATCCTGCGCCAAAAGGTTTTCCTCGAAAAACCGGTTGGGAAATAATTCCGCATGGGAACAGGTAAGACCGGCTAAAACGATGCTATCCTTATCTTTTGGATCTTTGCGAATGGTACCACTCCAATCGGAATCCATTGCCCCCTTTACCGAATTCCAGCTATACCTTACCCGGTAATCCCGATCGATGGAGTCATCCCAGTTCTCTACGCGAAAACTGGCCGTTAAGGACAAAGGATCGATCCGGCTCTCGGCCACCGTGGTCCAACCCGAACTCGATTTCAGTTGTAAGGAGGCAACCCGGCTCGCCGAGTCCTCCATCGGGACAAAAAATGCCATCAGCTTGAGGACCTTGTTGTGGAGCGTGTGCTGGGTCCAAAGAACAGGTCCAAAAGTCTGTTCGGGATTTGCTTTAAATTTATTTCCGCTGACCGACCAATCAGAAAACCAGAATGTGGAATGATCGGGATCGCTGTGGTCATGACGCTTTCTGCGTTGTCTTGATAATGGATGACAGGCCAGGGCCACATTTCCGACCAATGTATCCCGCTCAATTCGCGACTCCAAATGAGCGATTTCACCATCCGCCTTTTCGACTTTCAGCCGAACGGTTGCGAGATTTCCGGCATAGTCGACTTCCAGACTCAATCGACACGCTTTCAAATCTGCGGAAGTCAATACTTTGCCTGAGGATTTGGAGTTAATGATCAGTTGACCGTCCGAAGTAATTCCCGCCTGCAAAGGTGGCTCCTTCATGACTTCCTCAGCGAAGCCTGACTCGATGTCATAATAAATATTTGAGCGATAGTCGTTACGGTGTCCCACGGCCACAAACTTGAATCCGGGAAATACAACTTTCCCATCGGCAGGTTCCCTCTCTTCCAACAAACCTGTCTTTACACGCATCCGGAACGCGCCGTCCCCCTCAACGAGCTGATGGGTCAATGCGTGCACTTCGTTCACCAAGCCCCCATGGTGGCATTCAATGCGGCCATTCGACAGCCGCCAGTTCATAAGCGGATTGGTCCAATATTCGGGGCCTATCCAAGTGCGGGTAATACCCTGTTGCACAAGCGGTAAATCCTGGGCGCCAGACGAACAAGCCCACAGCAGGAAAACGACAGGAAGAATGAGTTTCTCAAAAGTTTTCTTCATAAGGGAGTTGAGTTGGGGAAGCGACCGTGTTCAGTTTCCAGCGTCATAGCAACCATTGTCCTGGGAATTTCTTATGATTATCTTGCCTGTTAAGCGTACGGTTTTTCCAACAGTGTTTTTCTGCGCCTGTCTTAATTTAATCGGCCAGAATACGGAATCGCCCAATTACGAATTATCAGTAATTCGTTGTGACGTGCAAACGGTTCCGCCCGAATGGGCGTTGCTCGAACGCCACCTCATCGAAACCCTCAACGGAGCGGGTATCGCGTTTTATAATACCTATGTCGAGCCCGACGGCACCGTAAGGTTCAAGGAGCGCTATGAGAGTGGCATGAACTCCTCCGACGACTTGTATGAAGCCTTCAAGGGATTCTCTCTGCACACTGCTCTAGGCGGCTCGGATGAGTTGGATCGTCTTCACCGCTATGCCTGGGAGGGAATTACCCGGCAGTTTACCCGCTACGGGCAAATCTACCGGGAATTCGATTCCAATTGGGATTGGATGCACCATGGCGAGGGCTACGTCGATTTCTACACTTTGGGAATGATCGAGCCCGAAGACCCTCTCTTTCGCGACCGCTCGATAAAGTTTGCCGCCATGTTTACCGGTGACGACCCGGAAGCTCAAAACTACGATCCAAAATTGAAAATGATGCGGGCATCCATGACCGGCAGCCGGGGTCCCCTGATGGAATGGACCAAGCGCGATTGGATTCCCACCAATGCCAATCTGGTCTATTACAACTTGCCATTCTACGACATACCTGGCATCGACAACACCTCCGCCTGGATCAATGATCATCCCGACAACGACCTGTTTGCCAAACTGGTCAAGGGGATGAGCGACCGCATGGCTAAAGGCGACATTCCTCTCAACCTGACCTGCACCCCGCTTATTGCCAACGCATACCTTTACACGGGCGATTCGCGTTACATCGACTGGGTAAAGGAATACGTGGGCGCTTGGGAAGAAAGAACCGAAAGAAATAACGGCATCACTCCGGACAATGTTGGCCTATCCGATAAAATCGGCGAATATACCGGGCACTGGTGGGGTGGCTATTACGGTTGGATGTGGGTTGGTGGAGCTCCTCACATCATTCGGGCTCAACTCACTTCCGGAAAGGTTGCTACCTTGTTGACTGGTGATTCCCGCTGGATGGAATTACCCCGGAGTCAATTGGCCTTGCTGCGTAAACACGGAAAAATGGAGAACGGCCAGTTCCTGATTCCCATCCGTCATAACGAAACGGGTTGGCATCGTTTCCAGAGAGAAAATCCGTCCGACTATGTCCACCTTTGGTTTACCTCCCACGACGACAGGGACTGGAACCAGATCGAACGCCTGGCGGCGGCCCAGAAAAAGACAAGGGGTGAAATTTCCGACCAGGACCTGGAGTGGGCCTACTTCGTCAAGGGCCGCAATCCCGGATTTGCAGAACGCGCTTTGAGTCGCGACTTGAGGACCGTTATTCGGAAGATCGAATTCATACAAAAGGAACACGGGGATCCGGAGACTTTCGTCGATAATAAATGGATCCTGTCAGATCCCATGAAACTCGATAATCTGGTCCGACTTTCCATTGGAGGACTGCCAGTAAGGGTTCAGGGTGAAATGTTGTATTCACAAGTGCGCTACTTCGACGGTGAGCGCCGCCGCTCTGGTTTGCCACCCGACGTGGCGGCACTGGTCACGCGGATCGAAAGGGATTGGATCGAGATCGAAGTCATCAACCTCGATGCATTGGAGTCGCGACAACTGATCATTCAGGGGGGCGCATATGGGGAGCACTATTTTCGGTCGGTTGAATTTACCCAGGTGGCTGAGATTCAACCGCCGGTTCAAGGCTTGAGGAATCCTCGAACCGGTATGGTGGAACCAGTTGTTACCCAAAGTAGCAAAGAGTTGGATGGGGCGGCCTTTGCCGTTGATTTGGCGCCTGGTTCGGGTTCGCAACTCAAGATTGAAATCGACCGTAACGCAGGTCAGCCCAGCTACCATTTCCCATGGAACCGTTAATCCGGGCCTTTGAAGATAGTGATCAAATGAAATTAATTTACTTCAGTAACTACTCAGGTATTCATGAAACTGGATGCTGGAAACTGGATGCTTGATGCTGGGTACTGGATGCTGGATGCTGGATGCTGGTTCCAAAATCTTGATCCTGATCGTGATCATGATCGTGATCTCTCCCCCATTTTGGCCTTCCCGAGAAATTCCCCTACACCTGCCGACCTCCAAATCGAAGCATTCCTAATTCCTAATTCCTAATTGGCGCGCCTCGCGCGCCTTCCCCCCTCCTCTGTGAACTCTGTGGTTAATCCCTCCTGTTTCATACTTTCCGATGATCCCGGCTATGGAGACCTGAGTAGTTACTCCGTATGAAGGGTTACTGTTGAGAGCGGGTCTGATTTATTCATCACCGCATTTTCACGGTCCTGGGAAATCCCGGGTGCTGCTGGTGCGCCTCAGGTCCCTTAAACACTCCATAGACCGGCCAACTTTCGAAGGTCACGGCCTGGTCTGGCTTGTTGAACCTTACAATCCCGTAACCAAGGCCATTCGTTCTCAGGTATTCGAGGGTCTGTTCTCCTTCCCCCCGATAAGGGTCGTCAATCAGGAAACTGCGGGGATTTGCCGCTGCCCACACCGTCATCCTGTTACCCCAACCATCGAAGAACCGCCCGGTGTAATCCGGCATGCCGGGGAGACGATTTTCTCCCGGTTCCTGCGGACGCCAGAAACGGTGCGTCTGGGTCAATACGGCGGGTAGAGTGAAGCTCCATCCCGCATCTTCCCAATCGTCGATACCCTGTTGCACCAGCGAGGCAAAATGCAGATCGCCGCTGACCATTACCGCATTGGCCTCGTGAATGACTTCCAGAGCCCGTCTGCGACCCGTTTGGGGCCAGCCATTGGAGTCCATATCGGCCACCATCAGATGGTGGGGTTGGCAAAAGGCGGACTGATGCAGCACGGCCCGGAGACGGGCTCCATTCCGGGCCCAATTGCGAAGAAAATCAAGCTGACGCTTACCCAGTAATTGAAGATCTTCCCTGTCCAGGTTTCGGGCATTGAATTCCTCTTCGTTGATCGTATCCAGCGAGGACAGATTTCGCTCTCCACGCATGACAAACAGGGGCTCCATGGCCGCTATTACATCCCCGGGAGCGGATTTGAATTTGCGGTCGTTGATCAGGGCAAAACTGACCCCTCCAACATCCAGGCTGGTGGTATAGACCTGGATTCCCTGATCGACGGGGGCGGGATCGTAGGGATCCGGGCGATGTGCCATTTGAGTGTGCTCTACCATGTTGATCCAGTCACGGTGCATGCGGTAACCGCCGAAGCACCTTTCCCGATCCATGGGAATACCCCCTTTCCCCCAGAGATCATTTGAATACAGGTCATGATCATCGGGAACCATGACGCTCGGACGATCCTTCAGAAGGTCCCTGAATCCGAGGATGGAGAGCCAAAATTTCCCCAGATAGTTGAGCGTCGCTCTCGGAACTTCATTTTTATTGCCGGCCGTCACCGTCCAATACCCCCCGTTGGTTTCGTAAATCTGGTCTCCGGAAAAGAAGACCAGGTCAGGGTCCTGAAGAAGGAGATTTTCCACCAGGAACCGGTTGGGAAATAATTCCGAGTGCGAACAGGACAAACCGGCCATGACAATGGTTTCCTTATGGACCGGATCCTTGCGAACCGTACCGCCCCAACTTGCCAGGGCTTCCCCATCAAACGAGTCCCAACGGTAAGTTACCCGGTAGTCCTGGTCGATGGCGCTGTCCCAATCATCCACCCGAAACAGTGCCGTGCGGGACAGGGGATCGATGGCGCTTACGGCCACGGTGTTCCACCTCGAACCTGAACGGATTTGCAGTTCTGCCGTTTTGTCGGCCCCATCTTCCATAGGCACGAAAAAGGCCATCAGTTTCAGGGTGTTTTTGTGCAGGGTGTATTGGGACCAGAGAATCGGCCCGAATGTCTGCTCCGGACGGGAGCTGATTTTGTCCCCTCTTACCTCCCAGCCGGAAAACCAGAATTTCGGATGGTTCAGGTTTGTGGCATCGCGGCGTTTCCGCCTCGGCGGGTTTAATCCGTGACAGGCCAGGGCAATGTTTCCGCTCAAGGATTCCCGTTCCAATGACGACTCCAGGGCGCCTATTTCCACATTTGCAACCGACACGGTCAACCGCGCCTTGGCTACCTTGGCCTCATGGACAACCTCGAGACCCAGCAGGGCATCCTTCATGTGGGCCTCATTCAGTAGCGGTTCCGAGAATTCCGAGCCAATGAGTAGACGCCCATCCGTTGTGAAGCCGGCCCGGACCGGTGGCTCCCGGGCCAACTCTTCGGCAAAGGCGCCTTCCAGGTCATGCAATATATTGGACCGATAATCATTGCGATGCCCCACTGCGCCGAACTTGAATCCCACAAAGGCTACCTGGGATGCCGCAGTCGTTTGATCTTCCGAGGAGCCTAACCGCACTTGCATGGAAAAATTACCATCACCCTCCTTCAATTGATGGGTAAGGGAGTGCACTTCGTTTACCCAGCCGCCATGGGTATTTTCAATGCGACCATTTGACAGCCTCCAGTTCATCAAGGGATTGGTCCAGTATTCCGGGCCGATCCAACTGCGGGTAATGCCCTCCTGTAGTGGGGCCAAACTGTTCGCTTGGGCCAATCCAGTCCCCAAGATCCAAAGTATGAGGGGGAAAAACTTCTCAAAAAGCTTCATGCCCTATTTTCTCAGAATTTGACTCTCGAAAAAAGCAGGAAGGTCGCAAAGACGAAAAAAGGTAGCCTTGAGCGTAGGAGAAAACATCCTGCCCCGAAACGGTGATGTTTGATATGAAAAATGTAGATTAGAACCGAAATGTATTGGTGAGAAGAAATTCTCGCGGGGCTGGAAGCGAAACCCGGACCGGGCTGCCATCGGGCTGGACTTGGACCACATTGGGGGTTTTTACCGCAAACAGGTTTCGGATATTGAGTTGTACCCGCCAATCAATACGGCTATTCCAGATTTTGCGACTATATCCGATCCAAGTGTCCACCGCTTCGAATCAATCATCAAAATACGGTTGGAAAGGATCGGGATAGGGAATGTTATTAACGGGATTAATCGTTAATCCGTAGCC
>JAABVD010000378.1 GCA_014529615.1 Opitutia bacterium
ACATTTACGATCTGGATGAAAGCTTGGTCGGGAGCCTCATAATTGCCGCAACTGTGGCGCCGAGTGATCTCAGTTATACCGCCCTTTCGGCAATCTACACCAAGGGCGAGGCCATTACCGATAACAACCCTTCCTCGACGGGAGGCGCGGTGGACACTTACTCGATTTCTCCTGCACTGCCTGCGGGATTGAGTTTGAATACCGCCACCGGGGTGATTTCAGGCGCCCCCGCAGAGCTGAGTGAGAAGACCGAATACACGGTGAGGGCGACCAACACAGCGGGTTCTACCATGGCGGTGGTGAAGATTACCGTTATCAGTAAAAACCTGCAAGAATGGCGTCAGGCGCATTTCAGCATTCATATGGAGGATCCGACCATGGAAGGCCTGCAATGGGGCAATATGGCCGATCCGGACGGAGATGGCTGGATTAATGCATTCGAGTTCTTCTTTGGAACCGATCCCAATAGCTCCGACACACATTCCCCCATTCGTTATGAGTTGGTGGAGGAGGAAGCGGACCGTTTTGCCGAATTGGAATTTGAGCGGTCCAAGGCAGCGCCACCCGAGGCAGGTGTGGCGCAGTACGCTAGTGATTTATCTGAGTGGCAGACCGTGAGCGCGCCATTCGTGGTGGTGGAGGATCTGGGAGACCGGGAACGAGTCAGGGTATCGATTCGCTTACAGCATCAGACCACACAACATTTTATCCGCCTGGCGTTAGACTTGGGAATGTTTTGAATCAGAGAGTTGCCGAGGCGCCAAGTTGGGGATTTCCTAACCCGCATGTCTCACAAAATTCGTAGCGAGCGAATGGAGACCGAGTGCTGGCGCGGGTTTTGTGCAGATTTGCGGGTGATGCTGGGTCAGCGCCGGTATTCCGGAGCGCAGTAGAAAATTTGTGAGACATGCGGGCTAATACTCAGCATCTCAGTGCCTCTGTGCCTTTATCTGTCTTTCCAGTAGAGCCTATCCCAGACGCTTAAGCCACTGATGTACAAAGTATTAGACTAAAAAAAGTCGGGCCAAAGGAGGTGAAAATCCTAGATTCGTCCTAAATAGAGTTTCTATACATCAGGCTTTAGGGGTAGGGCGGTTTTGCTAAAACCGCCGCTTTCACAACGGCTCGCTCGGCGATCGAGCCCTACCTTTTCCAAGAAATACGACTTTGGTATGAAGTTGTAGGAGCGGCTTTACGCCGCGATTGCTTCGAGACTGTTTGGTGGGATCGCGGGCAAAAGCCGCTCCTACGATGGTTCGAATGAAGGTCGAGCGCTGGTGCGGGTTTCCTGGGCGCAGTAGAAAAACATCCATGCGGGTCAATAATCGGGTGTAATCTTCACGATCGATCCGGGAAGGTTGAGGATCACATACAGTGCGCCGTCGGGTCCGAACTTCTGATCGCGGACACGGCCGTAGCCTTTGAGAAGGACTTCCTGATGGACGACCTGATTGTTTTCGATGACCAGCCTTCGAAGTTCTTCGTAAGCAAGGGCTCCGACGAAGAGATTGTTCTTCCATTTGGGGAAGAGGGGACTGGTATTGAATTCGGTGGCACAGACGGCGATGGAGGGAGTCCATTGGGTGAGGGGTTGTTCCATGCCTTCCTTGTGGGTAAGGGTAGAAACCACTTTTCCGCTATAATCCTTGCCGTAGGTAATGATCGGCCAACCGTAGTTGTTGCCATTCTTGAGAATGTTCAGCTCGTCGCCACCCATGGGACCGTGTTCGGTCATCCAGATTTCTCCGGTTGCCGGGTGAAAGGAAAAGCCCTGCACATTTCGGTTGCCCAATGAGTAGACGGCTTCGATAGCCCGTTCCACGTCCAGGAAGGGATTATCTTGGGGAATGGACCCGTCGTGATGGATCCGGTACGTCTTCCCGTTGGGTTGGGTCGGATCTTGGGAGGCATCTCCACGACCCATGTCGCCGATGGAAAAATAGAGATACCGGTCGTCGAGAAGGAGGCGTCCACCCCAGCGGTTTCCACCGGAATGGTAGCGATCCTCCGGCACCTGAAAAATGACTTGGCTTTGTGTCCACTCATGACCTTCGATCTTGCCTCGGATTATGCGGGTCATGGCCCGTGCCTGATCGCTGTCCGGATGATCGATTGCGTGCCCATGGGCCAGATATACCCAGCCGTTCCGTTCGTAGTCGGGATCGAGGGCGATATCCATTAATCCGCCTCGATAATAGATCTGCGGCAGCCCATCGATAGGCCGGGGATCGAGTTTTCCGTTGACCAGCCAGCGAAGGCGGCCCGGTTTTTCCGTAACCAGGGCGCGGTCTTCGTCGACGAACTCGATGCTCCAAGGTGTATTGAGTTGATCGTCTACCAGGACTGATAATTTCAAGTCGTACTCCTCGGTCCCGAGTCGTTCAGGGATTGGCTTGAAGGTATCGATTTGTGTTGTTTGAGCCGCCACAATGAAATCATAGTGCAATTCGATTTGTTCTTCGTTCAAATCTGCTCCCCTGGCGATCATGGTGGTGTTGGGGATGCCGTGGGTCATGCTGCGGATCA
>JAABVD010000060.1 GCA_014529615.1 Opitutia bacterium
ACTCTGAACTCTTCTCCCCATCCGTGGATAAAAACCCTTCTGAATTAGCTCTCGAAAACAACGCCAAGTTCGTTAAGATTTTCTGTGCCTTTGTGCCTTTGAGCCTCTCTGCCTTTGCCCCTTTCTCCCCCCTAATTCCTAATTGGCGCGCTTCAGGGCGCCTCCCCCCACCCTCCACCTCCGGGGGTAAGCATGCGGAGCGTGTCCCCGGGTCGAACCTCGACCTGGTCGGATGCATTCAGGCGTTGACGGGTTCCATCTTTTCGAATCAACCACTGCTCCCCTGGTTTTCCGGGTTGTCCCCCCAAGAGGCCGTAGGGACCCTCGTTTCTGTGCTGGGTTATCAGGGAAACGGTCAAAGCTTCCCTGAACTCCAATTCGCGCACAACCCCGTCGCCCCCTGCGAATTGACCCGGTCCTCCCGACCCTTTCCGGATGCAAAACGTTTTCAGCCGGACGGGAAACCTGTACTCGAGTATTTCCGGATCCGTAATCCCGGTATTCGTCATGTTGACGTGCACACCGCTTTCCCCGGCAAATCCTTGCCCGGCTCCCGATCCCCCGGCGATGGTCTCATAGTAACTGATGCGGTCGTTTCCAAAGATCAAATTGTTCATCGTCCCCTGACCGCAGGCCCCTACGCCAAAGGCCAGAAACAGGGTATCGACCAGGCGTTGACTGGTCTCGACATTTCCCCCAACCACCGGGGGACACTTTCGAGGGTCCGAGGGAAAGGGGGGATTGAGCAACCCTTCCGGTAAAACAATCCCGACCGGCTTTAGCAACCCTTCGTTCAAAGGCATCGGTTCATTCACCCAGACCCGCAGGAAATACATGATAGCGCTGTAAACAATTCCCGGGGTGGCATGGAAGTTGCCGGCATGGGCCCTGTCGGTGCCGGAAAAATCCAGGCTCAGGAAATCTCCTTCTACCCGTGCAGCCACGTGGAGCCGGGTTCCATCGTCGAGTTTTTGCTCAGCCTCGTAACTGCCATCGGCCAGATTATTCAATTTGCGGCGAAGACTCCCCTCCGCCCGGTCCTGAATGGCCCGCATGAACCGAAGGACGGTTTTGCTACCGAAAGCATCGGCCAGAGCAACAAAATCGCGCATCCCTTTCAGATTGGCGGCAATCTGCGCTCTCAGGTCGGCCAAATTTTCCTCCACGGCCCGGCTCGGGTCCGTTTTCGACCGCAATAATCGTTCAATTTCTTCCAGGTTGACCTGCCCGTCGCACCTCACCGTGGTAGGGGGAATCACCACACCCTCCTCGGCCAGATTCCTGGCAAATGGCGGCATGGAACCCGGACTGATTCCTCCCAGTTCGGCATGATGGGCCCGGTTGGCTAAAAAACCGGTCAACCCCCCATCACCACCGAAAACGGGACAAATCACAGTGATGTCCGGCAAATGGGATCCCCCAAATCGGGGATGATTGGTGGCGACCATTTGCCCCGGTTCCCAACAATGACTTCGGGAAACCGTCCGAACGCACAGCCCCAAGGCTCCGAGATGGACGGGAATGTGGGGGGCATTCACGACCAGCCTTCCCTCGGCATCCAGCAGGGCGCAGGAAAAATCGAGCCGTTCCTTGACGTTGGTGGAAAGCGCCGTGCGTTGAAGGCGGTAACCCATATCTTCCACCAGGGTGTGGAATCGGTTGGTGAACAACTCCAATTCGACTGCGCCCAAATTCGTTCTCTTTCCCAGGTTCTTTTCCCGAAGCCGGAGGCGCAGGGTAAGATGTGAGCCGACCAGGCCTCTCCAACCCGCGTCGACGAAAAGGGTACTGAAGGAATCCTGGATAATGGCCGGTCCGTCAATGTGGCATCCAATGGGTATATCCGCTCTGCGGTATACGGGCGTGCTAACCCACCCCATCCGGGTGAAGGCCCTCTGCCGTTTCAAGGGTTCAAGCTCTCCCCTCCCCTGGGAAAATTCCTCTCCTTTCCATCCTGGCGCCGGGATGGAAACGATCACCCTCATGGATACGACTTCCACACCATCCAGGGGAGGCTTGTAACCAAAGATGACCTCGTATTGCCGGGCAAAGTCATGCAAGACGGACCGGTTATCCCTCCAATCGATATCCATGGCCACGGCCTGGCCCCGCATGCGCATGCTCAATATACACCTTCGCTCCACCGCATCCCGGCCATGACCCCGGGGCAACTTTTCCATGGCCTGGCCGGTCAATGTCGTGATCAGATCCTCCGCAACAACGGAAAATGCGGCAATATCCTCGAGAATCTGCTTTTCCGCGAACCCCTCCAATACCGCTTGCTCCAATCCGACCGCGCTGAGCAAACCGGCGTCCCCGGGAAAGAGTATCGTTTCCATTCCTAGGTTTTGCGCGATGGCGCAGGCATGCTGACCACCAGCCCCGCCAAATGCCACCAGGGCATACTCGGAGGGGTCATACCCTTCAGCAGTAGAAATTTTGCGAATGGCATCGGTCATGTTTTCATCGGCAATCTCCAGCAATCCGGCAAGCAATCGGTCCAAGTCCCGGCCGCTCTTTTCCTTCAACTTCAACTGCCCGGCCAACTGCTGGAAACGGGACCGGCTGTGAGCACTGGAAATCGGTATGCCGAACTGGTCCGGATCCATTCTTCCCAGAAGAAGATTTACATCCGTTACCGTGAGGGGTCCGCCCGTGCCGTAGCAGGCGGGACCGGGTTCGGCGCCCGCGCTTTCAGGACCCACCCGAAGGCGGTCCCCGTCAAACTGGCAAATGGAACCGCCGCCGGCCGCCACGGTTTCAATTTTCAAACTCGGCGCCATCAAATGGGCATGGCCCACACGGGTCTCGAATTGATAATTGTAGGCTCCGTCGAAGCGTGTCACATCGGTGCTGGTTCCACCCATATCAAAACCGATTATCTTACTATAGCCGGCTCTCTTCCCCACCGAAACGGCGCCAACAAGCCCGCCGGCCGGTCCGCTGAATAAACTGTCTTTTGCTTTGAATTCTCTGCGGGGCACCAATCCTCCCGAACTGGTCATCACAGAAATACCCTTCGATCCGAATGCAGCGGCAATTTGATCGAGATAATGGTCCAGCACGGGTGACAAATATGCCTCCACCAGGGTCGTTTCGGCACGGGGCAGAATCCGGATGAAAGGGGCACAGTCGTGAGAAACAATCACGGAATCCATTCCGGCGTCTCTCAAGATCTCCGCCAATTGAAGCTCCTTGGAACCATCGGCGTAACTGTGCATCAGGGCTACCCCCGCATGCGGGATGCCATCCTCCAACAATTGGGCGACTTTCTTTCTGAGTTCCGACTCCTTGAAGACCCCGCGCTCGTCGTCCACGTCCACTTCCACGACCCGTTCGTGCAGGGGGCGGGGCCGCTTGATTTGCAAGGCGAAAAGATCGGGCCGTTGCTGAGTGTTGATGGTCAACAGATCGGCCAACCCGCGATTGATAAACAAAGCGGTGGAGGCCCCTTTGCCTTCGAGGAGGGCATTGGTTCCTCTGGTTGTAGCCAGGCGAAGGCGACCGGACGGAAGTGGGGCGCCTCCTCCGGTGGCGGTAAGTAGCCGCGCCCCCAATTCGGGGGCCTCGCCGGAGAATTGGAGAATAAGCAACTCCCCCGGCTGGAGTTTTCGGGGCAAGGGTTCGCCCAATACTATTTCTCTAGTGCCGGAATCATAATCCTTCACCTCATATCTGCGTTCCAGGCCCGAAACCTCCAGGAAAAAACCTTTGAAAAACCCGTCCGGGCATTTCCGGCGGAGTGAAATACGGATTCGGGCGCCTTGGGCAACCGCACGGACCCTGGCCCTCATGGAACCATTGCTCAGGACCTTGACCCGATGCCATTGGCCACTCGGACTGCGACCCAGGCAGTCGGTGAAGGTTCCTCCCGTATCAATCCTGAACTCCCACACGCTAATATGAATCCCAACTGGCAATTTCCGGAAAATTGCTGCGAGCCGTGTTGCGCGTATACACCACTATGGGTTGCCGCAGATCTCTTCCCACCGAACGGGGTAGGTTGTCCTCCCGAATGCGCAAATCCAGATCGGCATCGATTACCACCACGATGTTGGGATTTCCAAAACCATCGACCAACTCGGGGGTTCCCCCTGGCGATGCCAGCTCCTTCAATTGCAGATCAAAATACCGCTTTCGCTTGAGGTTGAATTTGTTGATGAGGGGTTCATTTTCCGGATTTTCGAAAGCCGATCCATCTGGTCTGCTCAAGGCCAGAATCTCAGTGAAGGCCCGCCAATGTTCGCTGTTGTTCAGATCGACAATGACATCCCCATTGCTCGAATTCCCCGTAAAATCGGGATAACCGCCGTGGTCCTGGTAATACAAGGTCAAGGCGTTTACAATTCTGCCAAACAACGCTTCGGTTTGGGCCCGCTTGGCCCGGTTTTGCACGCTGAGGATCGATGGAATCAATATCCCGGCCAAAATAATCAAAATCGAAATAACGGTGATGACTTCGATCAGGGTGAAACCACCCTTGACCCCGCCGATTGAATCCCGGGGCAATTGTCTGAATGCCCGTTTCATGGTGGGAAGGCTAGCCCGCATTTCTCACAAATTTCGTCGCCAGCGAATGGAGGTCGAGTGCTGGTGTGGGCTTCGGGCAGAGGCGCGGATGAAGCTGGGTCGGCACCTGCAAAGTCGGCCTGCAACTGTGCGAAGCACGGGCAGGGGAATCCAACGAAGTCCGCACCAATGCCGGAATTCCAGAGCGCAGTAGAAAATTTGTGAGAAATGCGGGCCAAGATGTGAAATGCGGCGGTCAATGTCGGTAGCGTAAATTGTCTTCATCCAACTGGAAATCCCCCTCCCCAAAGGTACTGGCTTTGCCATCCGGCCCCTTGGAAAACAAGGTGAAACCTGACACCGTCGAGGCGGGGGGTTCGCGGGAAATGTAACGGTATTGATAGGGATTGCCCCAAGGGTCGAGGAGTTCGGGCAAGGTATCCCGGCTGAAGGAAAATTGTCCCGCTTGCAAAAAGGGCCGGACCGGAGGGTTTAGGACGGCTGGGGTAACACCCGGCCCCAATTTTCCGTCCAATGCGTCAAACAATTGGGGCGGATTGCGGGCCTGAGGAAAATCTCCGAAATGCATCCGATAAGCCTCCAGAGCCACAGAAATAGCCTCGATTTCAGATTGGGCGCGGCTCGATTCTCCCCTTCGAAAGATCCAGGGTGAAATGGAAAAAATCAACCCGCCGAGAATCCCCATCAGGGCGATCACCACCAGCAACTCAATCAGGCTAAAGGCTCCGACCGTCCGATAATTGCAAGAGAATGGATCCATCAACCCCTTACTCTCCCAATGTTAACCATTAGACGAGCTTTTTCCCTCCACCTGTTGGCAATGCGCTATTGACATGCTTTCCACATAACGCAAAAGTGCCGCCTTTCTGGAAATACTGGAGGGTTGAGCCAAATAATTTCTCAGCCTGGATATCCGACCATTCGGTTCCAGAAAAATCGTCTGCCTTCGATTGGCCATTCCGGACCCGCAATTTCCGTTTCAATCACAACACCTAAGCACAAATCTTCCATCCCTTCTCTTGAGGTAGAAGGCATTTTGGACGTGATGAAGAACAAGACGGGCCACCTGCTCGATCCGGCTCGCAACGGAAAATCCCGGCCGACCGATCCTTTCGTTCCCCGAGAGTTGCTACGGAGATTCAAGCTGAAGAAGGGGACCTATCTCAGGGCAAAGGCCAAAGCGGACCCGCGGTTTCCCAACCCGAAGGTAAATTTTATTCTTACCATTGACGGTTTGGAGCCGGAGAAGCGGAGGCACTGCTTCGAATTTACCAGCCTGACCTCGATCACCCCCCTGGAAAAACTGACCCTGGAAACGCAAGACGCCCGGATGACCAACCGGTGCATCGATCTCTTTTGCCCCATCGGCAAAGGTCAGCGCGGATTGATCGTGGCTCCGCCCCGTACCGGCAAGACCACCCTCCTGCGCGATATCGCGGTTGGGGTTTTGGAAAACCATCCGGAATGCCACGTCATCATGCTCCTGGTGGACGAGCGGCCCGAGGAAGTCACCGACATGAAACGGACCGTGGGAGCCGAGGTATTTGCCTCTTCCAATGACGAGCCGCTGGAAAACCACATCAGGATTTCCGAACTTTGCATTGAACGTTCCAAACGCTTGGTGGAAGCTGGTCGACACGTGGTCGTTCTCCTGGACTCTCTCACCCGACTTAGCCGGGCCTACAATGCCGCCACAGGCGGTGGCGGACGAACCATGACGGGAGGTCTGGACATTCGCGCCCTGGAAAAACCGCGGCAACTATTTTCCAGCGCGCGCAATACCGAAGAATCGGCCAGTTTGACCATTATCGCTTCGGCCCTGATCGAAACGGGTAGCCGCATGGATGAGCTGATTTTCCAGGAATTCAAGGGCACCGGAAATATGGAAATGGTTCTCGACCGCAAGGTGGCGGACCTCCGGTTGTGGCCTGCCATGAACGTCAACGCCTCCGGCACCCGGAAAGAGGAACTGCTCATTGCACCGGAGAATCTCGACACCATTCACTTTTTCCGGCGAGCCCTGGCCCCGCTCAAGGTCGATGAAGCGGCCGAATCCATGATTACCCGTCTTTCCAAAACCACGACTAATCAATCCTTTTTGTCACTAATAAGTCGTTGACACCAAGGGAGGTATATTTTCCACATATCACATTTACAATTATCGGCTGTTATTATTTCCTGAATGCAACAATTTGCTGAGCAATGCACGGAAATGGCCCGCTCCATTTTAGGCCACAACCTCTCATCGATCAACCAGGATGGAACCATTGTCCCGATCGCGGGGGAAAAGAGTAGAATCGACGAGCCCGGTCACGTTGTGCTGGCCATTGGAGAATTCCACCGCGCAACAGGCGAGAGCCAGTTGGACGGTTTCGATCTGATCAATCTTGCCGCGCGTTGCATAACGGCCCAGACGTTCGCAAATCCAGTGGCGGAAAACGGGATAGCCTACGCCGCTCTTGGCCTGCTTTCCTTTGGTCCGGCCAAAGCCCGCAATCCGGTCTGGGAACGATTGGTCGATGAAACCCGCGAACGGCTGGATGGGTTGCTCCTGGCCCGGTCGGACTACCAAAACCACTGGCAGTCTTTCAATGTGGCAAAAGCGGTGGCCCGTTACAGCATGGGCCTGTCCAGGAAAGATGAAACCGGGAAATTGGTGGACCTGTTTCTGAAGCGTATCAGGGAGAACAGCTCGGGCAATTTCCTCGACGAAAGTCCGAATGGGAAGGGCGTATACAATATATATGGGGTGCTCAGCTTGATTTTTATCCGGCAGGCGCTTCAACTGCACGCCAATATACAACTGCGCCAGCGCATACTGCCCAGTTTGCGGACCTTTGCGGAAAAGTACCTGCGCCTATTGCCCGATCTGGTTCGTGAGGATGGTTTGGGATGGTCCTTCGGCCGCGGGGGCGGCGCATACGGGCAAATGCACTGCATCGGCCTCATCCTGCAGGCCTTTCGCGACAACTGGATACCAACGGAAAAAAAAGCCCAGTATTTCGATTTGCTCAGGCGCCTCTTCTATTTCTTCTACCTGACCTACCTGGACCAGGAAAAGGGCAACATGGTTATCCGCGATTCCGAACGGGAGGCCATGGTGAATCTTACCACGCGTATTGCCGATTTCGACGGCGTGCGTTATCTCAGTCAGTGGGCCCGGTTGGCCCGAAACCTGGAAGCTACCAATCCCGGTGAAGGATACGTGTCCAAGCAAACCAGTCGCTTCGTCATATTCGATAAGACCGCCCGCAAGGAACAAGGCCTCTTTATCTATCGGGATACCAAGAGCGGACTCCATTTCAACATCCCTCTCTGTCAAAACGATCAGGAAGACAGCTCCGATTCCCTGGCCTTTCCCCATAGTCCCGGGATCTTCGATTGGCCCATCAACCGGTACCTGCCCGTTATGATACCGGAACTCCAGTTTGGCCAACACACCATCATCCCCTCCTTCTATGGCAAGCGATGCACTTACGGCTACGGCCTGCGCCAGTCCATTTACTTCCGCTACGAACAACCGGAACTGATCAATAAAGAGCAGAAGCTGGTTCCCGGCCTGGGAAGCTGCAAGGTCAGTTGGACCTTCACTCAGGGAAAAATCACCAGCGATTTTATTTTTATGGTGAAACATCCTGTCACCATGGACCGCATGCGCTACATGTTGGTGATCGGGTCTCCCCATTCCCTGCACCGGTCGGGCAATACTTTCACTTTGGGACCCGAAGGGTTGCGCTTTACCGTCCTGAAGGATAATTTTCACGCCCAGTGGGCCGAAACCGAAGTGGTGACCAGCGAGTCGGGCTACCGCACGCAGTATGGGAACATTCATTACTTGCAGACCCTTGTCCGCGACCACCCCCTCAACATGCGCCCGAGGCTACAATACCGATTGACGGTGGCATTTGAGCCCGACTTGGCCCGGGTTGAGGGTTGAATCGAAAAATTCATGCTCTCCGCGCGCATCATTCCATGCTTGGATGTGACGGATGGCCGGGTAGTTAAAGGGATCAGATTCAAGCAACTGGTCGACGCGGGGGATCCGGTGGATTGCGCCAAAGCCTATCAGGAACAAGGAGCCGACGAACTGGTGTTTCTCGATATCACCGCCTCCAGCGATGAACGCAATATCATGCTCGATGTAGTATCCCAAACCGCCGAGGAGTGTTTCATGCCGCTGACCGTAGGGGGAGGATTGAGAAATGTGGACGACATCGACGCAATGCTTCGCTCGGGAGCCGATAAAATCAGTCTCAACACCGCCGCAGTGGCCAACGCGGACCTGGTGGCCCAAGCCTCCAATCGGTTTGGCAATCAATGCATCGTGGTAGCAATCGACGCCAAACGCGTCCCCGGAAAGGACAAATGGGAAGTTTACACGCATGGAGGACGCAAATGCACCGGCTTGGACGCGGTGGAATGGTCCCAAAAGGTGGTAAGTCGCGGAGCGGGAGAAATTCTCTTAACCAGTATGGATCAGGATGGCACGCAGGCCGGGTACGATTTGGAGTTGAACCGCCGCATCAGCGAAGCGGTAGCCGTACCCGTCATCGCCTCCGGGGGGGCGGGGAATCTACAGCACATGGTGGATGTATTGACCAAGGGGAAGGCATCGGCCGTTTTGGCAGCCTCAATTTTTCACTTCGGAACTTATACCATAAGCCAATGCAAGGATTATCTGGCTGACCACGGAGTGCCGGTGAGAAAACTCAACTGAGGCGCCGACCTCGGAAAACCGTTGAAAATCCCGGCCCGGGGAAAGAGGCTTCCGGCAATGCCCTGAATTGAAATGCCCCCCCATCGACGTCCACTCAACCGTGATTCTGCAGATGCAGTCCCAAAACTGGATGCCCTCCAGCGAAAGCTCAAGGAACTGATCATCCCGGTCATCCTGGTTTTTGAAGGGATGGAAGCTGCCGGCATCGGATCACTTATCAACCGTCTCCTGCTTTCCCTGGATCCCCGAGGTTTCAAGGTCTACTATGCCCACTCTCCCACCGAAGAAACGCTGTTCCGGCCATTTTTGTGGCGTTTCTGGCTCGAAACTCCGGATAAGGGCCGCATCGGGATATTCGACCGCTCCTGGTACCGCCCCGTCTTGAAGGAACGCATGGAAAGGAAATTTATCGATACGCGGTTAACGCGCTCGTTCCGTGAAATCAACCAATTCGAAAAGCAATTGACCGACGACGGCGCTTTGTTGATCAAGATCTACCTTTCGGTTGGCAAGGATGCACAACGACGGCGTTTTCAACGACTGGAGGCCAACCCGGCCACCTCTTGGCGAATTACCAAAATAAACTGGAAATACCATGAGCAATACGACCAATACGCGGAAGCGGCCATGGACGTAATCCATCATACAAGTAGCGAATACGCGCCCTGGAAGAGAATCGAATCGAACAAACTGAAGAAGGCCTTCCGCAAAGTAAAAAAACTGGTCTGCCGGCGCATGCGCGAGGCAATCGCAACCAAAACAAGGGACCCGGAACCCAAAATTTCGCCTGACCTGGAATGGACCCAACCCTCTCTCAAATCCTGCCGTTGGTACCAGATAGATCTCAGGCTCTGTCTGCACCGTCAAACCTCCCGCAAAAAACGCCGGGTATTGCAAAAACGCCTGCACGAATTGGAACTTGAAATCTACCTGCGCAGGATTCCGGTCGTTCTGACATTTGACCGTTGGGATGCAGCCG
>JAABVD010000061.1 GCA_014529615.1 Opitutia bacterium
GGGTAGGCGCATCTCCGCCCCGGCGCTCAGCCAAATCCACCGGCACCTTTATGCCACTGACACGTTCCACCGCATCGATCACCTCCAGGACGGAATTGGGTTTTCCCACCCCGAGGTTCAGGAACAATTGAGTGCCGGGCTTTCCCAGTTTTTCGATGGAGGCAATGTGGGCGCGGGCCAGGTCATCTACGTGAACGTAGTCCCTCTGGCAGGTTCCATCCGGGGTGGGGTAGTCGGTCCCAAAAACCTTCAAGGCTTTTCCTTTCCCCATGGCTGCGGCTATGGCGAGGGGGATGAGATGGGTTTCGGGATCGTGGTCTTCCCCGATGGTTCCATCTTCCGCCGCTCCCGCCGCGTTAAAATAGCGCAGCACGGCAAACCGAAAATCTTCCACCTTGGACAGGGAGAGCAAGAGGGTTTCGATGTCCAATTTCGTTTGACCGTAGGGGCTGATGGGAGCTCGTTTATGGGTTTCGTCGATGGGCAGAAAATCGGGAATGCCAAAAGTTGTGCAACTGGAGGAAAACACCAATTTTTTCACCTTGGCCCGTTTCATGGCAATGAGCAGATGAAGGGTGCCGGCAACGTTGTTGAGGTAGTACTTGAGCGGATCTTCCACGCTTTCCCCCACGTAGGCAAAAGCGGCAAAATGCGTCCCCACCTCGATCTGCTCCTGTTGCAGGATACCCGCTATGAAAGATTCGTCCTCCATATTTCCTCGGTAGAAGGGGATATCGGGAGCCAACGCACCTCGGTGACCGAAAACGAGGTTATCCACGACCACGGGTTGGTGACCGGCCGCAACCATCTGCCTTACACAATGACTACCGACGTAGCCAGCGCCCCCTACGACAAGGATTTTCATGGGTAGGTTGTAAAATGGATCGATGGAAAGATTGCCAATTTTTTCCCCTAGGTTTCGTTTTGTCCGGTTCGAGCGGTCCTCCGGTATAGATCGGCCATAAGTTGCAAATAGGGGGAACTCTCACGCGTCAATTTTTCCAATTGCCAGGTTTGATACCGCCACTGCCAATTGCCCAGGGCCTGTCCAGGAGTATTCATGCGCGCTTCACTTCCAAGGCCCATCAGGTCCTGGAGGGGGAAGATGGCCAATTTCGCCACGGAGCGGTAGGCGGCGCGGATCAGATCCCAATTGATGGCATCTCCCGGTGTATCCAGGTACCGTCTCACGTGATCCTGGGTCGATTCGGAAGCAGCGTTGAACCAACCCCTTGAAGTATCGTTGTCGTGCGTTCCCGAATAGGCCACGGAATTGGGTTGCATATTGTGAGGCAGATAGAAGTTGTCATTGCCACCCCCAAAGGCAAATTGAAGCACCGCTATTCCCGGAATTCCCGTATCCTCCCGCAGTTTTACAACTTCAGGGGTTATCAAACCAAGGTCCTCAGCAATGATTTTGGCATCGGGAATAGCGCCCTTTATCACCTCGAAAAAGCGGAGTCCCGGGGCCTTTATCCACCTGCCTTGGAAAGCTTTTTCGGAACCAGCCGGAATAGACCAGTAGGCTTGGAAACCTCGGAAATGGTCAATTCTAATGATATCGCAGAGGTAAAATGCAGCCGAGAGCCGCTCTAACCACCAACAGAATCCGGTTTTCTCCAACCGATCCCAATCGTAGAGGGGATTCCCCCAAAATTGGCCGTCCTCAGTGAAAAAGTCAGGTGGAACACCGGCAAAGGCCTTTGGTTGAAAGGTTTTTGGATCGATTTGAAAACGTTCCGGACAAGACCAGACATCGGCGCTGTCCAAAGCGGAATAGATGGGGACGTCCCCTATGATCTGAATGCCTCTTTCATTGGCATACGCTTTGAGAACTTTCCACTGCCGAAAAAATAGGAACTGGTAGAATTTGTGGGCTTGGCTCAGCAATCGGGTGTCTCCATCCAGGCCCCGGGTCGATATTCCCGAATAGTCGCGAAATTTCTCCGGCCAATCCAGCCAACTCCGACCTCCAAATTTTTCCTTCAGGGCCATGTAAAGGCCCCACGGTTTCAACCATGCCGCGTTGACCTCGGAAAATTGACGGAAGGATTGTTCCAGGTCTTTCCAGCGTTCCGGCGATTTCTTAAAGGAAAGAAATGCTTTGTAGAGCAGGGGCCATTTTTTTTCATAGACCATCCCGAAATCAGTCTTGCTGCCGGGCAGAAAACGCAAGGGTTCCACATCCCGGTCCCGCAACAGACCTTCTTCAATCAACTGACGAAAGTCGATCAGGTAAGGATTGCCGGCAAAAGCGGAAAAAGTCTGGTAAGGAGAATCTCCAAACCCTGTCGGTCCGAGAGGGCAGACCTGCCAGTAACCCATGTGGCACTGTTCCAGAAAATCAATGAAGGCGTAGGAAGCATTGCCAAGGGTTCCAATTCCCTGGTCGCCCGGAAAACAGGTGGGATGCAATAAAACACCACATCCTCGATCGGTCAACCAATCATATAGAGGTAGTCGGTTCAAAGACGGTTTGGAATTCGGATGCGTCATACCTTCCACGGGTTTGAATCAAAAATCAATACAGAGAGAAGGGGAGCGTCCGAGACCGGGCTTGGCCGTCAAACGTCACCCAGCGCAATTTTGGACATAATATATCTTGTGCGTTTTTTTGGGTTGATGCAAAGATAAGGGCAAAAGGATAAATAGAAGAAGAAAACAAGGAAATTTATTGGGATGGTGATTGAGAGAACTGTAGGAGTGGGTTTATCCCCCGAACAGTTTTAGATTTACCGGGCCAAACCCCAGCGAAGCGTGAAGGGATAATAGATAAAGAGGGCTTTCCCCACCATTTCCTCTTTGGGGACAAAGCCCCAATAACGGCTATCCGAGCTGTGAGGGGAATTGTCCCCCATGGCAAAAAATTTATTTTCCGGAATCGTCACTGTTGCCTCCGGATGATTGAGATAGTGCCTGCTGGTGAGTCTCTTATAGGAATAACCCGAATAATTGCCTTCCAGCGCCGCATTTTTCTCGAAAGCTTCGGCTCCGGTAATGAGGGCCCCGTTTCGGTACAGTTTTGGAGCTTTTACCTGAAGCTCATCCCCAGGCGCTCCTACCAAACGCTTGATGTAGTATTTGTCGTCGTTGGTAGCTGGAATATTTTTCGTCTTGAACACGATGGCTTCTCCCACATCAGGACGAACGAAATGATAGGATAGACGATCCACGAAGAGGGCATCCCCTGTCAGGATATCGAATGCCATGACCTGTTCTCCAGCCTGGAAGGTTTTTCCCGTTTTCAGAAACCAGCCATAACGGCCCTCGTAGCGGATTCTCCCCTCCTGGTTGAACCGTTCGACAATTTCCGGCCAGTCTCCCTGTTCCTCTGGGAAAAAAGTCTCCTTGTAGAGATCGGTTGGATTAAAATCGGCCGGCACTTTGAAATGAACGGGCTCATCCCCGACGATGAGGCTGTATCGAACATTAGTGGTGGGAAAAACGAGCCACTTTCTTCCCGGCACCCTTTGTCCCACCAAGCGTTCGGAACGGCCGGCCAGGGGTATGATCAATTCTCCCGAATCCTGGGCTACGACTTCCCTCCTGACCGCTCCCGAGGCCAGGAATCGAAAGATCTTCGTCCCATAGCCCTGGTTATTTCCACTGGTGATAACCTCGTGGGTTACCCCGTTATAGGTGGGATACATGGAGTTGGTAGGTATCTTGAAAGGCTGCAGGAAAAAGGTTCGGATAGCCAGGGCCACTATGGAGGCAACGAGAAACATTTCCGCGTTTTCCGCCCAGAAAGTCTGAGGGTAAAAACTACCCCCAACCTGTTTCAGAACGTTCTCCAATTGTTCGGAAGCCATGCGCACTTTTCCCCAATCTACCTCACCCTTTTCTCGCAGGGCTCGGTGCAGAACGACCGAGGTTTCCTTGAGTTCCCTGAGTTCGCCATCCGACATTTGATCGCGGCGAAAATGGTAAATTTTCTCCGCTAATCTGAGCCAGTTGTCTGCCCGCTCCCGGAGTTTCTTGTGTTTTTTCTGTTTAAAAATGGAAAACAAAGCAAAAAGTAGTGTTTGGGATTAGTTGTTGCTTTTCAGGATATCGAGGAAGGCTTCGTGGGGAATGGCGACCTTTGCAATTTGTTTCATACGTTTTTTCCCCTCCTTTTGTCTCTCCAACAATTTTCTTTTTCTCGTTATATCCCCTCCATAACACTTTGCCGTGACGTCCTTGCGGTAGGCGCTGAGGGGTTCCCTGGCGATCACTTTCCCATCGATTGCGGCTTGGAGGGGGATCCTGAACATTTGCCGGGGGAGAATATCCTTTAATTTCTTGCACAGGTCCCTCCCCTTGTTTTCGGCTTTTTCCAGGTGGACGATGGAAGAAAACGCATCCACCGGTTGGCTGTGCACCAGGATGTCGAGTTTGACCAACTTCGATTTCTGGTAACCGGCCAATTCGTAGTCCATTGATCCGTAACCCCGCGTGATACTTTTCAGTTTGTCGTTGAAATCGACCAACACTTCATTGAGGGGCAACCGGCAGGTCAGCATGACCCGGTTTTCGTCCAGTGTTTCCGTGTTTTGACAAAGGCCTCGTTTTTCCATAATCAGGGCCAACAGATCTCCAATGTGCTCACTGGGGGTATGCAGGATGGCTTCGATGACGGGTTCTTCGATATATTCTACGATTTGCGGATCGGGCATATTCACCGGATTATCCACCAGAAGGAAATTACCGTCCCTGGTTTTCAACCGGTACACCACACTCGGATAGGTGGCAATGATGTCGATATCGTATTCGCGGCGATTCCGTTCCTGGATTATTTCCATGTGCAGCAACCCCAGGAAGCCGCAACGAAACCCAAATCCCAATGCGGCGGAACTCTCCGCCTGAAAAGTAAAGGCCGCGTCATTGAGGCGCAGCTTTCCCATGCTCGTTTTCAACTTCTGATAATTGGAGGTATCCAGAGGATAAATCCCGCTGAAAACCATCGGTCTGACTTCCTTGTAACCGGGGAGCATTTTACCTGCAGGCTGTTTGGCATGGGTAATGGTATCTCCAATTTTTACGTCGGCCGAGGTCTTGATATTGGTGACGACATAACCGGAATTTCCGGCTGTCAACTGGTCCACCCGCTTCATTCCGGGGGTAAAAATACCGACTTCCTTGACCTCGGTTTTGAGTTCGTCGCTCATGAAAACAATGCGATCTCCCCTTTTAAGGGATCCCGAAAAAACCCGGACGTAGCAAATGACCCCCCTGTAGGCGTCGTAGACCGAATCAAAAATGAGCACGCGGGTGGCAGGGTAATCGGACAGGCGTGGAGGAGGAACCCGCTTCACAATGGCTTCGAGGATCTCCCCTACCCCAATGCCGTCCTTTCCGCTGGCCAGAACTGCTTCCTCGGCCGGAATGGCCAATATGTCCTCCAATTGACGGGAGCACCGTTCAAGGTTGGCGCTGGGCAAATCGATTTTATTGATAACCGGGACAATGGCCAGGTCCTGGGATAGGGCCAGATGGGTATTGGCAACGGTTTGGGCCTCCACCCCCTGTGCCGCATCGATGAGCAACAAGGCGCCCTCCGCCGCGGCCAGACTGCGCGATACCTCATAGGAAAAATCTACGTGACCCGGTGTGTCGATGAGGTTGAGGCGATAATCCAATCCATTCTCGGCGCGGTATAGCATGGTGACGGGGTGTGATTTGATGGTAATACCCCGCTCGCGCTCCAAATCCATGGAATCGAGCAATTGATCTTTCATTTCCCGCTCATGGACCGTTTTGGTGCTCTCCAAGAGGCGATCCGACAAGGTTGTTTTGCCGTGATCGACGTGGGCGATGATACAGAAATTGCGAATCTGTGATAATTTGTCCATGGAAGGCTCGGCCAGGCCGCAACCGTGGCGAAACCACAATCACCTGCAAATAAAAGGGGAAAGTTGGATGGAAATTTCCATTCTAAGCAAGAATTTAAAGGTGCAACCTTTCGGAGATCTCTCTGCAGGAAATGTTCCAACGTGCCGCAGGATCAAAGGGACTGCTTAAAAATCAGCAAATTCCTGTAGAGAAATTACCTCAAATCCCGGATCGATTCTCCTGGCCAGACCTTTCAGCACACCCCCTACCCCACATTCTCTAAACGTCACCACCCCCGCTTCCCTGGCCGCCAGCATACAATCTTCCCAATAAACGGGGGAGACGATTTGTTTGACCAGCTTTGCTTTGATGGCGGCGGGGTCCCGGGCAGCGGAAGCATCGACATTGGAATAAACCGGCGCTCGCGGAGGGCGAAAATCGATGGGTGCCAGGAAATCCTCAAAAGCGGCCCTGGCCGGTTCCATCAGCCGACTGTGGTAGGCGCCGGCTACCTCCAAGGGAAGGATGCGCTTGAATCCTCTTTCCCTTCCCGCCCGGATGGCTTGTTCCATATGGGCCCATGGGCCGGAAATCACCACCTGCCCGGGACAGTTCAGGTTGGCCAGGTCGACCTCGAATTCAGCGGCCAGGGCCACAACTTCATCCCGCTCCCCTCCCAGCACACTGGCCATGGTTCCTTTGGCTTGGTCGCAGGCCACTTGCATGAGTCGGCCACGTTCGGCCACAATTTTCAAACCCACTTCAAAATCATAGACATGGGCGGCGGCCAGAGCGGTGAACTCGCCCAGGCTCAATCCCATGGCCAAAGCGGCGCTTTCCTCCCCACTTATTTCTCTCCAAACTGTAAACGAAGCGAGCCCGTGCACGTAGAGGGCCGGTTGACAGACTTCCGTTGGGGTCAAGCCTTCAAGAGGTCCCTTAAAGCAAAGTTGGGCAAAGTCGTAACCCAGAACCTCATTGGCGGTTTCGTAGAGGCCACGGGCCGAAGGGCTGTTTTGATAAAGCGAACGCCCCATCCCCACCCGTTGAGCGCCCTGGCCCGAAAATAATAGCCCAATAGACATATCGACCCCCAGCCATCAGAATTGCCTGCTTCGGGCAATAAAAAAAGTAGACCCCCATTCCCAATTCCTTATCTGTGGTTTGTCTGAACCTTCGCCCCTCTAACCTCCGTATTTTAACCACGGATTACACGGATAAACACGGATAAAGCGCGCTGAGGCGCGCGAATTAGGCGGGATTAACCACAAAAAGCACAAAAGACTCAAAAGGAGAGGAGGAAGGCGCGCTGGAGCGCGCCAATTAGGAATGGGGAATGTATCTACTCAGGTCTACGTAGCCTGGATTAAAGGAGGCCAAACTGGAAAGAACTGCAACGCAGTTCCACTCCAAAGCCCAGTGTCGCGAACCCCAACGGGGTTCCACAATGAATCAATCCCGAGGCATTTTGGAAATGATTTGTGGAACCCCGTTGGGGTTCAATCATAGGGGCGATCTGTACCCCAGCGTGCGCTACCATGCTTCGCCTAAACCGTGCTTCGCAACGCTACGCAGGTCAAGAGGCTTCGCACGGCACAGCGCGACGCTGGGCTTTGGAGTTTAACGCCGTTGGCGTAAAAGCCAGATGTTTGAATCGGTTGAGCACTGGTGCGGGTTTCCTGAGCGCAGTAGAATAACATCCATGCGGACGATTGTTCAAAATACCTGAGTAGTTACGATAATCTGAACGAAACTGTAGGAGGGGCTTTACGCCCCGATCTTCCAAATGGCCTCACCGCAATCGGGGGATAAACCCCCTCCTACAGCTTAGAACCAATAGTTCAGAGCCTTTCCCAAATCTCTCTCCCTCTCCCCAATTCCTAATTCCTCATTCCTAATTGGCGCGTCCCAGCGCGCCTTCCTCCCTCTCTCCCAATTCCTGATCCTGTCGATCGCTGCAATCATGATCCTGATCTTGATCTCTCTCCCCCTCTCTCTGAACTCTTTCCTCTGAACTCTTTCCTCTTCTCCCCGCGCCCCAGCGCGCCTTCCCCCCTCCCCGTGGCGGTAATTTTCAAGGTGAGTAACAAACGGACGCTTGCATTTTTTCCCGAAACCAAATCCACTGCGGATACAAACTGAAGAAGCGTCCATGAACAGCCCGCATTTTTCCGGAGTCCTCACCGCGATGGTCACCCCGTTTCGACAACGGCGGATAGACTGGGACTCCCTGCTGACTTTAACAGAATGGCAGATTGACTGTGGGGTACAGGGCTTGGTGCCGGTAGGAACTACTGGGGAGTCCCCTACCCTCAGCCATGAGGAACATATGCAAGTTGTTGAAGCCGTGTTAGATAAAGTTTCGGGGCGCCTGCCGGTGGTAGCCGGAACGGGGTCAAATTCCACCCGCGAAGCGGTCCGGTTGACGCAAAGGGCCCACCAGCTCGGGGCCGATGCCGTCCTGCAGGTGACTCCCTATTACAACAAGCCCAGTCAGGAGGGACTATTCCAACATTTTTCCGCCGTTGCCGAGGAGACGGACAAACCGATTGTACTTTATTCAATTCCATCTCGTTGTGTGATCGAGATTGCCATCGATACCTTGGTTCGACTTCGCAACAAGTATCCACACGTCAATGTGATTAAGGAAGCAGGGGGTTCTTGCGATCGCGTAATGGAAATCCGCGCCGCTTTGGGCGACGACATGACCATTCTGAGTGGGGATGACAGCCTGACCTTGCCCTTTATGGCGTTAGGAGGAAAGGGAGTCATTTCGGTAGCCTCCAATCTTTACCCCAGGGAAGTGGTCGCAATGGTTTCCGCCACCTTGCGCGAGGACTTTGCCACTGCCGCAAATCTCAACCGTGTCTTCCATCCCTTGTTCATAAACCTGTTTGTGGAACCCAATCCTGTTCCCGTAAAATGGGCCATGAAGGAAGCGGGCCTGATTGCGTCGGACGATGTAAGGCGGCCACTGTGTTCAATGCTGTATGAAAACCAGGCCCTGATCAGATCGACGGTGCAATCCCTCAACCGGAAGTTAACCTCATGAAACTGAATATCCTCCTGCAGGGCGCCCTCGGACGCATGGGGAAGGCCATCAAAAGCGCTGCGGCCGAACGCGGACATCGGATTGTGTCAGAAGTGGATTTGGGCGATCGGGTAGCCGACCATTTTTCCGGGATAAACATGGCCATCGACTTCAGTCATCATGCCGCAACTCGAGAATTGGCCCATTGCTCCGCAGAACGGGGTGTTCCACTGGTTATCGGGACAACAGGCCACTCCGAGGAGGAAAAGAAGGAAATTCTCGAATTGATCGAGCCGGTTCCCGTCGTATGGACGGGCAATTATTCGCTCGGAGTCAACCTGTTGTTTCACCTCACAGAACAGGCCTCTCAAATTTTGCCCAACGATTACGATGTGGAATTGGTCGAAATACACCATCGTTTCAAATGGGATGCCCCCAGCGGTACGGCGGAGGAGTTGCTCAGGCGTATCCGGGCCGCTTCACAAAGAAGCAACCATGTTCCGGTGCATGGCCGAAAGGGAATAACCGGAGCAAGAACCCAAGGGGAAATCGGGGTTCACGCTTTGCGCGGCGGCGATGTGGTGGGAGATCACACAGTTGTTTTCTCCGGCCAGGGTGAGCGGGTCGAACTCGTTCATCGCGCGGCCGACCGCATGATTTTTGCCCGCGGAGCCATCCATGCGGCTGAATGGTTGATCGATCAAGCGGCGGGATTGTATGATATGCACGACGTTCTGGGATTGAAACAGGGATGATCGCCACGCTGAAAGGCAGTATTGTCGAAAGCCGTTTGCTGCAGGTCGTAATCGAAGCCGGAGGGGTCGGCTACGAGGTTAATATTCCCATTAAAACCGCGGAAAATCTGCCCCCGATTGGAAGCGAAACCAAACTGTTTATTTACCCCATCTACCGCGATGATTCCCAAACCCTTTACGGATTCCTCAATCGTAAGGATCGCGATTTTTTCAAGGTTCTGGTGGAAAAAGTCTCCGGTGTGGGACCCAAGATGGCGCTCATGCTTTTCAGTAGATTGAGTATTCGTTTGTTGCAGGGAGCCATTGTCCGCGGAGATGCCAAGCTCCTGGCCCAATGCCGGGGCATTGGAAAGAAGACGGCGGAGCGCATCATCATAGAACTCCGAGACCAGGTGAAGTCCGGCCTCCCCTCCCCCTCCCCCGCCGTTTTACCTGCTGTCGGTGATGGAGGAGCTATTCCCGCGGGAACGAACCTTTTTCAGGACGCCATTTCCGCTCTTGGGGTTCTGGGCTACAAGGCGGTGGAAGCCGATAAGGCGGTAAATCGAGCCATGGACCGATTGGGACCCGAGGCGAGCTTGGAGGACATTATCAAGCAGGCCCTGTCGGGTTAGGATTTCCCAGGCTCAGCGTTTGAACTCGTAACTGGAATGCTCAAAATCGAAACCACTGGTCCATTCCTGTTCTTCAAAAAAACCCACCGCGCCCGCCGAAAAGGGAAAATCTTCCCGCGGATGGGAAGGAAGGTACTCTGGCGTGGCGAGCATGGGACGCAACCTCTGGGTATAACCCCAATTTTGCTGGGGTTGCCCTTGAGTCTGGAGGGTTCGGAAAAAATCGAGGGTGGCTGAGGTGGGCTGGGTTTCCGCCTCTGCATAATACCCTTCCAGTTTGCTCACCGATCCCGCAATGGCTTCTTCCTCCATGGAAGAGGCTAAAGGTTTGTTGAGATAAAAGGGGAGAGAGGTGGCAAGGGCCAGGATGAGGAAGGCTCCAATCCAAGCGGGTTTACCTAGGAAATGGCCCAGAAAATGCGGACTGCGAGCCATTGAATTCCCCAGGGTGGGAATGACGGGGCATTGGCTGAGAGCTGCAAAATGGGTCGCCTGATGCATGCGACAATAGCTTTGGAAGACTCTCTGGCGACGAGGATTTCGTTCCAACTCTCCTCGAAGAATGTCGAGTTGGGCCGAGGTGATTTCCTTGTCCAAATAAAGGTTTACCAAGTCTTCAAAAACGTCGTCTGTCATTGAAAGTCTTTACCCATTTTTTTGCGCAAACTCATTCGGGCACGGGCTATTCGACTTTTCACCGTGCCGATGGATAAATCGAGAACCTCGGCAATTTCTTCGTAGGACATGTTCTTGCCGGCACGCATTACCAGAACTTCATAATGCTTTTCCGTGAGGCTGTTCATGTTCTCAGCAACTCTGTCTACCAATTCCTGGTTAAGGGTTGCCTCACAGGGTGTCTGTTCTTCCACCGGACAGATGTCGATCAAGCTGAAATCCCCATCCTCGGAGAAACTTTGCTCCAGCGAGATGGACTCGCTCCGCTTTCTGCGGAACCAGTACCAGTATTTGTTGTGAGCGAGATTGGTGGCTATTTGAAACAGCCAAGTCGAAAAGGTGCTGTCTCCACGGAAATTTTCCAAACCGCGATGGGCCCGAACGAAGGCGTCTTGGGTAACTTCTTCCGCATCCTGTTTATTTTTAAGAAGGTGCAGAACGCGGGAGTAGATCTTATCCCAGTAGCGCGCTACGATTTCGGTAAATGCATCCGGGTCGCCATTCTTGAATCGATCAACCAGCATACGGTCGATAGCTACTTGCTGGGCTTTATTGGGCATTATTATTATGGTTTGAAATGTATATTGAGGATTTGTTCCACTGGCAAATGAGGCAAGCTTTGAATTTTTTCAAAATTTCCCATTAAACCGGGAGTTAATAATTTTCTGCCCGGGGTTACGATTGCTTTGGGCAGGTTCTATGCTGTTGGAGCGTCCCGCGAAAAGAACGTTCAAAAAATTCCTGAATTCACCTGCCTGGCCAAACTTGGGGAAGACGGACTTCCCGTTTGGGCAAATTGCCATTGACAGAAAGCAATTGAGGCATTTTTTCCCTGCTTTTCCACTTTATTCCCATTTAGACTTCGTGCCCTATTGGAATTAGGTGGATTTGTGGGTCGGTAGCTCAATCGGTAGAGCAGGTGCCTTTTAAGCACTTGGTTCGGGGTTCAAGTCCCCGCCGGCCTACCATCCAGCCGGGACCCTCTTCACTCCGCGTGGCAACCTCCTGATCGTGATCGAAATATGACGTTAATATTCCTCCCCCGCGATATGGGCGGATTCCCGCCAGCGGATCTCCAACAAGTCGATTAATCTGGGGTGTTCACCGACTAACTGGGTTCGGTAAGTTTTCAATTCTCCGCGCCGTCGCTCAGCTTCAGCACAAATTCGTGAAATATCGCCTCCGGGACCGGCATGCCGCCCCGGACTGATGAACATTTGAGCAATCACCGCATTACCTCCCCTGACCAACTTCCGGGCCAGAACCCGCTCCAAGAGCGGTTCGTTGAAGTCCCACTTGGGACCGTTCCTTCTCTCCAACGACGCGGCAAAGGTGGCCCTGACTCTTCCCTCCAAGGCCCGGGCCAACTCTTTGGTCAAAACATTGCGGACAAGGGTCACTTCCCTCCGGGGGCTACCATGGTCCACCAGGACCAGGACGGGTTTTTCCAATCGATGCTCCGCTATGACGGATTCCGTCAACTCGCCAAGAATTTGAACCAATTCAGGTCCGCCATTGGAATCGCTCCGGTAAAGGGGGTGCAAAAGCTTGCAGAAAAACCCCGGGTGCGATTTTGCCAATAGGCGCAAGCGCCGGGGAAGGTAGTTGAGAATAGCTCCGGAGGGACCAAAAAACAAGGGAAGCAGGGACCATTCCCGGTCCCCCCTCAGATAGGCCTTGCGCATAAGGTCCTCCAGGATTTCAACCTTTTCTCCCCCCAGTTTGTCAGGAGGAATTTTGTTGGCATGCAATAGGGGGGCAGCCGTTACCGCTTGACCGATTCTTTGGGAAAGTTTCCCAGCTATTCGTTTAAGGTTAAAATAGGCCGCTGGCTTGACGGACCCGTTATCGACCAGAAAGACCATAAGATATCTTGAAATTCAAAATCGGAATTACCACCCGGAAGCCAAAGGCTTATCCCAAAAAATGCAAGCCGCAGATCTTTCATCACCCCGGTGCAAAATTTTCAGGTTCAACCAAATAATCCTTGCCAACAAATATGAGGTGATAAATCCTACCGGTTTGACCCCAACCAATACCAAAAAGCAAAAAAACCAACTTATGTAAATGAAGATATTAATCTCAACCTTTTGCCTATTTGCTGTTTCAGTATTTTGGATGGGTTGCGCCAGCACTGCCCGCCCAACTCCTGAAATGACCCTAATGAGTGACAGCGCCGAGGGTGCTACCGACGCCGAATCTGCCTTCGATACTGCCGAAGGTGGAACCCTTACGGATGGTTTTGAAGCCGAGGGCGCTCTCCCGGTCCGCGGTGATACTTTTAATGTCGATGATGCAGACATGGAAGCTTATTCCTCGGTATATTTTGACTTCGATCGTGCCTATGTCCGGGAATCGGAAAGGTCCGTAGTGGAGAAAACCGCCACGTTTTTGCTGGGGAATCCGGGTCAAAAGGTGTTGATCGAAGGTCACTGTGATTGGAGAGGCACCACCGAGTACAATCTCGCCCTGGGTGACCGCCGCTCCTCCTCTGTAAAGGATTATCTGGTTGAATTGGGGGTTCCTTCAACGACCATTGAAATCGTTTCCAAGGGAGACCTTGAGGCTGACGAAAGCGCCAATGAAGCGGGTCGGCAACGCGACCGCAGGGCCGATATTATTTTACTGCCCTGACCGGGACCGGAGGGGTCGCATCCCCTTTCGCTGCGACCCGGCGCCCCACATTATCTCTCCCTCGGCAAAGACCTGAGGATGCCCTTCAGAAGCTCCTTGCCTTTGCCCATCATGCCGAGGTGGAAGCTTTCATTGGGAGCATGGGCATTGTCCCCTGGCAGATACAGGCCTATGAGCAAGGTGTCCATGTCCAGAACCTCTTTTATATCTGCAATTATGGGGATGCTCCCTCCTTCCGTCAGAAACAAGGGAGTTCTTCCGAATAGGGATTGAGACAAGGCTTCAGTTGTTTCGAAGGCTCGGGCCAAATATTTGTTTTGGTTTTCGGGTGCATGGGGTTTGCCGGGGGGAACCACCCGATAAGGGTTGCCATTGTGCTGCTTCAGGATCTCCAGCTCCATTTGAGGAGGGCATCGATCCCGAATCGCTTGCACAAGCTGTCGCTGAATCTGCCCGGCATCCTGGTTGGCCACTAGCCGGCAACTGATCTTTACAAAAGACTCCCTCGGGATTACCGTTTTGGAACCCTCCCCTTGGTAACCGCCTCCCATGCCGTTAAATTCCAAGGTGGGCGCCAGCCGGATTGCCTCAAAGGGGTCGAATCCGGGAGGGGGAAAAAAGTGGTTTACCCCGAGTAACTTCCCCAAATCATCCAAGCTTCGATCGATGCGGGAAATTTCCCTTCGTTCCCAATCCTCCGCTTCAATCACCTCGTCATAAAACCCGGCTACGTTTACCGTGCCATCCTGATGGTGCAAGGAGGAGCAAAGCCCAGCAAGGGCCTGCAGGGGATTGAGGATAGCGCCCCCGAAAATTCCCGAATGTAAATCCCTGTCAGGTCCTTTGAGGCGGATTTCCAGGCAGGTAATCCCTCTCAGTCCCGTAGTTACGGACAACTGGTCCTCCCGCTGACTTCCCGTATCACAGGCCAGGACAAAATCGCCGCGAATCCTATCGGCATATTTTTTCAGGACCGGTTCAAAACTCGGACTCCCGATTTCTTCCTCCCCTTCCAGCAGCACCACCAGATTGAGGTCAAGATCCGGTTTCTCTTCCAACAATTCGGATAGCACGGCCAGATAGACCGCGACGGGTCCTTTGTTATCGGCCGCTCCTCTGCCGTAGACGCGGTTTCCCCGCACCTCGGCCACAAAGGGGTCTGAATCCCAGAGATCCAACGGATCGGGTGGCTGCACATCGTAGTGTCCGTAGATGACCACAGTCGGGGCATGGGGATTTACCCGTCTTTCGGCCAATAACAGGGGATGAACGGGTGTCTCGATAACTTCCACCGTAAATCCGATGGATTGCAGTTTGTCCTCCAAGTAATCCCTCGCCTCTGCCAGACCCCGCTTGAATTGTGAATCGGCCGAGACGCTGGGAAACGCTACCAGCTCCTTTAAAACGGAAAGGGAATCAAAGCTCATTCGTAGCGGATTCGGTTTTGTTCATATATTTCCAAGGCTCGGGGCAATAATGCCTCCAACTTGTCGATGCGCTCAAGATCGGAGGGGTGGGTGGAAAAGAACGCGCTCACTTCTTCTCGATCCTTTATCAGGTTCATTTTCATCCAAAAATCCAATGCGGCCCTTGGATCGTAGCCCGCTTTGGCGGCATAAATCAACCCAATGCGATCGGCTTCCAATTCGTGGCTCCTGGAAAACGGAAGCATTATTCCATAGGTGGTTCCAAGACCGTAGGCGGCGAGATAAGTTTCCTGGTCCCGGTCTCCCTCCAGAGCTCCCTGAATAAAATTGCCGGCCATTGAGGCCAGGACGCCATGGGATAGGCGTTCGGAACCATGGCGGGCGGTGATGTGGGCGATTTCATGGGCGACGAGGGTGGCCAGTTCGTCCTCGGTTTGAGCGACCTCCATAATTCCGCTGTATACGCCTACTTTGCCGCCGGGCAAGGCAAAGGCATTGACTGTGTCCGGTTCGTCGAAGAGGACAAATTCCCACTCGGCATCGGGCAAGTCGCTCCCGACCACCTGCGAAATCCGCCAACCGACCCGTTGCAGGCGTCCCACCATAACCGGGTCGTTGGAGAGGGGCGATTGTCGCTTGATTTTATTGAACTCACTGAGCCCCAAGGTTACCTCGTAACTCGTGCCAAAAAAATTGATCGCAGTCCGGCCTGTTTCCGGCACGGTGTAACAACCTGTCAGGATGGCCAGACATCCTGACAGAATCCAGAAGCCGAATTTATAGGTTTTGTTCATCGATGAGGGGAAATTGACTCAATGTCGAAAATGGCGAATCCCGGTAAATACCATGGCCATGCCCTGTTTGTCGGCCGCCGCGATGACCTCTTGGTCGCGCACCGACCCCCCGGGTTGTATGGCTGCTGAAGCCCCGGCTGCGGCCGCGGCCAACAATCCATCCGCGAATGGAAAAAAGGCGTCCGATGCCACAATAGATCCCTGGAGGTCCAGACCGGCTTGGCCCGCTTTCCAGACGGCCACTTGAGAGCTGTCCACGCGGGACATCTGCCCCGCGCCGATTCCAAGAGTGCGCTTTTTTCCGGCATATACAATGGCGTTGGACTTGACATGTTTAACCACTCGCCACCCGAAAATCAACGCATCCCACTCCGCTTCGGTCGGCTTGCGTTCGGTAACCACTTTACAATGGTCCGCCTGAATTTGTTCCCGGTCCATATCTTGAACCAATGCGCCACCCACCACGGACTTGATTTCCGCCAGGGCCTCTACCCCCAACCCGCTCTTCGCCAACATTAAACGCAGGTTTTTGCGTTTGCCGAACAAAGCCCGGGCTTCCTGGGAAAATCCGGGCGCTATCACAACCTCGCAAAAGATCTTACCTATGGCCTGAGCCAAGTCGGCCTCGACCGTGCGGTTGACCACGATTATTCCTCCGAAAGGCGCCTGTTTGTCAGTTTCAAAAGCCCGCCTCCAGGCTTCCAGGAGCGTATCGGCGCTGGCCACTCCACAAGGATTGGTGTGTTTGAGAATGCCTACCGTGGGTTCCACAAACTCCCCCATCAGGCCGGTGGCGGCGCTGATATCGAGCAGGTTGTTGTAACTGAGATCCTTGCCCTGGAGTTGCTCGTAATGGTCGAAAAAATTTCCGTAAAGCGCGGCCTGCTGATGCGGGTTTTCCCCATAGCGCAGGTTGGACGCCTTGGGCAGGTCGACGCTCCACCTCGCCGGGAAACCCCTGATGGCTTCCAGGTCCGGTTCATCCGGCCGGCCGGCCAGGTAATCTGAAATGACCCTATCGTATTGGGATGTGCGCCGGTAAGCCTTGAGGGCCAGTTTTTTGCGCAAAAGCGCGAGCCTTTCCGCATCCCCCGAAGCCAGGTGATGCAACACGTCCCCATAATCGGCCGGATCACATACCACCGTTACACTGGCATGGTTTTTGGCCGCGCTTCGCAACAGGCAAGGCCCGCCGATGTCGATGTTTTCGATGGCTTCTTCCAGGGTGCAGGCCGGATCCGATGTCACGGCTTCAAAAGGATACAGGTTTACCGCCACCAGATCGATCATTCCGATACCATTCTCTTCCGCCTGGGCCCTGTGTGCGGATTCATCCCTCCGACACAAAAGACCGCCGTGAACTTTCGGGTGGAGGGTCTTTACCCGCCCTTCCATCATTTCCGGATATCCCGTGTAGTCGCTCACTTCGGTCACCGCTATTCCGGCTTCTCTCAAAGCTCCGGCGCTCCCACCGGTGGACAGGATTTCAAAGCCATGGTCCTCGGTGAGAGCCTGGGCAAATGTAACCAGTCCGGTTTTATCGTATACGGATAAAAGCGCTAATTTACTCATTGCCCGTGAGTGTGATGGATTTCTATTTCATGACAAAGCCGAAAAAAGGCACAAAGGCACAAAGGCACAAAGGCACAAAGGCACAAAGGCAC
>JAABVD010000379.1 GCA_014529615.1 Opitutia bacterium
CCGGGATATCACATGAACAAGAATCACTGGATTACGGTTACGGTGGACGGAAGCATCCCCCGGGCACGATTCCAGGACATGGTGAAAGGTTCCTACAACCGTGTCGTGGAAGGGCTTCCGGCAAGGAAACGCAAGGCTTTGTCGGCCCAGGATTCAACGACCGGGGAAAAGCCGGAAGATTGGCGCCTGGAGTTTTTGCGTGATATCTCACGATAAATTTTGGTTGAACCCGGCTCTAAAATTGTTGTTATTTCCAATTCCCTTTGGAGATTTCCGCGTTTTATTGGCATCTCCTACCGCAAAAAACGATCCGCCAATGATCCAGGCCCTGACATCGAAGGATGGAATGTTGTCCATTATTGTACGGATGGGCGTTCAATACATCTCCTTTCAGTTGGACCCCAAAG
Organism: Opitutia bacterium; assembly: GCA_014529615.1. Classification (GTDB taxonomy): domain Bacteria; phylum Verrucomicrobiota; class Verrucomicrobiia; order Opitutales; family UBA2995; genus JAABVD01. Next base: position 408 of record JAABVD010000379.1, read on the forward strand.
CCCAGGATTGGGTGAACAACGGAAGGGACAACGTGCATCTGTCGGCATTGGACCTCATTACCTTGGTCCTGGGCGGCAAAGCCAGCGTAGCGCCAACCTCCTCCACATCCCGGTTTTTGAAACGCATCGGGGACGACCGCAAGCAACTGCGGTTGCAATTGGATTTTACCCAATCCTTTCTCTCCTGCGAGCAAACCGGGCAAAGGCAGGACCTCCGTTTGTGTCTGATCCGGCAAAGGCGGGGCTACGATATCAAACTGCTCGCTCGGAACGTATCACGCCATTACCGAGTCGAGGCGAGTGTTCCCGTTGAAGAACTGACGCTCGACCATTTGAAAAGCTTTGTGGAGAAGGGACGTATCTCCCAGGAGCAACCAACCGTTCGCCGCCTCAAGCACTGGTTCGCCGGAAGGGTTGAACTTTGGGGTCTGGCCTACGGCTGAACGGCCTTTGGTTTGGGCCTGTTCCGGAAACCGGAATCGTAGGAGAGGCATAGGCGCGCCGGGGCGCGCCAATTAGGAATTAGGAATTAGGAATTGGGGAAAAGGAATTGGGGAAAAGGAGAGAGATCAAGATCAGGATCACGATTATGGGGCTGCAAGTCCGCCCTCCTCTCTCTGAACTCTGCACACTGAACTCTCCTCCCTCCACCATCCGACTGTTTCAGAAAAAACCCAGCCGTTTGTGTGAACAAATTTCCGGGACACCACACTACAACTCAGAGCACACTTCAGTCCTCCGCCAATTCCTTCCACATCCTATCCAATTTTCTCCGGTCCTTTTTGGTGGGCCGTCCGCTTCCCCGTTCCCGTTGCATGAGCGATTGGGCCATGGACTGCTCCTTCAAGCGCCCATACTCGTTGGGAGGCGTGAGGTCCCTGTAGTATTCGACCGCCTTGGCAAACTTTACCCGTCGGGGAAGAAGGGCTACGACTTCGATGGACCGTTTAAAACGTGGGTATTGAAGTTCAACGGCGTCCCCAGGCTTGACCTGGGTAGCGGGTTTTACCATCTGTCCGTTCAAACGAACTTTCCCCGCCCGACAGGCTGAGGAAGATTTGGACCGCGTCCGGTAGGCGCGGATATGCCAAAGCCACTTGTCGATTCTCATGGATGCCCCACTAGCCCGCATATCTCGCAAATCTTCTACTGTGCTCCGGAATCCCGGCACTGGCGCGGACTTCGTTGGTTTCGCGACTTTGCAGGGTGTCGACCCAGCTTCACCCGCTCATTTTGTGAGATATGCGGGCTAGATGAGCAGCTTTTCCCATACCGAACGGTTCAATCCTGGAACCGGGGGCAGTGAATCCGCCCGGAACGGTCGACCGACAAGTGACGAAATGCTCTCGCTTTGAGCGGGTTGACCCTTCTCCCATTTGGCCGATTCAATTCTACCGCGGTATACCGCCAGCCGGAGGGTTCCACTCCCGTTGACCCCGGGCAAGGCTATGGTGAAGAGGGGACTGCGGCCGACATTCCAATCCCAGAGATCCACATGGCTCTCGACAAAAAGTTCCGTGGATAGAGCTGCCTCTTCAGGCAGGGTGGAAGTTCGTTCACAACGAAGGTAGCAGGTCAAAAACTCCACCCATTTTTGTTGAAAGGATTCGGTAGATTCAGGCCTTGAGAGAAATTGGGAAACATTTGCTACCGTGCTCCGGCGCGAACTGATTCCCTGGGCTTCCACAATGAAGTCCGGGGCCTCGAGTGAGCGGTTCAGCAGCGCCAAGTCGCTTCGGAAGAGCAACGTCGCGTGACACAAAAACCGTTGTCCCTTAAGACATTGGGCAAAACCGGATACTTTTTTCCCCGCCACGTCCACCGCGTTTACCTCTCCCATTCGGGCATCCAAACCCAAATCCCGAAGGAATATCACCATGGGTTCGCACCATCGCCGGTAGTTGTCACAGCAGGTGGAACCTCTCTTCCCGAAAAATGCGGTATTGATATTACCGAAATCATGATACACCGCGCCACCTCCACTGATCCGCCGAAAGATGGAAATCCCTTCCCGCTTGCAAATGGGAATGTTCACTTCCCGGTAAGGATTTTGATTTTTCCCAATCAATACCGACGGGGAATTGCGGTAAACCAGGCACCCCTCCCCTTCCCATTCCATGAGAAAAAAATGCTCCAATCCCATATTGACCCGGGGATCGGTCTCAGCGCTCAAAAATAACTTCATTGACCGGGTGAATGAAGTTCCTGTTCAAGGAGCTATTGGGAGAGATCCACGCATATGAGTTCACGATCGTTGCGGACAAAAATGTGCCTGTAAGCAAAGGCCGGATGCGACCACACGATATTGCCGCTGCGCCTTGG
>JAABVD010000380.1 GCA_014529615.1 Opitutia bacterium
AGGAATTGAATAGAGTTACTGAGATTCTGAGTTGCCGAGATACTGAGAGGGGGAAGATTAACCACAGAGAGGGGAAGCGAGGCTGAATGGAGATTGGATCCACCAAGGACACGAAGATGCACGAAGTAAATCATCGTGATCTTGATCCTGATCATGATCTTGATCTTGATCAACAATTCGACGACTTGGAGAAGGGAATTGAACATGGATAAACAGGATGGACATGGATCTGGAGAAGAGTTCAGAGTGAAGAGAGGGGAGAAAGGCACATCCTCCTTCGCCGCGTAGCGGGCTACGGCGTGACAAGGAAGGCACAAAGGCACACAAAATCTTAACGAACTTGGCGATCTTTTCGAGAGCTAATCCAGAAGAAAGTTTTAACCACGGATTTCACGGATGACACGGGTCAGGAGAAGAGTTCAGTGTGCAGAGTGAAGTTTTGCGGATCGCGTATGGGCCGCGGAAACTGCACATGAATTCTGACCACTTGTCGAAGGAGCGGCTTTGCGCCGCGATTGTTTCGGGCCTGTTTCGTGGAATCGCGGCATAAAGCCGCTCCTACAGTAAAGATCTCTTTCCCTTCCATCCCCTCTCTTTCTCTCTCTGAACTCTGCACTCTTTCCCCTCCCTCCCATCATTCCCACCTTCCCAAGAGCCACCCCCTCAACCTGCCAATCCCAAACCGAAACATTCCCCATTCCTAATTCCTAATTGGCGCGTCTTGGCGCGCCTCTCCCCTCTCTCTCTGAACTCTGCCCTCTGCACTCTGAACTCTTTCCCCTATCCCCATTCCTAATTCCTCATTCCTAATTCCTAATTGGCGCGTGGCGCGCCTATCCCCTCTCTCTCTGAACTCTAAACTCTGCACTCTGAACTCTTTCATCGTTGGCCCGGCTTTGCTGATTTCCAGTTGGGGACAGGCTCAGCCGATCGCCGATCCCGTTCCAGGGACGCCCTCGATAAGTGGGATCACCCTGCAAATCGAGGAATTCGTTCAGATTCCCGGAAGCTCCAGGTCTGCTCCGCGGGCCCGGATCAATCACTTGAAACCCATGCGGGATGGACGGGGGCGAGTGATGGTGAACGATCTGAGGGGGCCCTTTTATGTAATCGATGACGGGGCGGTCAGCCTCTACATGGATTTCGAGGATGAGTTTCCGCGATTTACCATCTCACCGGGATTGGGCACCGGATTCACCTCCTTTGCCTTTCACCCGGACTTTGCCAACAACGGCACATTTTACACGGCCCACAGTGAAGGTGCGGGGTCCGGTCAGGCCAACTTTACCGGTCCCGTCAGGTCAGCGCCTGTCGCTCTGCAGGGGGTCATCGTGGAATGGATAGCCTCCGATCCCTCGGCCAGCGCTTTTTCGGGGAGCAAGCGCGAAATCTTGCGAGTGGATCTCACCCATACCATTCACGGCATGCAGGAGATCGCCTTTAACCCTAATGCTTTGCCGGGAGGTTCAGACTACGGTCTTTTGTACATCTGCATAGGCGATGCCGGATCGACCATTCGGGGTTTTCCTCTCAATGCCCATCGATTGGACTCCGTTTTGGGGACCATACTGAGAATCGACCCCGCCGGAAATAACAGCGCCAACGGAAATTACGGCATTCCCGTGGACAATCCTGGCGAAATCTGGGCCTACGGATTTCGCAATCCGCACCGCATTAGCTGGGATTCCGCAGGAGACGGGAAAATGCTCAGCGGGGATATCGGCGAGCGCAATATCGAGGAGTTGAATTGGATCGAGCCCGGCCGCGATTACGGCTGGAACGAGCGTGAGGGAACCTTTGTCATCAACCCGGAATTCGAAAATAATCCACAAAACGGTGAGAGGGAAGAGGTTTTCGCCCTTCCTCCCAATGACGAGGAATTCGGTTACACCTATCCGGTTGCCCAATACGATCAGGATGAAGGGCGGGCCATCGTCAGTGGTTTCGTATACCGCGGGTCCCTGGCGGGCGCTCTCGCCGGGAAATTCCTTTTCGGCGACATCGTGAACGGCAAAATCTTTGTGGTGGAAGCCGATACTTTGCAGCAGGGATACCAATCGGAGATCGAGCAACTCGAATTGGAATTGGATGGACAAAAAAGAACCATGCTACAGATCGTGGGCGACTCCCGGGTAGATTTGCGCTTTGGTATCGACGCCCACAACGAACTTTACCTGCTGGAAAAACGTTGGGGCAGGATTTACAAAGTCATGGGAGTGAGTGGGACGGAATCGGAACCGGCTACCGCGGGAAAGTTTGTCAATATTTCGACCCGCGCATATGTGGGAACGGGAGATGAGGTCATGATTGGCGGTTTTATAATCGGAGAGGGCGCCCAGCAAGTATTGATCCAGGCTGTGGGTCCGGAATTGGCCAATGCCGGCATTTTCAATGCCCTGGCTGATCCGGTTCTAACTGTAACCAGGATCGATACTGGGGAGGTATTAATAGTCAACGACCATTGGGGGGACGATCCGGAACGGGAACAGTTAGTTCGCGATCTTTGGGAAGGCAGTCCAAACCTGATGGATGGCAGCGCGAGTTCGGCCGCCGTTCTCCTTCTCGATCCCGGGAACTATACCGCAACGGTGGAAGGAAAGGAGGGAACGACCGGTGTTGCGCTTGTCGAAGTGTATCAGATCGACTGAAAAAGGGATTAACCACAGAGGCAGCGCCCAAGGGCGCGAATTAGGAATTAGGAATGAAAAGGCAGGAAGAATTAACCACAGAGGACACAGAGCGCACAGAGAGGAGAGAGGGAGATTAACCACAAAAAGCCCAAAAGGCTCAAAAATGAATGAATCTAAAATCAATCAATT
>JAABVD010000062.1 GCA_014529615.1 Opitutia bacterium
AGTTGGATTTACGCGGCCATTCTACAGCAGCAGGCTACCCGGCCATTGGTTGCTTATTTGGACCGATACCCCGAGGAGGGGATGGCCGATCTGGGTCTCAGCCTGAGTTACGGGGAAGCGGCAACCCGTTACCTGATCGAAAACATGGAAGCGGTCCACCGCCCCATCCGCCGCCTGAAGTGGGCAGCCCATATGCCCTGGTGGCTGGATAACCCGGTTATTCTCCTGCCCGCAGCCGACCATCCCAACGCTTTTCTCGTCCTGAAGGGGATCCTGACCGCCTCGGCCTCCCTCTGCTTCACCCTGTTTTGTATCGTCGTCTTTCCCCTGTTCCTCCGATCTTTCCCCCCGACCGAAAACCCCCCGCTTATGCCCGCCCTGATGCGCACCCTTACCCTCACCCTCATCCTGACCTTTGTCATAATATTAATGACGGAACCGGGCGTTTTCCGGCAAAGTCAAAAACCTCTATCGGAAGTTCGCCTTGAATGGGCCTTTCAAGATACCGTAGAATCCTTGTTCACCCCCACCGAACGCAATGAGCTTATGGACCAGATCACCATCATTACCATTTCCATTTTTTTCCTCATGCAGGTAGCCGTCTACCTGGTCGGCCTTATGAAACTGGCGGAGATTCGCAAGATTGAAGCCGGCCCCAGCCTTAAACTCGAGTTGCTCAACAACGAAGAGCAGCTCTTCGATTGCGGTCTTTATCTCGGTCTTGCCGGAACCGTCCTGGCCCTCATTTTTCTGGCCGTCGGGGTGGTCCAGGCCAGTTTGATGGCGGCATATTCCTCGACCCTGTTCGGCATCATATTTGTGGCGATGTTGAAAATATTCCACGTCCGTCCCTTCCGCAAAAACCTGATTCTCGGCCAGGAAAGCTAGCTCATGAACCGGTCCCTCCTTCTCATCGTATGTGATTTCCTGCTCATCAGCCTTCTGGCCCTGGCCCGGTTTGAAACGCCTGAGGAAGAGGGCCTGGAACAGGAGGTCATGCCGGAGGATCCCCTCCAGGCCCAGGAAGACATCATCGATGCTCTGAAATTGTCCCTCGAGCTGGAGCAGGAATCCAATCAAAACATGGCCGCTTCCCTGCAAAAGGCCCAGGAACAGTTGGACGAAACGGCAAACAGCCTGCAAGCCCGCGAATCCGCGCTGGAGCAGGCCCGCCGGGAAGGCGAGATACTGCAAAGAGACAACCGGGACCTGCAGACCGACCTGGAGGACCGGATCGCCGTCTTGGAAAGGAAGGAAAAACAAGTCGGCGACCTGTCGGTTCGCCTCGAAAAGCAGGAAAAGGAAGCGGAAGAACAAGTCAGGCAAATGGAAGCGCTGCAAAGCGAATTGAAGGAGGGCCAAGCCGCCATGGCCGCGGCCGAAGCCCGGCAAAAAGAACTGGAGAAAGCCAATCGCGAGGCGGAACTTCAGGCCCATGCCCTGGACACCCAACTGCAACTGGCCGAAACAGAAACCCGGCTGGTTCGTCAGAACCTCGAACTGGCCCGGTCGGAAGTCAGCATCATTCGCAATGAAAACCAGCGCTTGCAGGAGCACGCATCTCAATTGGCCACGCGGGTGGCCCAGGGCGTTTCCGCCCAGACGGAGCGCCTGGCCGCCATCGAAGAAGAAGTGCGCCAATCCCAGCCGCGCAGCCCCAACGCGATCTTCGCCGATTTCATGGGTAGCGGTATGACCATTGAGGTGCGCTATCAGGAGTCTTCCCGCGATGGGGACGAGCGCTTGGTCACGGTGCAGCCCGTCATCGTGCGTGACGGCGAGGGGCTGAAAGCCTTGTTCACCTGGAGCGACCTCCGGCTCAGTGAAAGCGACCTGCGCAACCGGGAATTGGACTTTCGTGGCGCTATCCGACTTGGCAATGAGAGCGACCCCCTCGGAAAGATGGATTTCCTCTCCCTCGATACGCGGGTAATCGTCGTACAGCTTGAAAAAGCCTGGGAGCCCTTGATCGAAACCAGGCCCTTCCAGATAGCGCTTGAACCCCTCAAGTTTCCCCGCGCCGTCCTGGTCGACCGCGAAAAGGGCCATTATGGGGAGGCCCCTTTTAAACTCGATATCGAAGCCAGAGATTATTTTCGCGTCGACAGCCGTTTGATGAACCGCCTCATGGGCGAATATTCTCCTCGAAAATCCAATGTCATGTTCAGCCAGGCCGGGGACTTGCTCGGGGTCATGGTGAACCGCAAATACGCAGCTCAGGTGGACAATTTTTTACCCGGAGTTTCCGTTACTTCGGGCCGGGGGGAAGCAACCCTCCAAGATCTGCAGCAGGCCTATACCCGCATGATCAATCAAGTGCGGCGATTGCCGGAAGACCTGCGGTAAGGGGCCCTTGCTCCGCCGCGGAGAAGTAATTTCGCAGGAAATTCCCCATTCCAGGCTTGTAATGCGGGGGAAACTAAGTCCTTTTGTCACTATCAATAAGACGCCAACACCACAAAGGAATACGAAAATGAAAATCAAAGCTTACTTGAAACCACACTGCGGGTGGAGCATGGGGGTGCGCGCCATTTTCCAGAAATACGACCTCCCCTATCAAGATATCGACATCATCAATTTTCCCGAAAATTACGCCGAGATGGTGCGCAAATCGGGTCAACCGCTCTCTCCTAGTGTTGAGATTGACGGCATAATGCTGGCCGATGTCAGCGGGGAAGAAGTGGAATCCTACTTGCTCTCCAATGAACTGGTCGGCACCAGGGATTCCGCTACGGCGGTTCCCACCGATCGGGGATGCTCGGACGCGGAGCACGAAAGAATGCGTCAGCAGGCGGCATCGAAACCTCTGCGCTTCTTCTAGCCCAAGACCTTTTCGTCGAGGTAGTCAGCCACTTCGGCCCGGTGGATCCGGATTTGCGCCATGCTGTCGCGGTGGCGGATGGTCACCGTGTCATCATCGATGGATTCGAAGTCCACCGTTATACAGAAGGGCGTGCCGGCTTCATCCATGCGTCGATATCGGCGGCCGATGGCGCCGGCCTGATCGTAGAAAACGTGGTGTCTGCCGCGCAGGTCGCGGTAAATCCGGCGGGCCATGGCCACGAGGTCCGGTTTATTTTTGAGCAAGGGGAAAACGGCGGCCTTGATCGGCGCGATGCGCGGATGAAATTTCAACAGGTTGCGGGTTTCGCCTTGCACTTCTTCCACCGTGTAGGCCGAACAGAGAAGGGCGAGCAAGGTGCGGTCGACCCCCAGAGACGGTTCGATGACGTGGGGAATGTATTTTTCGCGGCGGGATTCATCGAAATATTCCATCGATTTTCCCGAGTGCTTCTGGTGCTGGGCCAGATCGTAGTTTCCCCGGGCCGCGATGCCTTCGAGCTCTTGGCATCCGAAGGGAAATTCAAAGGTGATGTCGGTGCAGGCGCGGGCATAGTGAGCCAGTTTTTCCGCCGCGTGGACCTCCTTGCCCAGCAAGTCCTCCCGCAACCCGATCGATTTGTGCCAATTCAACCGGATTTCGATCCAGTCCCGAAAGTATTTTTGCCACAGGTCTTCCTCGGGCGGGATAAAATATTCGATTTCCATTTGTTCGAATTCCCGTGAGCGGAAGATGAAATTCCGCGGGGTAATTTCGTTGCGAAAGGCTTTCCCGATCTGAGCGATACCAAACGGAATCTTTACCCGGGCGGTGTCCACCACGGATCGGAAGTTGGCAAAAATCCCCTGGGCCGTTTCCGGGCGAAGGTAGGTCAGGGCGGATTCATCCCGCATGGCGCCAACATGGGTTTGGAACATCATGTTGAACTCCCGGGGCGGTGTAAGGGACCCCGGCTTACCGGTTGCGGGAGAGGGGATGAGGGCCTGGAGGTCGGGTGAAGCCTCCGGGAAGGTCTTCAGCTCAATGGGCCCCAGCTCGCCCCGCTTGCCTTTCCGACGCTTCAAGGTCGACGCTTTCTTTTCCGCATCCGCCTGTGCCTCGGGACCCTCCAGGGTCGATACGTAGCCGATAATCTCACCATCCACCAAAACCGCTGCCCACAGCAAATGGTCGGCCCGGTAGCGCAACTTGGATTCCCGGCAATCCACCATGGGATCGGAAAAGCTGTCCACGTGGCCGGAAGCCTTCCACACCCCGGGGTGCATGATGATGGATGAATCCTGCCCCACGATATCCTCCCGGCCATGCACCATATCTTTCCACCAGGCATCTTTGATATTTTTGCGCAATTCGACACCGAGCGGGCCGTAATCGTAAAACCCGTTTATTCCGCCGTAGATCTCGGAGGACTGAAAAATGAATCCTCTCCGCTTACAGAGGGAAATGATTTCATCCATGGCTGGTTTAGGGGACGGTGCTTTGGCCATAAGGGGGGTAACAAGCCACGTTTCCATAGAGTGGTCAAGACATCTCACCCCATCCTCCAAGGGTGCAAAACATGCCCCCAATGGAGGGGGGACACTCCTGTCCCCCTACCCAAATTAAGGAAGGCAAAAAGGGTCAGCCCTTGATGTTTGGTATGGATGAAGGGAAGGGGGAGTCCTTGGGGGAAGAAAACGACGTCAGGCTTTGACTCATCCTTTGTTTTTGCGGGCAGAATAGGACATCACCGATTTCTACCGCCTTTGCGCTTCACCGGTAGAGGTCGAATTCGTTTAAACCTCGCTTCCCCGGGTTCAACTTTTATTTTTTCGAACCTATTGCCAAAGCCAGTTAAAAACCCATACACGTGCTCCTGCCCTCCAATGAAACACGCCACACGCCAAAGAATTTTTCCCGCCCTTGCTGCCGCCGGTTTGCTGAATGCCGTTGGCTTTTTTCTGCCGGCCCAGGAGATAAAGGACCCCCCGGAAGCCCAGTCACGGCCCGTGGAGCGATACGCGGACGCCCACGTGCATCTGCTGGATTTTCTTCAAAACGGAGAGTTTCTCAATGCCGACGGGAAGTTTCCCGGAGGGCGATACGGCAGACAGGCCGAAACGGGGCGATTCGTTTCACTGCCCTACGGCGAGCGCGGGCGGCGCATTGAGGGGCTGCTCGAAAACATGGACAAAGCCAAGGTCACAAATGCGCTCGTCAGCGGCATGCCATTTCTGAAGAAATGGTCGGAAAATGAGCCGTTTATGAGACCCCGCTACTACCTCGACAGCCCTTCTCGGGTCAAACTCGCCCGGGATAGCGATGTGACCATCGCATCCGCCATCGTCGACTACCAGCTCAAGCACGCCGACAACCCCGGCAAACTGGCCTTGCTCAACCGAATTCACCCAACCCTCTGTGGCTTCGATGCGACCGACCTCGGCGCAGTCGATTTGCTGATCAAACGAATCAAGGAATTCCCCGGCGTTTGGGAGGGCGTTGGGGAAGTGATGTCTCGTCACGACGACCTGACGAACCTGACGAGCGGCGAGCGCCCGCGAGCCAACCACCCCGCCCTGGCGCGCGTCAGCCGGTTCGCGGGGGAGCATTATCTACCCGTCAGCATCCATCATAACATCGCACCCATTTCCCGGAGCAACGCCGAAGTCAAACCGCCGTATTATCTCAACGAATTCGTCCAACTCATCGAATACTGCCGGGCAGGAAACGGAGACTGCGAGCAATCGACGACGTTTATTTGGTGCCACTCCGGAATCAGCCGCCGCATCGTCGTGGACAATCTTCATTTCTGGGTCGAAGAATTGCTCGGGAGTTATGGCGACCAGCTCTACATCGACCTCTCTTGGGTGGTTTTCGACGACTATGTGCTCCCCAACCTCGCGGCCTGGGTGCAGCTGATCCAGCGCCACCCGGACCGGTTCATGATCGGCTCGGACGTCGTAGGCATTGTGAGTGGAATGGATCTAGCCCTGCGTCCTTACGACCAACTTCTCGATGCCCTCCCTGCGGAAATCCGGCCTAAGGTCGCCCACGACAACTTTGCCCATCTTTTCGAGGTAATGGCGCGAAAACGGGCCGCAGCAGGTCTGGGCGAAAAGGGCATCGCCCTCCCTCCGGATTACGAGTTTTCCGAGAAAGCCCACGTCCGCCCTCTCTTCGAGGAAACCCGCTTCATGGAAGAGCGTTTGGAGGAGGCCGCATCGAAGTGACAGACCGAACAAAAAACGTCAGGTCTCGACTCTTGACAATTCGGGCCAATTAGTCGGCCAAGTCCGGGTATTCCCGAGTACTGTCCGGATCGCCTGCCTGTGCGTCGCACGCAGACACGGTTACCATCAGTCGTAGGAATGCACAAAAGCGGCCAGGTAGTATGAAAGGGAACAAACTGAAGTGGACGATAGACGCCCAATGCCAGTGAATCCAGAATCCGCATGGAAGCGCATGGTGATTCCAGTCTGCGGACCTGCTTCACCGTTGGGAAACCTTTCGAAGCGCTTAAGACAGAAAAAGGGTCGGCCCTTGATGTTTGGTATGGATGAAGGGAAGGGAAATCCCGTTCTCACGTGCTGTTGACATCGCGCGAAGTGGGCTTCCCAATTTTCGGGCATGGAGATTCTGACGACCCGCGGTGCCCTGGGTAGTTACGAGTTCTATAGAAATTCCACCTGTCCCACCATCTCTTCCGCTTCCAAAACCTGATGGATCAACATCAAGCCACGAATTATCTCACCAACCGTATTTTCCTGAGCCGTGAAAACAATTCCTCGATGATCAGAAGCTGTTGCTGCAAGACGAAGAAAGTCATCATCCTGTGTGAAGATGACTCGTTCTGCGTCCCTAGCCATTCTGAAAATTTCCTCATCAGAGGCTCCAAGGTTTCCGGCTTCGGCAACAGTCAGTACATCGACACCTCTTCGACGTAGCCCCATCACAACTGCTCTTGACACATTCTCATCCGTGTAAAACTTGACCTTCGCCATGTTGCGTCAGTTTTTGCGTCTTTTGAGCAAGCTTCGAAGAGAATTTTTGACGTAAGATATTTACAAATGCCCGACTCTCTTCGAGCGATTGGTCGATCTCATGCCGATGGTCGAAATAGTAAGCCAATGCCGCATACACATCCGCAAGAGTTATATCGTAATCGCTGGCGATTTCGTCGGCACTCTTGCCTAGGCGCTCGTGCCAGATGACGATATTCTCCACAGTGATTCGATGACCGGCAATGCGAGGTTTGCCACTTGATATGCCAGGGGTGATCTCAACGTGTTGATTCAGAGTTTTCATTGTCATTTCAATTCCCTCCTGAGTTTAGTGTATGTCAGATGCTCCACTTCGTCCTCACTGACTTCAAAGAGGGGGATCACGGAGTCAACCAAAAAAGAGAAGGGGAAAAGAAGGCCTTGATGTTTGGTATGGATGAAAGGAAGGGGACCCACCTGGTTGTTTAGCGGTTTGAGTTATTGGCGGTTACCTGCCTGCCAGTCCACGGCAGATGGGCTGCAGGCGGGGGTAATTCGACTTTTCGGTGCGGTTATTAGGTCAAGTCCGGATTTTCCTGAAAAATATTTCGGGATCATCTCCGTTTGGTTCATTTTGATTCTTATTGATGGTCGAGCTACCAAGTGGACCAAATCCGGGATTCCCCAGCAACTATTCTGATCGCCAGTCTTCTGAGGCGTCCACCAACACCGCAAAGACCGGCGACAATCCGCTCGCATTCAGGTTTGACCCCTTAAACCCAGTCCCTTCTTCGACACATCCTTCTCCCTTTGGGAGAGGGTTGCCCGCGCTTGTCGCGGGCAATAATCCGTGCCTATCCGTGTCATCCGTAGTTGATTCCTCATTCCTTACTCGCTGAAAGCTTTCAGCATTTCCCCGTCCGTTTACCGTAATTGTTGGGGGACAGCCTGCCTGTGCGTCACCGCACGCAGACAGGGATTGTCCCTCCTCCTCTAATAACTCTGTGTTCTCCGGATTCTCTGTGGTTAACCCGCATATCTCACAAAATTCGTCGCGAGCGACCGGAGATGGAGTGCTGGTGTGGGTTTCGCGCCGATGAGCGGGTGAAAGGGGAATCCAACGAAGTCCGCACCAGTGCCGGGATTCCGGAGCGCAGTAGATGATTTGTGAGATATGCGGGTTAATCTTCTTCTCCCTTTGTGCCATTTCTCCTTGGCGCTTCCGGCTTGGGGGTGAGTTGGCGGGCTTTTTCGATGAGTTCGATAAACGCGGACCGCAAGCCGCCGGAGTCCTTGGCTTTAGCTTGCCGGGCCAGGTCGAGCGCCTCGTCGAGGGTCATGGATTCGGTGTATTGAGAATTCCGTAACAGCATGCCAAATGCCGCCACTGCGGTAGCAAAGCGGAAATCATCCGAAGCGGCGTCGAATGCGGCGCCCGGATCGACGAAGGGTTGCTCGATCAATTGGCTTTCATCAGAATCGGGCTGTTTGTAGCGCAACTTCACCGTGAGCAGTTCACCTGACTTGACCGCGGGCTCCCGGACAACCGGACTTTGGTACTTGAGGGGATCGACAGAAGGGGTGGTTTCTGCCGCCAATCCCGCCGGCATAATTTCGTAAAGGGCGGTGACGCTGTGTCCGGCGCCGATTTCACCGGCGTCCTTGGTATCGTCGTTGAAGTCTTCCTTGGCCAGCATGCGGTTTTCGTATCCGATCAGGCGATAGGCTCCGACGAGGCCCGGATTGAACTCGACCTGGATCTTCACGTCCTTGGCGATAGTCATCAGGGTGCCGAGCATTTGGTCCACGAACACTTTGCGGGCCTCCGCGATGGAGTCTACATAGCCGTAATTGCCGTTCCCTTTATTGGACAATTCTTCCATGGCGGCGTCCTGATAGTTGCCCACTCCAAACCCGAGAACGGAAAAGAAAACTCCGGTTTTGGCTTTATCTTCAATCAACCGGGTCAGGCTTCCCCGGTCGGTGGTACCCACGTTGAAGTCGCCGTCGGTGCAGAGGATGACGCGGTTGATCCCGTCCGGGATGAAGTGCTGCCGGGCCACGGAATAAGCCAATTCAATTCCGGCGCCGCCGTTGGTCGAGCCCCCGGACCGAAGGTTGTTGATGGCGTGTTTAATGGTCTCCTGATTGTTGGCCGTGGTAGATGGCAGGGCCAGGCCGGAAGCCCCGGCGTAAACGACAACCGCTATGCGGTCGCGCGCTTCCATTTGCTCCACCAGGAGATTGAGAGATTGTTGGACCAATTCCAGTTTATCGGGGGAACTCATCGAACCGGAGACGTCGATGAGAAACACCAGGTTGGCATCCGGGCGGTCGGACGTTGCGACCGTCTCGCCCTGCAGGCCGATGCGCACGAGGCGGTGTTCCGGTTTCCAGGGAGCGGCGGCCGCATCCACATGCACGGCAAAGGGCGTCTCGTCATCCGGTCCGGCATAATCGTAGGGGAAATAATTGATCAATTCCTCAATGCGAACCGCGTCCGGGGGCGGCAACCGGCCCCCGTTGAGGAACCGCCGCACATTGGCGTAGGAAGCGGTGTCGACATCGATGGAAAAAGTAGACAAGGGGTGGTCGACCGGGTTCTTAAACTCGTTTTCGGTGATGCGGTCGTAGGCTTCGCGGGCAAAAGCATTGTCGGCGGGAATTCCCCGGAAATCCTGAGGGATTGCAATGGTAGGGGGTACAGGTGGCAGGACCACATCGGCTCCAGTACCACCATAGCCAACGGGGCCCCAAAATTCTTTACCGAGGCGTTGGCCGGCTAAAGCGCTGCTCGCTTCAAAACCATCCTCTTCCAAGGATTCGACGGCAATGGGAGAAAGTTCAAATACCTCTCCCGGTACTTGTGAAACCTGCCTTTGCTGCCCAGGTCGGAACAGAGTTATTGCGCTTTCGTCACCCACAGTCGGAGGAGGTGGTGGTGGCGGCTCAATACTGATGGCACTGGTCTCCCAAGTTACCGTCTGTTGCAAGGAAGCTTTGAACACCGTCCAGGTCACAATCCCGGTCAATCCAACCAGCAGGCAGGCCGCGATTGCGCTTCGCCAAAAGGGGAAAACCAGGATCTTCCTGTTTTTCGGCTGGGAAGCCCGCTCCGCAAATGCCTGCTCCACGGCAGCTTTTTGCGCATCAGTGAGCGATTCCGCGCATGCATGCCGATGCAGTTCGCGTTTTAGTTCTCGGGTGAAGCCCTTGAGCGATTCAAATGCTTCCTCCGCATCCGAGTCGATGGGCTGGATTTCTTCCTCGCCCAGCGCTTTGGCGGTAAATCTTGGGTCGTTTGGGTCAAGGGGTTTCATTTCAGTGTCCTCGGGTTTGGGGAACCTCCAGGGATTCCCATTGTTTTTTCAGGGATTTGACGGCTTGGTGCAGGATAAAGCCGACATTGCCGATGCTGAGGCCGGTGACTTCGCTAATTTCCCGGTAGCTGAAGTCCTGCTGGAATTTCAGCAAGACCAGTTCTCGCTGGCGGCGAGGAAGAACCTCTACCAATTCGAACAACGAGGTGATGGTTTCCCGTTTGCGCTGTTCCCGAGGGTGATCTTGCGCCGGTTCTTCCAGGACGCTTATGCGGTCCGGATTATCAAAGCGGCTCATCCGTTTTTCCTTTCTCAGCATATTCAAGCACTGATTTCGCACGACGCGGAAAAGCCATGGGAACACCCTGTCCTCCACTTTTTCGCGGGGTTGCCGGCAGAGCTTGATAAACGCTTCCTGCACGGCATCCCGAGCCTGATCCCCGTCCTTCAACAGGCAGTGAGCATAACGGATGAGGGCGGATTGATGGGCTTCCATCGCGTCCCTCACCCAGGCCCACTGACGGTTCAAGGCGACTTCAGGCGGCATGGTCTATCAGCGCTGGGATTGTCATATACCAAGGAAACACCCGAGGCGGGCGCTTTATTAGAAAATGTTGCAAGAAGTTTGTATCAGTATCCCGGCACAGTCATTCTGCTTGGGACCGCCGCAGTATTCTAAGAGCGTTGGCGGACGGCTTCATAGAGTACAGCTGCTGCCGTTGCGCTGACATTGAGGGAATCGGCCCGACCTCGCATGGGAAGTTTGATATGGCGGTCGCAGTGGTGCATCCAAAAATCGGATAATCCATCCTTTTCGCTACCCATGAGAATGGCTACCGGACCAGATAAGGCAATTTGGAAAAGCGAGGTTTCCGCCGTCGGGAGGGTCGCTACAACGGCAATATGACGGGTTTTCAGGTACTGGAGGGTCTCAGTGGGGGTAGCGACAATGGAAGTAACGGCAAAGGCCACGCCGGCCGAGGCGCGGATGACATTGGGGTTGAAGATATCGGTCACCGGATCATTCAGGATTACGGCATCCACCCCGGTGGCATCGGCCGTGCGGAGCAGGGCGCCCAGATTGCCCGGTTTTTCCACCGATTCCACGATGAGGATGAGCGGGTTCGGAGAGAGCGAAAGGTCATGGAGCGATGTCCTGAATACGTTGCAATCGGCGAGGAACCCGTCGGGATTTTCCCGGTAGGAGCACGCTTCAAACACTTTGGGCTCGGCGCCGGGCCTCGGACCTGGCTCCGTGTTTAAATAATTTGGGGCAGAGGAGGATTTGGGTGGCTTCGAGCCCCGCCTCCAAGCCGCGGGCCACTTCGCGTTCTCCCTCCAGCAGAAAGAGCCCCCGTTTGTCGCGCCGCCGCTTCCGCATAAGGCCCTTTACCAGCTTGATCCGCGGGTTATGCAGGCTGTCGATCTCGGTCAGGGACATGGGGGGCAATCCGTTATTGATCAGGGCGGAGGGTAGGACTTCACTTATGGGGTTAAAAGCATTTTATGACCGGGCCACCCAGAGGACTCCCCCAGGGAAGGTTTTCCTACCATGAGGAAATCGAACTGGAGATCGAAAACCTTACCCATCTGGGGCAGGGGGTCGGTCGTTTCGATGGATGGCCGGTAAGGGTGCCCTTTTCCTTGCCCGGCGAACGCGTCCGGGCACGCGTCTATCGCAACCGGGTCGATTACTCGGATGCGGATCTGATTGAAGTATTGCGCCCCTCGCCTCACCGGGTGCGCCCCGCCTGCACGTTATTCGGGAAATGCGGGGGTTGCCAGTATCAACATTTGACCTACGAACGGCAATTGAGGCGCAAAACCCGCCAAGTTCAGGAACTGGCGGATGAGGTATTGAAGCGACCTCCTCGGGTCGAGCCCGCCATCGGATCGCCCCGTCCCTATGGCTACCGGTCAAAACTGACTCCCCATTTTCAAAAACCACGGCGAGGACGGGAATTGAAAATCGGCTTTCTCCAGGTGGGTCGGCGCAGCCGGTTGGCGGATGTCGAGCAATGCCCTATCGCCACGGAGAATATAAACGCCGCTTTGCCCGAGGTGCGGGAAACGGTTTTGGCAAATTCCGGAAATTATAAGAACGGGGCCACCCTGTTGTTGAGAGAGGCTGAAGAAGGCGTGATAACGGATTTCCAAGCCATCATCACTGAAGTGGTGGGGGATTTGAAATTTCGTTTCAAGGCGAGTGAGTTTTTCCAGAACAACCCATTTTTGCTGCCGCAACTGGTCGAACACGTTTCACGAGAGGCCCGGGCCCAAGGCCTGCGTTACCTGATCGACGCCTATTGCGGATCCGGCTTGTTTGCCTTGTCCGTCGGGCGACACTTCGAGGGCGCGTTGGGAGTGGAGATAAGTGAAAAGGCGGTCGGGTATGCGCGCAATAATGCGCAGTTGAACGGATTGCCCGGTTGTAAATTCCAGGTGGGGGATGCGGCGCAGGTTTTCCATCGAGTGGAATTCCCCGCCGATGAGACGGTCGTGGTGATAGACCCGCCCCGCAAGGGCTGCAGCCAGGGGTTTCTCAAACAGCTCTTCGCCTTTGGTCCGGCCCGGGTGATCTACGTCAGTTGCCACCCGGCCACCCAAATGCGGGATCTGGCCGCGTTCCAGCAGTCCGGCTACCGCATATGCCGGTTACAACCCTTCGATCTGTTTCCACAAACCCGCCACATCGAAAATATTGCGACCTTGCAAAAAATCGACGTTTGATCCCTTCTCGCCTTCGTCGTTCAATTGATCATGCCTGTGGCAAAACTTACTTATGCGGATCTGGCCAATCCCGCGATACACCGGCAACCCGTCTATGAACCGGGCAGGCCCATCGATGTAGTGGCCCGGGAATTTGGGCTGGACCCGAAGGAGACCATAAAACTGGCCTCCAATGAAAATCCGCTGGGGGCCTCCCCAATGGCTCTCGCGGCGGTGCGGGATTTTCTCAATCAGACCCACCTGTATCCGGACGGCGGCTGTTACCTGTTGCGTGAAAAACTGGCCCAAAAACTGGGTTTGACACCGGATCAGTTCGTCTTTGGAAACGGTTCCAACGAGGTTATCGAACTGGTCGGGCACGCTTTCCTCATGCCGCAGGACGAGGTGGTCATGGGCGAGCAAGCGTTTATCGTCTTCAAACTGATTACCCTGTTGTTCGGGGCGACGCCGGTGGAAGTGCCCCTGCGGAATTTTACCCACGATCTGAAGGCCATGGGAGAGGCCATAACGGAGAAAACCAAGTTGGTCTTTCTTCCGAGCCCCAACAATCCCACCGGGACGATAAACGAGCCTGCCGAGGTGCTCGACTTTGCCCGGTCCCTGCCCGAACACGTGATCTTCGGATTGGATGAAGCCTATTGCGAATACCTGGACGATCCGGTCGACCTCTGCCCCCTCCTGGCCGAGGGGAGAAAAATCATTTGTTTTCGCACCTTTTCCAAAATTTACGGCTTGGCCGGATTCCGGCTGGGTTACGGCTACTGCGGGGCCGATTGCGCCTCCCTTTTGAACAGGGTCCGCGAGCCGTTCAATGTCAACTCCCTGGCCCAGGCAGCCGCCCTGGCCGCATTGGACGACCACCCTTTTGTCGAACAAAGCAGGGAGGTCAACCGGGCCGGTTTGAGGGATTTATCCGGTTTTTGTCAAAATTTCAAGCTCGACTACATTCCCAGTCATGGAAATTTTATGCTCATAAAAGTGGGAAACGGCAGGGAGGTGTTCCGGAAATTGCAAAAAGTCGGCGTGATAGTGCGGCCGATGGAGCCCTACGGTTTGCCTGAATACGTGCGGATATCCGTGGGAAGAAAAGCCGAGAATGCCAGGCTTTGCCGGGAGCTTCATAATGTCCTTGGGCTTTCCTGAAAATTTCTTGGGTAACCGGTATCAGTGAGTGCTTTTTTTGGGTATTGGGCCCTGTTGACGGTGGCGGCGGGAGCCCTGGTTTTGCTCAATGCCGTTTTCGTAGCGTGTGAGTTCAGCCTGATCAAACTCCGTTTCAGCCATTTCAATCCGGACTTCCTGGAGGAATTGGAACGTCAAAAGGGAATCAACTACCTCCTGAACCGGCTCGACCGCACCTTTCGGTTTTTGAGGTTGGGCATCGTCCTTTGCACCTTGGGCCTGGGCCTGCTCATTTTCCCCTTTTTTCAAGCCGCCACCCGGTGGCTGGGATTGGCCGATAACACGGGGATCTGGTGGCTGCTCCTGGCGGTCTCGTTCCTGGTGGCAATCGCCCTTCGCTACGTCATCGGGGAACTGGTGCCGCGCGCGGTGGCCTTGCGCTATCCCGTGCAGGCCTTGCGAAGATCCGTCTGGTTTGTTCGGGCTTGCCTGGCGCTGGCCCATCCCTTGCTGGAACTGATGGATTGGGCTTCCCGCGCCCTCCTCCGATGGCTGCGCCTCGATCCGCGAAATGGCCTCAACCTTTTGGATGTGGGGGAGCAAATAGAGAGCTTGGAAGGGGACTCCCAGGTCCCGGTGTTTTCCCAACAAATGCTCAAGAATGTCATATCGATGCGGGACTTGGTGGTTCAAGATGTCATGTTGCCCCGCAATCAGATCCGATTCTTCGAAATTTCCAACAGCAACGCATTCAACATGGCCTTGGCCAAACGCACCGGTCACACGCGATTTCCCCTATGTGAGGGGGATTTGGACAATTGCGTGGGCATTGTTCACATAAAGGATATTTTCCGTAGCGACCTTCCCGGCCACCGGATTGATTTCCGGAAAATGGCCCGGCCGGTTGTCTACACCGGTCCGGACGAAACCTTGGAAGGTGTATTGCAGGAGTTGATGGGGGAAAAGCTGCACATGGCCCTGGTACGGGACGAATTCGGTGGAACGGTGGGAGTGGTGACCCTGGAAAATATCGTCGAGGAACTGGTGGGCAATATTCAGGATGAATTCGACTCCGAGGAGGAGCAAATCGAGGAACTTCAGCGGGACGTGTTCATGGTGGACGGATTGACCCCTTTGCACGAGATCGAGGACCGGCTGGGGATCGGCATCGAGGAAGAGGAGGTCTCCACCATTGGCGGTTTGATGACCTCCGTTTTGGGTAAAATCCCGGAGGCGGGGCAAAAGGTCGCCATAGAAAATTTGGAAATCGAAGCCGTCGAAGTGGATGAAAAACGTTTGATCTCCGCCAAAGTCCGGCTGACCCCGACCGATGGCGGGTAAAAGTTAGAGGCTTTGCAAGAGTTGAACCCTTTTGGAGGGCGCGAGGGTATCCAAAATCCGCTTAACCATTTCCCCGGCCTCGGTGACAAAGGTATTTTCATCGGAGGCCAGATGCCGCACAATCTCCCGCTTCAATTTGAAGGGAAGGGTCTTGCCTCCCATCATGTCCTTGCTCTGTGACAATACGGCCTGGGTGTCGCCCAACATCAAGTCGACTTGAATCTGGCAAACCAAAGCGGGTTGATTTCCCGGATTTTGTTTCAAAAGAAACGCGGTGATGTCTCCGGCTCGATCGGGGCGGCCGATTTCGAGCAATTTTTGGCCAATCCGCAACAGGGCGGAAGAGCGAATGTGTCCGGCTGAAAAAAGCTCCTTAAGGGCTATATCGCCCTCATCATCCGCTCCCAAGGCATAGGCATTGGTCAAGGACAGGCTGTGGAAGAGGATGTGGTGCAGGGGAATCCTCAGGTTGATGGTCTCGGGGGGGTGGGCCAGCATTGCCCTGGCGGCCTCGTACCGGCCTCCGTTGATGCGGGCCTCGAGAGCGAGGAACCAGATGATGGGGGCCCGGGCGGGCGAGCTTTCCGCTCGTTCCAAGATGATGGTTTGGAGGTCAGGTTCTCCCGCTTCGGCGAGATAGTTCAGAAGTTCGAACAAGGAACCTTCGTCCTGGTATATTTCGGGGACGCGTTCGAGGAAGCGCTCAATCTCGGAATTCGCCTCGGGGCCGAGTGCGTCAAAGTAATTTACAGCGGTTTCAACGGAGTAGGGGTTGCTCAAGTAGGTATGGCGGGCCAGGGCCACCGCCTCGCCATCCTCGCCCAATTGCCGGTAAAGCCGGGTGAGGTGAATAACGACTTCGCGGTGGTTGGGATGGGTGGTATGGAGGGCCTCCAGTTCGGCCAGAGCGAGCTCCTCCAAGCCTTGATCAAAATGGATCCGGCTGCGCAAGACACGGTTTGAAATGGATGGGGCGCGCCCAATGACTTCCCTCGCCTTGGCGTAATCGGCCTGATAAAAATAAGCTTTGGCCAAGGCCGCTTGGGCCGTTGCCAGGCCGGAGTCGGCCACCAGGTTTTCATCCAGCCCTTTTTCCAATATCCGGATAATGACGCGGTCAGCCTGGTAGTATTCCAGAAAGCGAATCATCTTTTTCCAGAATAACTCATTTTGGGCCGCGTATTCCAAACCCGCTTCCAGCACTTGCACGGCTCGAACCACTTCATTGGCCTGAAACAACATATCGGCCATGGCCAATCGGCCTTCCAGATTTCCCGGGGATTTTACCACCCCTAACCGGATATGATAAAAGGCTTGGTTCCACTCCCTGGCCTCCAGGTGTCGAAGGCCTTTTTCAATGAAGAAGTCTCCCCATTTGGGTCGAATCCGGCTCCAATTCCACGGGATGGCCACATCGGTGAAGCGAATGGCATCATAGCCCTTGGAGTACTGAATAAAATAATACAACCCGCTGGAGGCGCCCAGCCAAAGGACAAAGGCCAATCCCGCTAAAATTCCCAGAATTTTTTTTGGTCTCAATTGCATTCCTTTGAGTGTCTCCAGCCCGGATACCTGCCATTTTCAAGCGCCGTCCGAATTGACGGAATGGCTTGGCTCCGAGGGGAAGAGGTCAGCTTATAGGTAGCGTTGTCCCGCCAAGCCAGTCTTATATTTGGAAAAAGGGGGGGCCCGCAAGTTGGGGTGGTATTTTAAGCTTGTTCTTTGCAGGACCTCCCTCGAACCTTCGCACTGGCGCAAAGCCCCATGGCCCAACAATGGAAATATGACTTGCAAAACCTGCTTCTCCCCCGTCTTTGCAGTCCTTTTCTCCATCACTGCCGGCCAGGCTTCTCCCATGATGGCGCTTGGAGACAACGGCAGTATCATTGCCCGATTGGGAGGAGCTATCCAGTATCAGGATAATATTTTCCTCGATAACGCCAATGAGAGAAGCGACACCATAGTCGTATTTTCACCCGGGGTGGAGCTGAACCTGGGGGGGTCGACGTCCAATGCCCACACCAACGTCGTATACATCCACGATTTTGTTCATTATTTTGAAACCGATTCCCTGGACCGCGACAATATACGGGTCGCCGTAAAGGGCCATTCCAAATGGCCCAAAGCCCGGATCAATTACTCCATGAGTTTTCGGGAGCACTCCCAAAACGACGCCTCCAACAATGTGGTTGGAGACATTGCCCGAAGGGACCGATACCACGGCGTGATCAGGTCCGAATGGGAAATGAGCGCAAAGTCTTCCTTGGCTGCGAGCCTCGGGATGGACAAAGTCGATTACGAAGCGGCAAACCTCCAAGACCGTCAGTCCTACAACATCCCGTTGGATTATTTCTGGGAATATTCCCCCAAATTGGACATGAGCGTCGGTTATCGCTTCCGGCACACTTCTTTTAGCCGTGACTACAACTTTCCAGCCGCCATTGGGAGGGATGAGCCAAAGGATCTTTCCACTTACAAAGACCACTTCCTCAACGTTGGGGTTCGGGGACAGGTCGGCCCCAAAATGAGCGGGGAAATCAAAGTGGGTATTCAGAATCGAGAATCCAACACTTCCGGCAGAGTGTTGCAGGATATGTTTGCCCTGGACGGCCAGGTTGTCTGGGCCGCCACCGAAAAAACCGCAGGGACACTGAGGATTTCCCGTGATTTTCGCTCGGATGCTTTTGGGGCCTCGATCGAGTCGAGCGAATTGAGCCTTTCTGCCAGAACCAGATTCAACGAGGAATATTCGGGATTTGCCACTATCCGGTATGCGGAGGACCTTTATTTTACCGGAAGAGAGGACGAGGCAATTTTTGGACAGGTAGGCCTCACCTACACCCCGAGCGTGCACTCGGCCATCAGCCTCGCCTATGTGGTCTACAACAATAACAGCAATTTCAAGAGCGCGGATTTCGATAGCAGGCTGGTCAATCTCTCGGGAAAGTTGCGCTATTGAAGATTCCCCTTTATTTCATGGCGGAGGCGATCCGAGGCCTCCTTTCTGTGGGGAAACCAAGATGAAAATCCGTATGAAAGCCTTCCTCTTCCTCACGCTGTTTTTTGCCGCAGTCCCCCATGGCGCGGGGCAGATTTCCGACAAGGCGGGCAATTACCGGCTCAATCCATCTGATCTTCTGCGGGTGGAAGTTTTTCAGGAACCGGATTTGTTCCGCGAGGTGCGCGTCGCTCAGGATGGGAGCATCCTGCTGCCCCTCATCGGGAAAATCTATATTGGCGGTAAATCCATTTTCGACGCGGAGCGGTTGATAACAGAACTTTACAATCGGGATTACCTGGTGAACCCCCAAATCAACGTCACCATCGTGGAATATGCGCTTCGACGCGTAAACGTAATCGGTCAGGTGAACAACCCCGGCATAGTGGTTTTCCCTCCCGAGGAAGAAATGGTTCTGCTGGAAGCCATATCATTGGCGGGAGGATTCAACCGCCTGGCCGACAAGCGGAAAGTTTCCCTGACACGCACCTTGTTCAACGGTAATACAGAGACCTTCACCATTGACACCAGCAAATTGATAGCAGGTGACGATGCCATGCGCTGGGACCTGCAAAAGGACGATGTGATCTTCATACCGGAACGCGTATTTTGATGGTGAGGGACCCCAATATACGACGGAATGATCCGGAGAGTCCCTTGCCTTACCTTTACAACTCGGGTTATCCCCATCCCCGGGGTTACGCCTACCGGAATGGAGAGGAAATGGGGCAGGAGCGCAGTTTTCAAGCCTACCTGCTGATAATTCGGGAACGCATATGGTGGGTATTGGCCATTTTCTTGCTTGTCCTTCTTTCTACTACCCTGGTCGTCCTTGACCAAACCCCTCTCTATAAATCGGTAGGAACGGTGGAAGTTAAGCGGGAAGCCAATAAAGTGGTGAAGTTTGAGGAGGTGGAAAGCCAGGAACTGCGGGGGATGGAAGACTTCAACACCGAAGTCAAAATCCTGGAAAGTCAAAGTATCATCGAACAGGTGGCGGCGCGGTTCAAAGGAGATGACAGAGGCCGATTTCTCAAGCCTTACCTTAAAGGCAAGGATCCATCCGAGGTATCACTCCCCCTCCTCCTCTACCGGAATCGAAGCATCATTCCCCAGCGCCTGAGCCGCATAATTGCCATCGAATACACCCACCCGGACCCAGAGATTGCCGCCAATACGACCAACCTGTTCATGGACGAATATATCGGTTTCAATCAACGCAAGCAGTTGGAGGCATCCCTCAAGGCCGTTGAAGATTTACAGATCCGGGCCGACCAGCAGCGCAAGAAACTGGAAGATCTGGAGTTCAATTTGCAAGAGTATCGGGAAGAACATGAAACGGTTTCCTTTGATGAAAGGTCCGCCATCGAGAATGAGAAATTGCGCGTCCTGAACCTGAAAGGCACGGAATCGGAAACCTCCTTATACGAAGTGCAGTTCCAGTGGGATTTGATCCGGACCTACCGCGGGAAGGGCAAGAATCTCATGGAACTCAGTTTTATTTCCGATGGCCCATTGGTGCAGCAGTTGAATGCTGATTTTTCCACCCGCAAGGTAGAGGTCGCCTCCCTATCCAAACGCTACCGGGAAAAACATCCGACCATGATTTCCCTTCTCCGGTCCCTGCAGGAAGTCGAGGATGAACTCCGCACTGCAATCCAGGCCGAAGTGGACAATATTTATTCGGATCTGCTGCGAGCCAAAGCTCGATACGATGAAGCCCAGGCGGCGGTAAAGAAGCAGGAAGACCTGCTCATGAGCATCGACCGGCTCAGCGTCGACTACGAAACCATGCAGCGCGAAGCCGAGGTCAACACCGTCATCTATCAGCGTCTGGTGGAGCGAATGAGGGAAACCAATATCAGCTCCAGTCTGGACAACCCCAACGTCCGCGCCCTGGACCGGGCAGTCATGGCCGAAAAACCCTATTGGCCCAACTATATCCTTTTCTTCGGCGCCGGGATTTTCGGCGGGGTGGTCCTGAGCGTGGGCGTAGCCCTGATCATCGCCCATCTGGACGACCGTGTGAAAAGCGCTTCCGAGATTGAACAAGTAGTGGGGCTGCCCCTTCTGGGGGCCATTTCCGAATTGAAGAACCTGCCGTCCACGGAAAAAGCCAAAGTGGTCGCCTCGGGTTTGGAGAGCGATGCTTTCGATGGTTTCCTGTCCTTGTATTCCAGCCTGATGCTCAAAAGCGAAGGCAAGAATGCCCAGTGTTTGCTCGTCACTTCGACCATTCCCGGCGAAGGCAAATCCTTCCTCTCATCCAACCTGGCCTTAACCTTCTCCGCCCATGGTGAGGATACCCTCCTTATCGACTGTGACCTGCGCTTGTCCAACCTCCCCCATCTGCTCGGCATCGAAAACGCCCCCGGGGTTGCTGACTACTGCATTGAAAAGGCAAATTTCGACCAGGTTGTGCGCCGGGAAGAACAGACGGGATTGCACCTGATTCCCACTGGCAACCGGGTTGGCAACCCTTCCCAGATCCTCAGTTCGGAGAGATTTGGGCAATTGCTCCGGGAAGCCCGGGAGCGGTATCCCCGCATCATCCTCGATACCCCACCCGTTTCGGCCGTGAGCGATTCACTCATCATCCTGCCCCTGGTGGATGGGGTGCTCTACACCATCAAATTCAATGCCGTAAAGAGAAAGATAATTGTGGCGAACGTCCGGCGGCTTTTGGAAGCCGATGTCCCGATTCTCGGAGCGGTCCTGAACAACCTGAAACTTTCCCTGTCGAGATATTATTATTCCTACCAGAACTACAAATACCGGCATTATCATTCCCGTCAGTCCCCGACCCGCAAACTGGCCGATAAACCGAGTTAGGGCAAAGCCGAAGCCCGGCGTATGCGATCGCGAATGGCGGCGGCCAGACCATCCCCCTCCGGAACCTCCAGGTAAAGGGTGGCGTACCCTTTCCGGTCGA
>JAABVD010000063.1 GCA_014529615.1 Opitutia bacterium
GTTATGGACGCCCCGTACAAGGTGGCAATATAGACAAAGCACAGCTCGGCGATGGGAACCGATATTATTAAAGTGGTAACCGTAAACAAATTGGCCATGCGGGGATCGATTCCCGCGATGAACTGGTGGTGGGCCCATACGACGAAGCTCAAAATACCGGTGGCAAATACCGAATAGAGAATCGTCTTGTAGCCAAAGAGTTTCTTGCGGGCAAATACCGCCATTATATCGGCCACGATACCCATGGCCGGCAACAGGACCACGTAAACTTCCGGATGGCCGAAGAACCAGAACAAGTGCTGCCAGAGAAGGGGATCGCCCCCCATATCCGGATTGTAAAAACCCGTCCCGATCAATTGGTCGAACAACAACATGATGGCGCCGGCCAGGAGGGGACCGACCGAGAGCATGAAGAGGATGCTGGCGATGACGATCATCCACAACACGATGGGAATATCGTACATCTTCATCCCCGGGGCCCGGGCATTCATCAGGGTGGTGATAAAATTAATCCCCCCCAGCAGAAAGGCCACAAACTCCAGCCCCACCGCAATCACCCACATGGGCGCGCCCAAAGGAGTCGCATTGTATTGCGCTTCCGCCGACAAGGGCGGATAAGCCGTCCAGGAACCCCCAAAACCCCCGTTGGGCACAAAGAAGGAAGCGATAAGGACCAGGGCGCTGAGCAGAAAAATCTGGTAGGACAACCGGTTGATGCGCGGAAATACCATGTCGTCCGCGCCAATCATCAGGGGGATGAGGAAATTGCCGAATGCCGCGATCAAAACCGGCATGGCAAACCAGAAAATCATGATGGTGCCGTGGTTGGTAACCAGGGAATTGTAAGCCAGTTCCGATACGTGCCCAAAACCCGGGACATCGATTCCGGGAAAAGCCAACTGCATGCGGAAAACGTAGACGAAAAACCCGCCAATCAAGGCCATGAATATCCCGGTAAACATGTACTGGAAGCCAATGATCTTGTGATCCGTGGAAAAGACGTACTTTTCCCAAAAACTCATTTCATGGTGAGTATGGGCTTCGGACATGACGGCAGAATCTAACGATTGATGGTTCAGAGGGATGAGGCGGAAGCCAGAGCCTGGCCGGGCATGGTGGAATAACGTTGGTTGAGCCACTGTTCGTGGTCATAGGCCGACTCGATAAAGATGCGGGCCGCCATCATCCCATGACCCAAACCGCAAATTTCCGTGCACTGGATATCGAATTCCCCGGTCTTGGTCGGCCTGAACCATCCCACAATTTTTCGCCCCGGCACCGCGTCCTGTTTCAGGCGGAAAACCGGCACGGAAAAGGAGTGGAGCACGTCCGTGGCCTCGAGTTCGAAATGGTAGGTGGCGCCCTCCATGACGTGGAGTTCGTCCACAACCGCAACATCATCGGCCGTGCGCAACTCGCCATCCGCTCCCGGGTGCACGAAGGTCCAGGCCCATTGCTGAGCCACGATCCCAACGGTCAGATCCGGTTCGGGAAGCCGCTGCTTGATGTTGTACCACACCGCGATGGCGCCCCATACGATGGCTACGTCAAAAACCAGAACCAGGTAGTGGGGAATGGAAATCCATTTCTTGTGCCGCTTTTTCTCCCCGGAAACGTACTGAGCCTTTTGACCCTCCTTCTTCCGGTAGCGGAACATGAAGTAGAAAAAAACAACCTCCGCCGCCAGGAACCAGACCCCCACAATCCAGAATATCATATCGTTCAGAAAATCGATATCCCCGGCAAAGGAGGAGGCACGGACTAAATAGGTTTCGATCATGGGGTAATGCGCCGGTGCGGGGAATTTAGCGTTTTACAACACGAAAATGAAGACGACGGCCGCGAAAGCCACCGCAAAAGCAGTCAAAACGAGAAATGTTCTGCCGGCGATTTTATGGGGTAGGTCTTTGCTCATCTGGGAGAATGGGGTTATTCCTGAAGGGAAATGGAACGAATATAGGCGATGACGTTTTTCATGGCTTGTTCGTCCGCCAGGGTCAAGGTCATGGGCCGCATTTGCATCCCCCCGATGTCTTTGGGATTGGTCCCCCGTATGCCTTCCTTGAATTTTTTCAGGGAGGTCAGCATGTACCAGTCGCTCTGGAATTTCAGGGAGGGAGTCTTGAGCGCTTCCACGCCTTGGGCATCCGGGCCATGGCAGGCCATGCAGAGGGCGTAAGCAACCTGACCCTTGACCGGATCCCCGCCCTCCAGGAAGTCCTCCGGAACTTTGGGAGTGAAGGTGGCTACGTAGGCGGCCACGTCCTTTATGGCCTGCTCGTCCGCCAGCGTCATCGACATGGGACGCATTTGCAGACCCGTCGTATCGCGGGGATCGGCCCCGCGAATGCCATGCTTGAAATTGTGCAATTGGGTCTCGATGTAATAGGCGGGAAGCCCGGCTATCTGGGGAGCATTGAGCAACTTGTTGCCATGGCCTTCCGGACCATGACAGGCCATGCAGGTAATATAGCCAATTTTCCCCTTTTCAATGTCCTGGCCGACCAGACCTGGGCCAAAGCAGCACAGGATAAGGCCCAGAATCAGGAAGGGCCGGAATTTTGGGCACTTAACGGGGGATTGTCGGTCGGGGAACATGTCGTTGCCGGAAAAGCAGCCAATCTGGGGATATGAAATTGTTTTTTCAACGCATTTTCAGTTCGAGGGAAGGGAATGATCCCTCCATCGAAAATTATAAGCTGCGATAATGCCCATTATACATTTCTTTTACACCGAACCCGCTTTGGCCCTAGCCCGCATGTCTTGCAGTCTTGACATCGCTCCGGCGGGACATCCCGGCTTGATCCTCAAAATCAACTGTGCTACCAACATCGCTTCATTTCCTTTATGCGCCGTAAATTTTTCTTTCTCATCCTGCTGCTTGGCCCCTTTATCGGCGCCTCCGCCTTTACCCCCACCTCGGATGGGATTTATGCCGTTTTCAACGTAACCCTTCGGCAAACCGGAGGGCAATTCGCCACCAAGGAATTTGCCGCCCGCTTACATTACCAGGAAGTACCGATCACGGTGGCGAATTTTGTCGGTCTGGCCGAAGGGACCTACGACTGGTACGACTTCCAGGAACAGGGGCTGCGCAGCAATACGCCTTTTTACGACGGTACGGAAGTTCACCGGATCATAGAAAACCGTATCATTCAGGCCGGATCTCCCGACGGCACTTTGAGCGGCGGCCCGGGTTGGACCATACCGGATGAAATAGTGCCCGAGTTGAAACATGAGGGCGGGGGTGTGCTATCCATGGCCAACTCCTCCTCCCAGGGAACAAATCTCAATTCGGGTGGCAGCCAGTTCTTCATAACCATGATTCCATTTCCGGGACAAGAAGGGCAATTGGCCGGCCTGGATGGCACACATGCCGTTTTCGGAGAAATTGTGGAGGGATTGAATGTGGCCCAGGAAATCGGACGCGTTCCGCTCTTCGGTTCACGACCTCATCCGGAGTGGCCCGTAACCATCGAATCGGTCAAAATAATCCGACAAGGGGCAAACGCACAGGCTTTTGTCCCCACCGATTACTGGCAACCTCCCACCTTTCGCAGGGGTGATCTGGAAACCAGATTCACCGTGGAAGACCACGATGACAATCCCGATACTGCCCGGGTCCCGGTTCTGGAATGGACCTTCTTCAGAGACCGCGACAACCATTACTATATCGAAGATTCAAACGATTTGGAAACTTGGAGATTAGCCCATGATTTCCAAAGGGCGGTGACGCGTCAGGACCTGCCCATTCGCCGCGATATCAGGACCGACATTGCTTTTGATGATCGGCACTTTTACCGCATGCTGGAATTGGTCTATCCCCCGCTTCCGGAACCACCCCTTCAAGGGACTAATGGAACCAATCTGACCCTGCAATTCAATGAGTACGATGTGGACCCGGATACCGTCTCCTTCCTGCCCGAGTCCTTGAGTTTTACCCTGCTGAGTAATCACCAAGGGTATTGGGAACTCAAACGGTCCGATAACGACGCCATGAGGCCCATCGGCGAAATTGATTCCTACCAATGGTGGAATTTGGCCGGAAAGCATCAGGTAACTTTATATCTGAATGGTTTCACCGGTTTGCAAGCCTACCTTACTCCAACCTCGGCAAATTCCGGAAATGCTTATGTGCATTACCTGAGCGCCAGACCGGAAGGGGTCAATATCATGGGAACCTATACCCTCAGCAGTGAAAATGAAGGGAGAACCCGATTGGACCAGGATGGCCTTGGATTGATCTTCGAAATTGTCGACACCGACCTGCAAGGCGATCCCGTCACCACGACGTTCGAAATCGACTTTTGGGACCAGCTCCGGAACCAGGAGCCCGACGACGAAATTCTCTATGAAGGCGGTTGGAAGGTGACCTCTTCCAACAGCGATTACGTGGACATCGGGCGGTTGCTTCTCGAATTCGATATCATTTCCGGGATCCATTTGCAGTTGGACCAGCCCTTGCCGGCCTCCGGTTCGGCCGATGCCTATTTCAGGTCAGGGGCCCAATTCGAAACCGTCAACTATACCACGGGGACCGGTAGTGGCCGACCGGCAATTCTCGATAAAAATCTTACCAAGTTGACTCTGAATATCGACCTCGAGGGTGAAGATTCCGGGAAAATCGTTATTGATTTCTGGGATAATTCCCAGGGCAGTTACGAGTCGACCCGAACCGACCAGGAGGATGCAATTACCGGAACCGTGCTCAATTACGAATGGTTCGAATCGGATGATGAAACCTGGATAGAATTAACCTATGACGGCTCGCTCCTCGATATGCTTGTGTTTCTTACCGAGACTTCCCCTGAAACGGGCAGGGCAAAAGTTCAGATCTTTGACAGTCGTGCCGTTTTCGATGCGACGTATACCATCGGGGAAGGCGCCCCCAGACCAGAGTCCTAGCCCGCATAACTGTTTACGTCCTGATCCCCAATGAAAAATCCAGCTATTAGGCCCCTCCTGACAACTGCCCTTCTCATCGCCTTCGGCCTCTCCGTTATTGGCGCCAATAACGGAGCCCCAGGCAAAAACGTCATCGTCTTTCTGGTGGAGGATCTCGGCTGGAAAGACCTGGGCTGCTATGGCAGCTCATTCGACGAGTCTACCCGAATCGATGCCCAACGCCTACACACCCAACCCGGTCTGTTCCCCCACCCGGGCCGCCATCATGACCGGCCGCTACCCATCCCGCGTCGGGATCACCGATTGGATTCCGGGGATGACTCCGAAAAATCCGCGGTTGGTCACCCCGGAAGACCGCTACAACCTCGCCCTGAGGGAGGTAACCATTGCCGAGGTTCTCCGGGAACAGGGCTACCAGACATTTTATGCCGGGAAATGGCACTTGGGCGATGAGGGACACTTCCCCGAAGACCAGGGATTCGATATCAACAAGGGCGGCCATAACAAAGGCAGCCCTCCGGGTGGTTATTACGCTCCTTTCAAAAATCCCAAACTCGAAGACAAACCCGAGGACCATTACCTGACCGACCGACTGACCGACGAATGTATCCATTTTCTGGAATCGCGCGACCAACAAAAACCCTTCCTCCTCTACATGGCCTACTACACCGTCCATACTCCCATCCAGGGCTGGGACGTTCAGGACGCCTACTTCGCCGAAAAAAAGAAAACCCTCCCCAATGGCGGAGAACCGAAAACCCGCCGGGAACACGACGGCCTCACCCGGCTCAACCAGTCCGACCACAAGTACGCCGCCATGGTAAAAGCCCTCGATAACAGCGTCGGCCGCATCCTCGACGCTCTCGAATCGATGGATCTGGACGACCAGACCATCATAATTTTCACTTCCGATAACGGCGGACTTACCACCCTCTCCAGGATAGCGCCCACTTCCGAACTCCCCTTGCGCGCCGGCAAAGGCTGGTGCTACGAGGGCGGCATTCGCATTCCAACCCTTATTCGCGCTCCCGGCATTGGCGCGACCGGCAAAAAAATCGACACCCCCATCATCAGCATGGATTTCTTTCCCACCATTCTCGACTGGGCCGGGCTACCCCTCCGGCCCGACCTCCATCGGGACGGCCTGAGTTTGAAGCCGTTGCTGGAGGGGAAGCCTTTCCAGGACCGCCCGCTCTTCTGGCACTATCCTCACTACCATGGTTCCACCTGGAAACCGGGCGCGGCCATACGGGTAGGCGACTGGAAACTGGTGCAATCCTACGAGTGGGAAACAGTCGAGCTCTACAACTTGCAGGACGACATCGGCGAATCGAATGACCTCTCCGAAAAATACCCCGAAAAGACCCGGGAACTGCTCGACAAGCTCGAAGAATTGCAGAGGGAAACGGGTTCAAAAATTCCCTATCCGAAATCCTAGCCTAGCCCGCATTTCCCCTACAAACGAGGCACGGTCAATCCTCCATCCACCAGGAGGACCTGGCCGGTGGAATAGGGAAAATCGCCCCGGGCCAGAGCCGCCACCGCCTTGCCCACGTCCTCGGGATAACCCCAGCGCTTGGTGATGTTGAGCCCCTCCTCGATTAGCCGGTCATACTTATCCGCCACTCCGGCCGTCATATCCGATTTGATCACCCCGGGACGCACTTCATAAACCGGAATGTCGTATTGCCCCATGCGGGCGGCAAAGACCTGACTCATCATGCTGAGCCCGGCTTTGGCGATACAATATTCGGCACGATTGGTGGAAACCACCGTGGAAGAGATGGAGGAAATGGTTACGATGCATCCCCGGAAGGAATTATCCGCCCGCTTGGCTTCGGCCATATCCCGCGCTATGGCCTGACTGAGGAAAAACGCTCCCTTCAAATTGATCGCCATGACCAAATCATAGTTTTCCTCGGTGGTCTCAAAGACATCGAGGCGGCCGGGCGAACCAATGCCGGCATTGTTGACCAACAGTTGAATAGCCCCTCCCGCAAATCCTCGCGCTACCTGCAAAATGTTCGATCGCCCTTCGGCGCTTCCAATATCTCCGCGGGCATAGACGGCCTCGATCCCACTCGAACGCAGGGAATTCAAGGCTTCCTGGATGGAAGCCTCCGCCCGCACCCCGTTGATGACCAAATTCCATCCCTCTTCCGCTAATTTGGAAGCGATTCCAAAACCGATGCCGCGTGTTCCTCCCGTAATCAAAGCTGTTTTCATATTCTTTCCCCTCAGGTCAAGTCGTTCACTTCGAGCCACCGGCGCTCCTTCCAGCTCTTCAGGCCGAGTTCGGCCAACTGGACGCCTTTTGCCCCTTCCAGAAGGGTCCAACGGAACGGTTCGTCCAATACGACATGTTTCAGGAACAACTCCCACTGAACCTTGAAGGCGTTGTCATAGACTTCCTGCTCCGGAACATTGGCCCAGTCCTCGAAAAAATTAATCGGCTGCTCAATATCCGGGTTCCAAACCGGTCTGGGCGTGTTGTTGGCGTGCTGGACGTGGCAATGGCGCAGGGTAGCCAGGGCCGATCCCTTTTCCCCATCCACCTGCAAGGTGAACAAATCGTCGCGGCGGACGCGGGTGGCCCAGGAAGAATTGAAATTCACCACGATTTCACCATCCGGTCCCTCGATTTCAAACATCGAGTAGGCCGCGTCATCTGCGCTACAGGCATAGGCGGCCCCGTACTCGTCGACGCGCTCCTTTATGTGAGTGGCCCCGCGGCAATTCACCGCCCTGACCGGACCCAGCAAATTGTCCAGAACGTAGCGCCAATGGCAGAGCATATCGATGATCATTCCTCCGCCATCCTCCTTACGGTAATTCCACGATGGTCTTTGGGCCGGCACGCCGGACCCGTCAAACACCCAGTAACCGAATTCTCCCGTCGCGGCAAAAATGCGTCCCAGGAATCCGGAGTCGATGACCCGCCGCAGCTTGACCAGACCGGGCAGCCACAGTTTGTCCTGAACCACCCCGCTCTTCACCCCCAAGTCCTCACAAAATCGATGGAGCGCCAGCGCGCTTGCGGTATCGACCGCAGTCGGTTTTTCACAGTATACGTGTTTTCCGGCCGTGGCGGCCGCTCTCACCGCGTCGGCCCTACGCAAGGTGCTCTGCGCGTCGAAATACACCGGGTAGGCCGGATCCGACAACACGTCGTCCGGCGCAGTGGACCATTTTTCGACCCCCGATAACTCGACCAGCCGCTTCAACTTTACCGCATTCCGCCCCACCAGGATGGGATCGGGCATTATCGTTTCCGTCGGGCTGACCTGAACGCCGCCCTGTTTTCGGATGGCGACGATGGAACGCATCAAATGCTGATGGGTGCCCATGCGCCCGGTTACCCCGTTCATTATTATTCCAACAGTGTGTATCTTCATGGTCTCGCTCCTTATTCGAAAATGCTAGGGAAGGTTGAGGTATTCATCTTTTATTTTCTCCAAAAATTCATCCTGATCCATGGCCCAATAGCGGTTGGAAAAGATTTCCACTTCCTCAAAACCGGAAAATCCCGCCGCCCTTACCCATCGCCGAATTTGGGCGATATCGATTACGCCTTCTCCCATCAAGCCGCGGTCGTTCAACATGTCATCGGGCTGATCCTTCCAATCGCAGATGTGGAACGAGAAGATCCGACCCTTCTCGCCGGCGTTCTTTATCCCGGTCTCCAGTTGATCGTCCCACCAGACGTGGAAAACGTCCAAGGTAATGCCGAGGTTCGGATGGTCCAGGGCATCGCAAATCGCGTTGGCCTGCCCCAGGGTGGAAACGGCGCTACGGCTATCCGCGTACATGGGATGCAACGGTTCAATACCCAGTTTCACTCCCGCCGCTTCTGCATGGGGAAGTACCGCGGCCAATCCCTCCGTCACCTGTTTGCGCGATTCGAATAACGACTGCCCGGGAGTCGCCCCAACCACCAGCACGATCAAGGGCGCGCCCAATTCAGCCGCTTCATCGATGATTTTCTTGTTTTCGCCCATCGCTTTCTGGCGGTCCGCCCCCTCCAGGGCGGTAAAGAAACCTCCGCGAACATAGGATACGATGTCCAGTCCCTCTTGGCGCACCATTCGACCGGCCTCGGCCATGCCGCCCCGGAAGCCACGGGCTGCATCAAGCCATATGGACATGCCCTTCACCCCTGCCGCCCCATACTTGCGCGCGGCGGTTTCCAGATCCCATGGTTTGGTCGTGATGGTGTGGATACACAATTTGTCCAGGCTTAGAGGCATCCGAAAAAGGTGTAATACGGTTCGTTATCGACAATGCGCTGCAGGTATAACGCAACCTCGCGCATGTGGTAATCGCCCCACTGGCTCGATTCTCCCGAGGCTATCTTTTGGCCTTCAGGCACGTGGTCCCAACCGTTTGGCTGATGATAAATGGAATGGAGCAGCAAACCCTGGTGCTGGGGATCTTCACTCAGATAGCGATCCGACAGGAGCGACTTCGCCGTGGACAGTCCGGCCTGCCAGTAGCGTTTCCCCTCGTCCGTTTCCCTTCCCAGTGTATATCCGAGCCTCAATAATCCCTGCGCGCCAATTGCCGCGGCGGAGCTGTCCACGGGCTCCCAAGAGTTGAAGGGATCGGCCGGCCTGTCCCGCCAATCACCCAGGCGGTGCAGATTGGGGGCGCCTCCATCCCAATAGGGAATTCCGTCCGCCGCCGTATTGGCGATAAACCAATCGCAAGTGGCCTTGGCCGCCTTCAGGCAAAGTTCCAAAAGGGCATCTCTGCCCCCCAAGTCGGTCAAGGCGGCTTCCTCCAAGGTAGCGATGAACTCCAATTCTTCCGCAAAACCCAACATGGCCCAGCTCAACCCCCGCGTCCAAGTAGTATAACCGCTAAACCCCTGCTGCGCATTCGGACAACGGAATCGCCCATCATTGGTGTTGAAAACGGCTTCGTGCGCGGTGCGGCCCCATTCGTCGTAATGGTCCCGGCCCTCGCCGTAAAAAATATTGTACCGGGCCGTGGACTGCATGTGCCGGACGGAACGCCCGAGCAAACTGATGGGAGTGTCGTTCTCCCCCATTAGCGCCTGCCCCAAGGCGTGAGCTACCATGAGAATCCGACAACTGCGAATGGTGTCCACGAACAAACTATGCGGTCCGTTGAAAGAGTAGATGTATCCCCCTCCCCCATGGGTGGTGGTCCATCGGGCCGCCTGAGTTGCGCCACTCACCTTCAAGGCCAGTTCACAAAAATCGATCTCCGCCTGGGAGCCTTCGATTTTTCCTTCCCGCATCAACCGCAACCAATTTCCGTAACAACTCAAGTTGTTGAATCCGTGGTCGTGAACCCCCACGTGACTGACGTGACTGGCCATGCGCTCCACCGTGTTTTCCCGTGCCAGATCCAGAAATCGGTCCCGGCCGGTGGCATCGTACTGTAAGAAGGAAGACCCGTAAACAAAGCCCTCCGTCCATTCCGTCCAGCCCATCGCGGTGTACTTGCCGTCGACGGTAAACACCGGGGAACCCTTGCCGGAGTCGTACTCGTTATCGATCAACGCGATCTTTTCTCCCGACAACCGCCACAACCGGTCCAGTTTCGGGGCCAGATCCTCAGGGGTCAGAGTGTAATCAATCTTCATATTAAAAGCGCTTATCCTTTTGAATGTGGACGATCATGATGCGGCAGTCCTCCAGCGCTTCGTAAGCGTGCTCCTGGATGGCGTCAAACTGGATGCTCTCGCCCGCGCCAAGGTCCCGGGTTTCCCTGGGAAGGGTTAAACGGACCGCACCTTCGAGGACCCAGCAAATCTCGTGATCATCCTGGTGAATCTCCGGTTTGGAAATGTGAGCTCCACGGCGGGCATGGCC
Source organism: Opitutia bacterium (assembly GCA_014529615.1). Lineage (GTDB taxonomy): Bacteria > Verrucomicrobiota > Verrucomicrobiia > Opitutales > UBA2995 > JAABVD01. The sequence goes on from JAABVD010000063.1 coordinate 10,746, forward strand.
CATCATGCAAATGGCATTACCATAGCGTACGGCCTGGAAATGAAAGCCGCCTGACTCGTAGGAATCGGCCCTCTTCTTGTTGGAAAGGGGGGCCTCGGCCAGGGTCAACAGATCGGTCGCGCGCATACCGAATGCCCGTCCCAACTTGTAAAGGGTTTCCACCTCCGCCTGGCTGCGGTTCCGCTCGAGCTTCGAAATGACGGCCAAGGATACGCCACTGCTTTCCGATAAATCCCTCAAAGTCATGCCGGAACGCTTGCGCATATCCCGCAAAACGCTGAAATCAAACATCGGAACGGCCAAAATATCGGGACTCATCACCCCGATCCAAGTCCTTAATTTTTCTTTTGCAACAAAAAAGGTAAAAAAAATTGCTGTTGGAGAAAAATATTGCGCGAAGTTTCAGGTTTTCTGTGAATCCCGACACTGGCGCGGACTTCGTTGGATTCGCCTGCCCGTGCGCGGCACGCAGACAGGCAACTTTTTCAAACCATCATAGGAGCGGCAAAGGCGCGCCAATTAGGAATTGGGGGAGCGAACATGGATGCACAGGATGGACAGGATTTGGAGGGAGAGATGAAAGTAGTAAAATCCATAAGAGAACAAAGAACGGGATAGGATATCATATTACGAAACTGTAGGAGGAGGTTTATCCCCCGATCTTCCAAAGGGCCTCACCGCAATCGGGGGATAAACCCCCTCCTACAGTTTTCTCAATCACCATCTCAGCGCCTCTGTAAATTTTCATTCCTAATTCTTCATTCGCGCGCCCTGGCGCGCATATGCTCATCCATGAAATCCGTGGTCAAAACTTTCTACTGGTTTAGCTCTCGCAAAGATCGCCAAGTTCGCTAACATTTTGGGTGCCTTTGTGCCTTTGTGCCTTTGTGCCTTTGTGCCTTTGTGCCTTTGTGCCTTTCTCTGAGTCTTTTGTGCTTTTTGTGGTTAATCCCTCCCCATTCCTAATTCCTAATTGGCGCGCCTTGGCGCGCTTCCCCTTTCGGCCCCTCGGAATCTCGGAAACTATATTCAATCCAGCTCTTCCACCCAGATGTTGCGGAACTGCAGGCGATTGCTGTGATCCTGCAGCATGATGGGGCCGGGGTCCTGGGGCGGCCCGCGAAAGCGAGCTTCCTCCCTGTGTTGGGTCCGGTGAAACAACTCCTGCTCGTGATGGATCAGCACCCCGTTGAGGCGCACCGTGATGCGGGGATTTTTTTGCGCATTGCCCTCGTCGTCGAACCGGGCCGCTCGGTATTCCACGTCGAAGGTTTGCCACTGCAAGGGAGGTCGGGCTGCGTTCACTTTGGGGGCAATGAGGCGGTAGAGGGCGCCGCATTCGTTCCAATAACCTTCCAAACCGTAGCTGTTCAGGATCTGCACCTCGTAGACGGTTTCCCCCTTGCCGCTCTGAAAAAAGAGCCCGCTGTTTCCACGGCCCTGGCCCTTTTTCCCCGGTTCGACCGGGTAACGAAATTCCATGTGCAGCCGCACGTCCTTGAAACTTTGTTTGGAAACAATGGTTCCCCCAATGCGAGGCCCGCCGTTGTCATTGGCCGCGCGCCGGGGCACCTCCATCGCGCCATCTCCCAGAAGGGTCCAGGTTACCGCTCTTCCATCCTGGTGTTCCCAGGCATCGAAATTCGACCCGTCGAACAGGACGATGGCGCCATCCGGAGCCTCCTTGCCCAACGTCGGGGAACTCAGCGCCACCCGCTCGAGCTTGAAGGGGCCCGTCTTGCCGTAAATGGTTCCGGTGCCGTTGAGACCGTCCTTACCCACGGTGAAGCTCCATTCGTCCCCCTGGTAGACAATCCTTTCCCCTTTCAGATTCGCATCTCCCTCAAAGTATACTTCCGCCCGGCGGTCCAGATTCTGGACAAACCTCACCCGATAATGCCCCACGTCCACGTTGATGACCTGGGCCGACAGGGTCGGATTAATTTTCTGGTAGGACTTGTCCGGCGGATCGTACCAGGTCCCGATATAATTCCCCATGAGATCACGGTCGGCCGCGGCAATATCCGTCCAATCCGGACTGGCGCTTTGGCCATGGCACAATCCTGAAACGGCCAGGAAGACCCAGCCGCCGGCAAACAAAACGACACTTTTCTTAAACAAAAATGGGAATTTCGAGTTCATTGCCTGACCACCTTAGGACCCAAGACCGAAAAATCGAGATCTTTGTTGGCCAAACCAAGTGGGCAAAAGGATTGACTTTTGGCGCGTTTATAAGCATTCATTCAGGAAACCTCCACCTTGGCCACTACACCACATTGAGGCCCCAATCTTGCGGGAAAGTCCCCAAGGAAGTGACACCGACATAACTACCGAGCCGCAGACGATTTCACCCAAGCAATTTCCCAGGAGATTTGCCTGAAATGCACTTCCTGAAAGATCTGGTTATCGTGCTTGGAGCAGCGGTCATCGTTGTCACGCTCCTCCAACGAGCAGGCATTCCTTCCATCGCCGGATTCATCCTGACGGGAGCTATCGTCGGGCCAAATGCTCTGGGGCTCGTAAGCGAAACCAGCAAGGTCGAGGTCCTGGCCGAGGTCGGCATCGTCCTTCTGCTTTTCGGGGTCGGCCTCGAACTCTCTCTCAGCCGCCTGCGGCAATTGTGGAAGGCCATCCTGCTCGGCGGAGGCCTGCAAGTCGGGCTCACCATTGTCTCTACTGCGGCTTTGGCGGCATGGTTTGGGTTATCCACCGGCCCGGCCATATTTCTGGGTTGTATCGTCGCGGTCTCCAGCACGGCTGTCGTCCTGCGGGGCCTTTCCGCCAGGGGGGAACTGGAAGCGCCACACGGCCGTTTGGCATTGGGCATCCTCGTTTTCCAGGATTTGTGCGTGATTCCGATGATGTTGGCCGTTCCCTATTTGGCCGGGGAGGGAGGCTCAGCCCAGGATATTGTCCTGACGGTCGGCACGGTTCTACTGATTGTTGCGGGGGTGTTGTTGGCAGCGAGTCACCTGGTCCCGCGCCTACTTGCCATCGTGGCCCGTGCGCGTGAGAGAGAACTTTTCATTCTGGCCGTCTTCCTCGTGTGTTTCGGCACGGCGTGGGCCTTATCCTTAGCCGGAATTTCGCTGGCGCTAGGGGCTTTTCTTGCCGGACTGGTCGTCGCCGGGAGCGAGTTCAGGCGCCAAGCGATGTCCGATCTGATCCCCCCTCGAGAGGCCCTGGCCAGCCTGTTCTTCGTTTCCGTCGGCATGCTGTTGAATGTTTCGGACATCTTGCAACAGGCCATCTCGACCATCGGACTGCTTTGCCTCATTCTCATTGGAAAGTTCAGCATTATTCTCGGCACGGCGCTGATCTTGCGGCTTCCCTTGCGCGTGGGTATCCTCTCCGCCACCACCCTGTGCCAGATCGGGGAATTTTCCTTTATCCTCTTAAAGGCCGCCCAAGGAACCGACCTCCTGGGAAACCCACTTTCCCACAACCTGCTCATGGCTATCGTTCTATCCATGCTCTTGACGCCGATGGCCATTGCCTTCGGGCCACATCTGGCCGGAAGTGCGGCCCGCGTGCCATGGCTGAACCGGCTCCTGGATGCCGAGCCACCGGGCGTCGATGCCCAGGAACCACACAGCGAGCATGTAATCGTTGCCGGCTTTGGCTGGACAGGCCGACGCGTCTGCAGCGCTCTCCAGCGGGAGGATGTGGCCTATATCGCGGTGGACCGGAACCCCGACAAAGTGCACGAAGCCCACGATGCCGGCGTCAGGGCCGTTCTCGGTGACGTTTCGCAACGGGAGGTGCTTGAGGAAGTCGGCTGCAGACGAGCACGATTGGTGGTCGTGGATATCAAGGTCACCAGCGCCGCCGAATCCGTAGTCCGGGCGATTCGCGCCACAGCCCCTGATGTTCCCATCATTGCCCTGATCCAATACGAGATGGATAGGGACTTCCTGCAAAGGGCCGGCGCTTCCGACGTCGTTACGGTCGAAGCCACCGCTAGCAGTGTAATCGTGGATACTTGTATTGACGCCCTGGACGAGGGGCGTAATCAAAAATGAACAGGGAGGAAAAAAATGAACAAATCTCAGCGCTCTTCAATCGTGTTTGAAAATGCCAATCGCTGGTCTACCCCGCATATCTCACAAATCTTCTACTGCGCTCCGGAATCCCGGCACTGGCGCGGACTTCGTTGGTTTCGCCTGCCCGTGAGGGCTACGGCCGGACAGGCCCAGCTTCACCCGCTCATCGGCGCGAAGCCCACACCAGCACTCGATCTTCGTTCGCTCGCTACGAATTTTGCGAGACATGCGGGCTAACTGGTTAACAGGGCTGACGGTCTGCCTTGCATTATTGGTTGTTTTTGAACGGAACCTTCAAGCAGATTCAATTCCTGCGGGCCTCATTGGAGATTGGTCGTTAGATCTCTCCACCAAAGAGCCGGCCTGGCTGAAAATCGACCAACGAGATGGGACACCGGTCGTTTACATGCGTGTCCACGTTTTGTCTGCCGGACCCCATAAGGGCGTGGAAACTAAAATGGGCCGATTGACCTTTCCTTTGAAAATCAAAAGAGAAGGCAATCAAGGCCCGGTTACCACCACGAACACGGTGGCGGTCGGGATAAAGGACGGCAAATTGGATGGTTTGATTATAAACGAGACCTCGGAAAAACCGTATGACCGTATCACCTTTACGGGGAAAAAATTTCCGCCCATGCCTCCGAGGCCCGATTTGTCAAAGGTCCGGTTTGGACACCCGATTTCATTATTCAATGGAAAAGACCTGACTGGCTGGAAGCTTTATAATCCCAAAAAACAGAATGGATGGAGGGTTGAGGACGGCCTGTTGGTCAACGAGACTCCCAAGACGGATTTCGGTTCCACCGGTTCCTATGGCAACTTGGAAACCGAAGCTGTATTCGAAGATTTCTGGCTGCACCTGGATTTCCTTATCGAATCAAACCGCAACAGTGGTGTTTATCTGCGCGGCATGTATGAAGCCCAGGTTGTCGACCGGGATAGCCGGATGCAGGGGATTCAGGGGGTCGGCGCCATTTTCGGAAGAATAGCGCCCTCGGTGAACGCCGGTAAAGAACCAGGGGAGTGGCAAAGCTATGACCTGACGTTGGTCGACCGGCATGTGACGGTGGTTCTCAATGGAGTCACGGTAATTGATAACCAGCCGGTAGAGGGCCCCACCGGAGGAGCGATTCACACCGACCCGATGACTCCCGGCCCCATCCATTTGCAGGGAGACCATACTTCAGTAAAATACCGCAATATTTACTTGGCGCCTGCCATCAAGGATTGATCCCCATGGCAACGAGGCAGGGATAATTCTATTTTCTCCAATTGACCCCTTCACCCGGAAGAGTCAGTCATCTTTCCGAGCGAGGGCCATGAGGTTGCCCCACCATTGTGTGTCATTGGTTATCTGGCGTCCTATTTTGTAAAGCTCCACTTTGGGGAACCATTTCTCAAGAAATAGTTTCAGACTCCGGGAATTAAAGAAATTCACATGGTCGCTTGACAACAAATGCCAAGGAACGACTTCGTTTTTGTGATTCAGGGGAACGGCGCTGAGATCGGGAACGGTGACCAGCAATGTGCCATGGCAGATGCGGGAAATCTCAGCCATTACACTATCCGGCTCATCCAGGTGTTCCAGTACTTCGGATATGATGACCGAGGCAAATGCCTTATCGTCGTAGGGCAAGGGCAAGGAGCCAGCATAAAGCTCCACAAAATCAACGCGGTCTTCCGGCAAGTGGTCCCGGATTTCCGGACGATCGAGTTCCAGGCCTACGCACTCCTTGCCGCCCTCCCGCAAGGCTGCAGCCAAAACACCCGTGCCGCAACCAAAATCCAGAATGGGTTGAGGCAGACTGCGGGCCAGCGCCAGCACCTCGTGGTTCAAATAATCGACTGGTAATCCCGAACCGTAAATCGAGTCCCGGGAGAATACGTCGACACCATCGAGGAGATGAAGGTAATGGGGCGGCTCCATACTTGTCGCATCCTCCAGCCAGGCTATGCATTTATCTTTCCAATACACCTGGATGGTGCGCTCACCCGGATCCATTAATGGCCTCGGAAACAAATACTCAAAAATGACTCCGTGGAAATCATCCTCGGTTCGAAGGGACTGCCGTACATCCATTCGTTGGATTCTGAACACGTTCATCGGCTCCGGAATGGTTTCGCTATTGAGGCTCAAGCTCGGATGAGTGGAACGCTCGTGGCAAAATGCATGATACCAGGTATGAATGCGCACTATCCCGCATCCATCCACCTCCAAATAATCCACCGCACCTTCCGGGCTTAGAAATTCGATCGGATAGCGGGTCATGTCGGCAAGTTTTTGTCCCTGTGGCGGAGAGGGTGGGATTCGAACCCACGATACCCTTTCGGGCATACCGGTTTTCGAGACCGGCGCATTCAACCACTCTGCCACCTCTCCCGGAATGAGACTTCAAAGTATTGGGAAGATCATATCAAACTATTCCTGGCAAGTTTCAATTATCCGTGCCAGATCCGTGTCAATCCGTGGTCAAGCTTACAGGCAGTTAGGCTAGGCGGCGCGTCGGTCCACTTTCCGGACCGCGAGGTCGTCGCCATTATGGAGGTCCACGCCGATTTCATCCCCTTCGGCAAAGTCACCGGCGATGAGTCTTTTTGCCAACAGGGTTTCCAGGCGCTTTTGCAGGAAGCGCCGCAAGGGCCGCGCCCCGTAGACCGGATCATAACCCTGCCGGGCAATCCACTCCATGGCCGCGTTCGAAACGGAGAGTTTTATCTCGCGGGGGTCCAAGCGCTTTTGCAAGTCGGCCAGAAGCAATCCCACGATCTGCTCGATTTCATTCAGGGTGAGGGGCTTGAAGAGGAGGGTGTCATCGATCCGGTTAAGAAACTCCGGACGGAAAAAGCGGCGCAGTTCGGCGAAGATGGATTCCCGCACGGATTCGGATATGACTCCGCCATGGACGCCATCCATGAGCCGATGGCTTCCCAGGTTGGAGGTCATGATGACGACGGTGTTCTTGAAGTCCACCGTCCGCCCCTGAGCGTCGGTAATCCGGCCATCATCGAGAATCTGCAAGAGAACGTTGAAGACTTCACTATGGGCCTTTTCGATTTCATCGAAGAGAACGACGGAGTAAGGCTTTCTGCGAACCGACTCGGTCAACTGCCCTCCTTCATCGTAACCGATGTAACCGGGAGGGGCCCCGATCAGACGGGCCACGGAATGTTTTTCCATGTATTCGGACATATCGATGCGCACGATGTTGTCTTCAAAGTCAAACAACTCCTCGGAAAGGGTTTTGGCCAGTTCGGTTTTGCCGACCCCGGTTGGACCGAGAAAGAGAAACGAACCGATGGGGCGGCGAGGATCCTTTATGCCGGAACGGGCCCGCAGAATGGATTCGGAAACAGCCGTGACCGCTTCATCCTGCCCGATTACCCTTTTATGCAAAGCAACGTCCAAATGGAGCAGTTTTTCCTTTTCCCCTTGTAAGAGTCTGGTGACGGGAACGCCGGTCCACTGGGCCACGATTCGGGCAATTTCCTCGCCCGAAACCTCCTCCCGGAGCAGGTGGGCTTTCTCAGTGGAAGCAGACTCCAGTTCGGCGAGTTGGGCTTCCAATTGGGGAATTTTACCATGGCGCAATTCAGCTACGCGGTTCAGGTCGTAGGATTGCTCGGCAGTTTTCATTTCGTTACGGGTCTTTTCCAATGCTTCGCGCAAGCGCTGGACCCGGTTCAGGCCTTCTTTCTCGGATTCCCATTGCCGTCTCAAATCCCCAGCCGCTTCACGGGCGTTGGCCAGTTCCCGTTTCAAGTCGTCCAGGCGACGCTTGCTGGCCTCGTCCTTTTCCTGAATCAGGGCGGCCTCTTCGATCTCCAATTGAAGGACCTTTCGTTGCAAGGCGTCCAATTCGGCCGGAACGCTGTCAATTTCGGTGCGGATGTTGGCGCAAGCTTCGTCCATGAGGTCGATGGCTTTATCGGGAAGGAACCGGTCGCAAATGTAGCGATGGGACAACACGGCGGCCTGGACCAGGGCGTTGTCCTGAATGCGAACGCCGTGATGCAGTTCAAACCGCTTTTTCAATCCCCGCAGTATGGAAATGGCCTCTTCCACCGAGGGTTGATCGACCCTTACGGTTTGGAAGCGGCGTTCCAGCGCGGCATCCTTTTCAACATGCTTGCGGTATTCGTCCAAGGTGGTGGCGCCGATACAATGCAACTCCCCTCGGGCCAGCATGGGCTTGAGCAAATTGCCCGCATCCATGGCCCCTTCCACCTTGCCTGCGCCGACGATGGTGTGCAACTCGTCGATAAAGAGCAGTACGCGCCCTTCGCTTTCTTTTATCTCCTTGAGCACCGCCTTGAGGCGTTCCTCGAATTCGCCCCGATATTTGGCCCCGGCGATCAAGGCCCCCATATCGAGGGCGAATACTATTCGGTCCTTCAACCCCTCCGGGACATCCCCCCGCACGATGCGCTGGGCCAACCCCTCCACGATGGCGGTCTTTCCCACCCCGGGCTCGCCAATAAGAACCGGATTGTTCTTGGTTTTGCGCGACAGGATCCTGATGGCGCGGCGAATTTCCTCATCCCGGCCGATTACCGGATCCATCTTATTGGCCCGGGCCAACTCGACGAGGTCGACCCCATATTTCTTCAGCACATTGTAAGTACCTTCAGGATGGGGAGAGGTCACTCGCTGGTTTCCGCGGATTTCCGCGAGGGCCTTCATCATGCGCGACTTGTCCAGGGAAAAATTCTCGAGAAGACGGCTCAGGGCAGCCGGTTTGGCCACCTCTACCAACCCCAGCATGAGATGCTCAACGCTGATGAACGCGTCCTTGAGGCGTTTGGCCTCATTCTCGGCCTCGGCCATGGCCTGATGGAGGGCCCGGGTCAGGTAAGTCCTGGAAGCATCGATGCTACCGGATGTTTTGGGCAGTTTTTCCAGCTCGCGGTCCAGGGCCAGGGAGAGGGCTTGGGGAGACAGCGATAGGTGGTTCAACAAATCCGGCACAATCCCGTTTTCCTGCTCCACCAACGTCTTGAGCAGGTGCAGGGTGTCGACTTCGGGATGTCCGGCAGTTTGGGAAAACCGCTGGGCCTCCTCCAGCGCCATGAGGGCCTTTTCCGTAAATTTCTGCATATTCATGCCGAGTTATGATGCACGAACCATACCGCAGCGGGTTATTCATACGCAAAAGAAACGACTGCCTTAAGTCTTTGGAATCCAAAAGGTTATGAAATCTACTCTACCATACAGAGAGGCAGTCAGCCCAGCCTGGGCCGTGTCAAATCCCCAAAAAAGGGACTTTATGTCTCAATTTATAGCCTGACCTTTGCTCTCGAAAATTTGCGTCTAAATGGCGCACATTATCAGCCGGGTCTAATACTGATAATCTTTATGGGGAGGCCCCACATCTGGATCCCGATGGCCTGCTCTTCGGGCATGGCGTCTACCCGAACGGGCAACCCGTCCACCTTGAAGTCGAAGGGCAGGTATTGGGGAAAATACTTGGTCCCTTCCTCGGTAACGATGCCGAAAAATCCGCCTTCCAATTCCACGTATTGGATGGTGCCGACGATGGTAATGCCCTGGTCGTGCGGAACCTGGACCGGAGCC